>DASQAH010000234.1:0-23172 GCA_035635835.1 Gemmatimonadales bacterium
CACGAACCAGGCGATCACCCGGTTCTCGACTAGTGCCGCGGCGTCGTCGAACTCGGCGACCTGCGAATTCATCCCCGACGCCAACATGTCGGCGAGCATCGCGAGCGGCGTGCCGGTGCCGATCACCCAGCCCCAGAACCGGGGGTGGACGTTGCCGGTGGGGTAGGGGAGCACGTCGCGCTTGAACTGCTCGTACACGGCCTCCGGGGGGGTTGGCTCGAGCGGCAGCGGCTCCGCGAGCCGCGCCCGCACGTCCGCCGGGACGGAGCGCCAGGCAGGGCGCGAGCGGACTGTGGCGAGATAGTCGAGCATGTCGTCCACCATGCGGTGGCCGAGGGCGCGGAGCTCGTCCCAGTTCGATGGATCGAGGCTGGCCTCGCCTGGAGGCGTCATCAGGTGCTGGCCTCCCCCACCTGTGGGACGGTCGGACCGTCGGACGGTTTGACTGTTGTAGCGCTCTCCGTCCGCCCGTCCGACCGTCCGAACGTCGGACGCAGTCTGTGGGAAAACTGGATCCACAAGACGGCACCGAGGATGAGTGTCATCGCGATGAACGTGCGCGCGGTGACCGGCTCGCTCAGAAGCAGCCAGCCGAGCAGCACGGCGATCACCGGGTTCACGTAGGCATAGGTGCCGACGATCGTGGCCGAAGCGTGCCGCAGCGCGTAGGAGTAGGCGCTGTAGCCCAGGATCGAGCCGAAGATCACGAGGTAAACGATGGCACCCAAGCCCTTCGGCGTGAGGTGCCAGGCGCGCCACTCACCCAGGCCCGTTCCCACCAGCGCCACCGCGGTCCCGCCGACGATCATCTGCACGGCAGCACCGATGTAGGGGCTGGTCTCGGTCGGGCGCCGCTTGGCGTACACCGACCCCAGCGACCACGACGCGCTCGCGCCGGTCAGCGCGAGGGGACCCCGCAGGTCGGCGTGCAGCAGCTCGGCCGGGCTCGCTCCCACGAGCAGGCTGGTGCCGACGAAACCGAGCAGCAGGCCCGTCACGACGCGCCAGTTGAGGTCGCCCGACCCGCCGGGGATGATCGCATCGAAGAACGCCATCCACAGAGCCACCGTCACGACGAAGAGGCTGGCCACGCCGGAGGGAGTGTATTGCTCGGCCCACACGACGAAGGCGTTTCCACCCGCCAGCAGAAAGAGCCCGACGATCGCCAGGGTGCGCCAATCGGCGGGGCGGCGCGGCAGGCGGTCGCCCAGCGCGAGCGCGAGTCCGAGCAGCAGCAGGCCGGCGGACAGAAAGCGTAGGCCGGCGAAGAGGAAGGGAGGCAACTCCCCCACGCCCACACGGATCGCCAGGTAGGTAGATCCCCAAAAGACGCACACGACCAGATAGGCGACGAGTGCCTTGCCGCGCAGCGCCGCCATCAGTCCGGCTCCGTGAGGACGAGGCCGGGTTTCTCGTACAGCGTGGACAGCACGATCGTCGTCCGGGTGTTCATGGTTTGATTGGGACCACGCAGATCGCGCAGGATATCCTGCACGCCCTCGAGATTCGGGGCGACCACCTTGAGGATGTAGCAGTCCTCGCCCGCGACGTGGTGGCACTCGATGACGCCCGGGTGCTTGACCATCTGGCGCATGCGCGGCTCGTCGCCAACGTAGTCGGAGTTGCCATACCGCACCGCGACGAAGGCGGTCACCGGATAGCCGAGCTTGGTGCGCTCGAGGTGCGCGCCGTACCCGGTGATGTAGCCAGTCTCCTCCAGTCGCTTGACGCGCTCCATGACTGCGGGGCGAGACAACCCGACCTCGTCGGCGATTCCCTGGTAGCTGGCCCGACCGTCGCTGCACAGGAGCTTCAGGATTTTGCGATCTACGGCGTCCAGCTCGGTCCGTTGTGTCATTTCGGAGGCCTCCGGACTCGTGGGGCTACCATACGTAGTCCATGTACCATTTTGGTCAACTCATCATAAGTATACGAAGTTCCCAGCCTACGGAATATCCGTTTCTAACACCCAAACTGTCCTTTGATTGGGACATCGTAAGTCATTACTATTCGGCCATGTCGGCCCGCTCCGAGTCCGCCCCACTCGCTGCCCTGCGCGCCACGGTGCGCACCTTTCCTTCGGCACTGCTGGGCTACTCGGGCGGCGTCGATTCGGCCCTCCTCGCCGTCGTGCTCCGAGCAGAGTTGGGGAGGGATCGGATGGTGGCCGCGATTGGACGCAGTGCGTCGTATCCTGCCGCGCAGTGGGAGACAGCTCGCGACCTCGCCGCGCGGTTCGATGTCCCGCTGGTCGAGATCGCGACCCGCGAGCTCGAGGACCCCGACTACCTCGCCAACTCTCCCAACCGCTGCTTTTTCTGCAAGACGGAGCTGTGGAGCCGCCTGGTACCTGAAGCGCGGGCGCGTGGGCTCGCGGTGGTGTGCGACGGGACCAATGCGGACGACCTGCGCGAGCACCGGCCAGGCAGGGCCGCGGGTCTCGCCGCGGGGATCCGCTCGCCGCTCGCCGAGGCAGGCCTCACCAAGAGCGCCGTTCGGGAGGCTGCGCGGGTGCTGCAGCTGCCGATCTGGGACGCGCCCGCTGCGCCGTGCCTTTCCTCTCGCGTGCAGTACGGGTTGCCAGTCACCCCGGCGCGTCTGCAGCAGGTGGAGGAGGGAGAGGCGTACTTGCGCGGCCTCGGCGTCACGGGGGACCTGCGGGTGCGGCACCTTGGCGATGCCGCGCGGATCGAAGTAGAGCCGCGCTGGATTTCCTGGCTCCAGGCCCATTCTGGGGACGTCACCGCGCGGCTCTCCGACCTGGGGTTCGCTCGCGTCGAGATCGACCCGCGCGGCTACCGACGCGGCAGCCTTCTCGCCGACCGTACCGCGAGTCGGTGAGGCTGTTCATCGCGCTCAATCTCCCTCCAGCCGTCCGGGAGGCCGTCTGGGCGGCCGCGGCTCCGCTGCGCGAGCTCCAATTGCCGGTGAACTGGGTGCGCCCCGACGGGCTACACCTCACCCTCAAGTTTCTGGGCGACGTAGCCGACGCCCGGGAGTCGGAGCTGCAGGCAGCGCTGGCGCAGGCGGCTGGGGGTGAGGGCAAGGGCGGCGTGGCGGGCGCGTCGCGCAGCATTCCTCTGGCTCTCGGGGGGTTCGGGGTGTTCCCGGACCAGCGCCGGCCTCGGGTGGTTTGGGTGGGAGTCGAACCGGTGCCGGCCCTGGAGTTGCTGCAGCACCGGGTGGAGCAAGCATTCGCGCCTCTGGGGTTTCCGACCGAGGGTCGGCCGTTCCAGCCCCATGTCACGCTGGGCCGCGCGACGCGGGACGCCGAGCCCCAGGCGTTTCGCGGCTTGGCTGACGCCCTCGCCAGGCTCGAGCTCGCCGAGACGGTCGCGGTGGAGGCAGTGGACCTGATGGCGAGCACGCTCCAACGGGGGGGCGCGGTGTATCAGGTCAGAAGGAGTGAGCGCCTTGATTAATTGGTTTTTCCGCATGATCGCGCTGTTGCTGCTGCTGCTGATCGGGGCAGTGGCGTGGTGGTATCGCGATCCTATTCTCCATACTGCATCGCGCTGGCTCGGTCCGCGCCGCACGGCACTGCCCCCGGTATCCGACACGGCCGTGGGGGCGCCGACGCCGCGCGCCGTGGCGGCCGGGCGGAATAAGGTGGCCGAGTTGGCGCGCCCGGGCGGGCCGGACTCCGTGGTGCTTACGCCGAGCGAGATGGCGTCCCTCATCGGCAGCGGGATCGACTGGACGGTGCGTCGGACCTTCGACTCGCTGCGTGTGGAGCTGCTCGACGGCAGCTTCGCTGTGCACGCGCGGCTCACGACGCGGGCCCTCCCCAAGGACGCGCTGGGACCCTTCGGCGGCATGCTCGCCGAGCGGGAGCCGTTGCGCATCGCCGGGCCGATTGCGATCGCACGGCCGGGCGAAGCCCGCTGGACGATCCGCGAGCTCAGCCTGCGGGGCTTCCCGGTCCCGGGACCTGCGGTGACGCGATTGGCGCGGCAGGTCGCGGGAGCGAATGCGCAGGGCGCCGTGCCAGTCGCCGTCGACCGGGCGATCGCCGACGTCGTGATCCACCCGACGGGCGTGGTGCTCTTCCGGAGGCGCCGGGCTTGAGCCGCCGCGTGCTGATCGTCGACGACGAGAAGGGAATTCGTGAGGCCCTGAAGCAGGTCCTCGAGTTCGAGGAGTTGGAGGTCCAGACCGGGGCGTCCGGACACGAGGCGCTCCGGCTCTACGCCGAGTTCCGGCCGCACCTTGTGTTTCTCGACGTGAAGATGCAAGGGATGGATGGCATCGAGACGCTGGCACGCCTGCGCCAGCTCGATCCCCAAGCGCAGGTGGTGATGATCTCGGGTCACGGGACGATCCAGACGGCCGTCGAAGCCACGCAGCTGGGTGCCTACGATTTTCTCGAGAAACCGCTCGACACCGACCGCATCCTGCTGACGCTGCGCAACGCGCTGCATCACGTCGATCTTGCCAGCGAGAACGTACGGTTGCGCGCCGAGGTGCAGGCGCAGCACGAGATCGTGGGCTCGAGCCGCGTGATCACCCAGGTCATCGAGCGCCTCGAGAAGGTCGCGCCGACACCGGCGCGCGTGCTCATCACCGGGGCCAACGGGACCGGCAAGGAGCTCGTAGCGCGGGCGATCCATGCGCTCAGCCCGCGCGCCAGAGGGCCATTCGTCGAGGTGAACTGCGCCGCGATCCCGACCGAACTGATCGAAAGCGAGCTGTTCGGGCACGTGAAGGGCAGCTTTACCGGCGCATTCGCGGATCGGGCCGGCAAGTTCGAGCTGGCCGACGGCGGTACGCTGTTCCTCGACGAGATCGGGGACATGAGTCTGTCGGCGCAGGCCAAGGTACTGCGCGTGCTCCAGGAGGGCGTCATCGCCCGCGTCGGCTCGGGCAAGCTGCTGCCAGTGGACGTCCGTGTCATCGCCGCGACGAACAAGGATCTCGAGCGCGAGATCGCAGAGGGGCGCTTTCGCGAAGATCTGTTGTACCGGATCAACGTCGTGCCGATCGAGGTGCCGCCGCTGCGAGAGCGTCGCGCCGACATTCCCCAGCTGGTGCAGCACTTCGTCGACGACCTCACCAAGCGCACCGGCCTGCCCGCCAAAGCGTTCGATGCCGGAGCCCTGAAGCGCTTGTCGGCCTACGATTGGCCAGGCAACATCCGCGAGCTCCGCAACGCCGTGGAGCGGCTCCTCATCCTCGGTAGCGGCCCCAGCGTCACAGAGCTGGATGTCGAGCAACTGGTCGCCAGCGGGCCCGGGGACCGCGGACGAAGTGCGGATGGAGGGAGTGGCGGTGAATCGGTCGCAGGTAAGTCGTGGCTGCGGGCGAACACCTTCGAGGAGTTCAAGCAGGCGGCCGAGCGGGCCTACCTCCTCGGCAAGTTGAAGGAGCATGACTGGAATGTCTCCGAAACGGCGCGCACATTGGAGATGCCGCGCAGCAATCTGTACAAGAAGATCGAGCGCTACGGCTTGGCCAGGGAGGCGTAGTGGCGGATAAGGAGAAGGAGCCGAAGTGGGACCGGGAGATGGCGGAGGTCGACAAGCTGCTCGCCAGACTTCCCGACGCCGACCCCTACCTCAAAGGCGAGGTGACCCAGCGCCGGGTAGGCGGCCCCGCACCGGGGGGCGGGGCAACGCCGCTCGCCGGCGCGGGCGCAGCGCGCACCACCGGCTCGGCGGCGTGGCTCGGGACGTGGGCCCGCGTGGCGCTGGGTCTGCTGATCGGCATAGGGATGACCCAGTGGCCCTACACCCATGGCTGCGGGCTGAAGCTCATCTTCTACATGACCGGCGTGGCGGCGGTCATCGCCGCTGGGTTTTGGAGCAGCATCTCCTCCTGGCGCCGACGCTTGGGCGTCGCGCACGTGCTCTCCCAGGCCCTGATCATCTGGGGCCTGGTGCTCGCCGCGCGCGAGATTCTGCCGCGCGTCGGCTACGCGAAAGCACCGCCCTCCGGGTTCTGTGCCGCGCCCACTCCCGCCCCTGTCCCTCCCGCACCTCACTGACGGCTGAGGGCCCATGGCTGAAAACTTCAGGAACTTCATCGCCGGAGACTGGGTCGCACCGGCCAGCGGCGCCTATTTCGAGAACCGCAACCCCGCCGACTGGAACGACGTGATCGGCTGCTTCCCGCGATCCGGCCCCGACGACGTGGCCCGGGCCGTCGCCTCCGCGAAGCGCGGGTTCGCAACGTGGTCTCGGACCCCGGCGCCGATCCGCGGTCAGGCGCTGCAGCGCGTGGGTGAGCTGTTAGTGGCGCGCAAGGAAGCGATCGCCAAGGCCATGACGCGCGAGATGGGGAAGGTGCTAGCCGAGACCCGCGGCGATGTCCAGGAAGGGATCGACACGGCCTTCTACGCGGCGAGCGAGGGGCGACGCCTGTTCGGTCGCGTCGTGCCCTCCGAGCTGCGCAACAAATGGGCGATGGCCTACCGGCGACCGATCGGCATCGCCGGGCTCATCACCCCCTTCAATTTCCCGATGGCGATCCCGACGTGGAAGATGTTTCCCGCGCTCGCCTGCGGGAACGCCGTGATCTTCAAGCCCGCCGAGGACGTGCCGCACACGGCCCATCTGCTGGTGGAAATCCTGGTGGAAGCGGGGCTGCCGCCAGAGACGCTCCAGCTGGTGCACGGCGAGGGGTCGGTTGTGGGACGGGCGATCGTTGAGCACCCGGACGTCTCGGTCATTTCGTTCACCGGCTCGACCGAGACGGGCGCGGTGATCGGAGCCACCTGCGGCAAGCTCCACAAGCGGCTGTCGCTCGAGATGGGCGGCAAGAACGCGATGATCGTGATGGACGATGCCGACTTGGACCTGGCGCTGGACGGCGTGTTGTGGGGGGCGTTCGGCACGACCGGACAGCGCTGCACGGCGACCAGCCGGCTCATCCTCCACGAGCAGATCCACGACCAGTTCCTGCGGAGCGTGTGCGATCGGGCCGAGCGGCTCCGGCTCGGGCCTGGGCTCGATCCCAAGACCGAAGTCGGGCCCCTGATCCACGAGGAGGCGCGGAAGAAGGTCGAGTACTACGTCGGCGTGGGGCGAGAGCAAGGTGCGTCCGTGGCGATCGGCGGCGCCGAGCCGGTCGACAAAGCGCTCGCGGCGGGATGGTTCTATCGGCCGACCGTGCTGGCGGGGGTGAAGCCGGGGATGCGCGTCGAGCAGGAAGAAATCTTCGGCCCCGTGCTCTCGGTGATCCGGGTGCCCGACCTCGGTGCGGCGATCCGGGTGAACAACGACGTGTCGTACGGCCTCTCGAGCTCGATCTACACCCGCGACGTGAACGCGGCCTTCCGGGCGATGGAAGACCTCGATACGGGCATCACCTACATCAACGCGCCAACGATCGGGGCGGAGGCGCACCTGCCGTTTGGCGGAATGAAGCAGACGGGGAACGGTCACCGCGAGGGCGGATGGGCGGTGTACGACTTCTACTCGGAGATCAAGGTGGTGTACGTGGACTACTCCGGCAGGCTGCAGCGGGCGCAGATCGACACGGAGGCCTGAGCCCGGCGCCCGCGTGAATTTCGGTTCCGGACACGTCCGCAGGATGATTCCTACGCCGGGCGAGTCGTGGCGTCCCGGGTCGTGCATCACGAAACGTTGGTGATCGTCCTCTCGACTGGTGGCTCGCCACTCGACGCCGAGTGCGTCCACCGCCTGCCTGGAGTGGGGAGACTGCCGGGACCGGATCCGGGTGGTGGGCGGGTTGGGGGTGCCCGGGTATGGACGGTGACTGTTGCGCCGTGCCGGGCACCTTACTAACGTACGACACATGCATGATTTGGGGGCCCCGCCGGTTGATCCGAGCGCTGTTGCAGCGTCTCCGCTTAGCGCGCCCTCCCCCCCCGCCAAACGCCGGTCCAAGTTGGCGCGATGGTTCGACAGCTGGATGCGCTCGCTCGGCGTGGCGTTAGTGCTCTTCCTCATCATCAAGACCTTCCTCATCGAAGCGTTTCAGATCCCCACCGGCAGCATGGAGCACACGCTGCTCGCTGGCGACTTCCTGTTCGTGAACAAGGCGGTCTATGGCGCGCAGATTCCCGGCACCCACGCCCGGCTCCCGGGCTTCGGGACGCCACGGCGCGGCGACATCATTGTGTTCCTGTTTCCGCGGGACCCCACGCTCAACTACGTCAAGCGGGTGATCGGCGTCCCGAGGGACACCGTGGCAATGCGGGCCGGTCAGGTGGAAGTCAACGGCGCGGCGCTGGCCGAGCCGTACGTGCAGCACATCGATGCCGACCACGACCTCACCGACTCCGAGTTCGGGTGGCAGCGCGGGTATTTCGTGGGCGCGCCGGACGACGTGCGCCGCCAGCACCCGACGCGCGACAACTGGGGACCACTCGTCGTGCCTCAGGGGAAGTATTTCGTGCTCGGCGACAATCGGGACAATTCGTCGGATTCACGGTACTGGGGCTTCGTGGACGAGTCGGCGATCAAGGGGCGGCCGCTCGTCGTTTATTTCAGCTATGACCGGGAAGCCCACGATCCGCTTCCCTGGTTGACGGACATTCGCTGGCACCGGCTCGGGGCCTTGATTCACTGACCCGGGGGACCAGCACTACGGAGGCCGCGACCGTGCCGTCGCCGCGGCTGTCTGTCATGTGTGGTGCGGCATTGCAGCGCGCTTGGAGGGTGACCATCCCATGCATCTGAACACGGCGAAGCGGGCATCGTTCGATGAGGGGTCGCTCGACCAATACCTCCGGGAGATCAGTCAGTACCCGCTCATCACCAGGGAGGAGGAGGTCACGCTCGCGCAGCGGATCAAGCTGGGCGAGGAAGAGGCGCTCGACAAGCTCGTCCGGTCCAACCTCCGGTTCGTGGTGTCGGTGGCGAAGAAGTATCAAAACCAGGGAGTCTCCCTTTCGGACCTGATCAACGAGGGCAACCTGGGGTTGATCCGCGCGGCGCACAAGTTCGACGAAACCAAGGGCATCAAGTTCATCTCGTACGCGGTATGGTGGATCCGCCAGGCGATCCTGCAGGCGCTGGCCGAGCAGTCGCGCATCGTGCGTGTACCACTTAACCGCGCCGGCACGTTGCACCGCATTGGTAAGCGCTCCTCGGCGCTGCTCCAGGAGTTGGGGCGCGAGCCCACCGTCGAGGAGATCGCCGAGGGCATGGACATTTCTGAGGATGAAGTCGCCAAGACCCTCTCGATCAGCCAGGCCCACCTCTCCCTCGACGCCCCGCTCACGCCCGGCGAAGACAACAAGCTGCTGGATTATCTCCCCGATACGCAGAATCCCGGACCCGACGACGAGATCTTCGAGCACGCGCTCACGGAGTCGATCGAGCAGGTGCTCGCGACGCTCAAGGATCGGGAGGCGAAGATCCTGCGGCTCTACTTCGGGCTGGAGGGGCAGGAGCCGATGACGCTGGAGGAGATCGGGTCGCTGCTCGGCATCACGCGGGAGCGGGTCCGGCAGATCAAAGAGAAAGCGCTGGCCAGACTCCGACACGTTTCGAGAGCCCGGGCGCTGGAAACCTTCCTCTTCTAAACAACCACCGGGGGAAGTGGGTGTGGGAGGCTCCGATGCGCATGCGGAGCTCCGCGTAGCATAGTCAGGTACCACTCCTCACTCCCCACGTCTATATTGCCGCCCTATGGCACCTCTCGCCTCGTTCGATGTCTCCACGGGGGCGGACCTCCAGGAAGTCGATAACGCCGTGAATCAGGCCACGAAGGAAGTGGCCCAGCGCTACGACTTCAAAGGCTCCAAGGCCTCCATCGCCTTCGATCGGGCCACCGTGACGCTCACGCTCGTGGCCGACGACGACTTCAAGATGAAAGCGCTGTTCGACGTGCTGCAGGGCAAGCTCATCAAGCGCGGTGTGCCCGTGAAAAACCTCGAGTTGGGGACCGTCACGCCGGCGGCGAACGACACGGTGCGCCGCGAAATCAAGCTCACACAGGGCATCCCCCAGGAAAAGGCCAAGGCGATCGTCAAAGCGATCAAGGACCGCAAATTCAAGAAAGCCCAGGCCTCGATCCAGGGCGACGAGATCCGGGTGCAGTCCCCGTCGAAGGACGAGCTGCAGGAGGTGATCACATTCCTGCGCGGCGAGGATTGGGGCCTCGAGCTGAAGTACGGGAACTACCGCGGATGAAGCTGGGCGTCGTCTCGTTAGGCTGCGACAAGGCCACCGTCGACTCCGAGCGCCTAGTGGGCGAGCTGGTCGGCCACGGTGCGGTCGTAACCGGCGACCTGGCGCGCGCTGACGTCATCCTGGTCAACACTTGCGGCTTCATCGATGCCGCCAAACAGGAGTCAATCGATGCCCTCCTCGCCGCCGCCCGACTGAAGCAGACGGCAGGGAAGGGGGGGGAAGTGAAGGCGGTCGTCGCCGTCGGGTGCTTGGTGCAGCGGTATCAACAGGAGCTGGCTCAGGAGATCCCGGAGGTGGACTTGTACCTCGGCTTCTCCGACCTGCACCACCTGGTGCCACGGCTCGCCGAGCGGGGCCTCATCGACGATCCCGTCGCCCGTCACCCCGGCGTGCGACAACTGCTCGGAGACACGGGGCACGTGCGATACCTCAAGATCTCCGAGGGCTGCGACCACACCTGCGCCTTCTGCGCCATCCCCCTGATGCGCGGCAAACACCGCTCCGAGCCCGTCGAGCGACTGGTGCGCGAGGCGCAAGCGTTAGAAGCACAGGGCGCCCGCGAGATCAACCTCGTTGCCCAAGACCTCGGGCATTGGGGTCGCGACCTCGGGCCCGGCGGACCGAAACTGCCGGATCTGCTGGAAGCCCTGCTCCGCGAAACGTCGGTCCCCTGGTATCGCCTGCTGTACGTCTACTCGGCCGGCATCAGCCAGCGCCTCGTCGACCTCATTGCGCGCGAGCCGCGGATCGTCCCCTACATCGACATGCCGATCCAGCACGCGAGCGACCGGATGCTGGAGCGGATGCGTCGCCCAGAGCGGCAGCAGACACTGCGGGATAAACTCGCCTGGCTGCGCGACGCGATCCCGGATCTCGCCCTGCGCACGACATGCCTCGTCGGGTTTCCGGGCGAGACGGATGAGGAGTTCCGCGTGCTGCTCGCCTTCCTCGAGGAGGCACAGTTCGACCGTCTGGGCGCGTTCGCCTACTCCCCGCAGGAGGGCACCCGGGCGATGCAGTACGCCGACGACATCGCCGACGGAGTGAAGCGCGACCGGCTGGAGGAGGTGCTCGAAGTGCAGCGCGCCATCTCCGCCGAGCGGCTCGCGCGGTTCGTGGGCCGGGAGGTGCCGGTGCTGGTGGACCGCGTGGCCGACCCGCTCGATGTAGGAGGGGGGAGGGGGGGAGGGGGGGCCACGCACGTCGGACGTGTGCAGTGGCAGGCCGACGACGTGGACGGCGTCACCTACGTCGCTAACGGCGGCTGGGCCGTCACGGGGACCTTCATCCGCGCACGCCTGGTGGACAGCGAGGACTACGATTACCGGGCGGTCGCCCTGGGGTGAACCGCTCCACGGCGCTGTTCGAGCGGGCGCAACAGGTGCTCCCCGGAGGTGTGAACTCTCCGGTGCGGGCGTTCCGCGCTGTCGGCGGGACGCCCTTTTTCGTCGCGCGAGCGGCAGGCTGCCGCCTCACGGATGTCGACGGTCGCTCCTACGTGGATTACGTCTGCGCCTGGGGCCCGCTGATCCTGGGCCACGCCCACCCTGTGGTGCTGGAGGCGATTCAGGCGGCGGCCGCGCAGGGGTGGAGCTACGGGGCGCCGTGCGAGGCCGAGGTGCAGCTCGCCGAGCTGGTGCGCCAACGGATGCCGTCGCTCGAGATGGTGCGTTTCGTGAACAGCGGCACCGAGGCGACCATGGCGGCGGTGCGCGTGGCGCGAGCGGCCACGAAGCGCGAGCACATCCTCAAGTTCGCGGGCGGCTACCACGGCCACGCCGACAGCTTCCTGGTGCAGGCCGGCTCGGGCGTGGCCACGCTGGGGTTGCCCAACAGCCCCGGGGTTCCAGCCGCCCTCGCGAGCCTCACGCTCACGGTACCGTTCAACGACGTCGCGGCGGTGGAGGAGGTGTTTCGTCGACGAGGCGCGCAGATCGCGGCCGTTATCGTCGAACCCTATCTCGGCAACGTGGGCTTCATCGCGCCCGAGCCGGAGTTTCACCCCACGCTGAGGCGGTTGTGTGACACCCACGGGGCGCTGCTCATCTTCGATGAAGTGATGACCGGCTTCCGGGTCGCCCCGGGCGGCGGACAGGAGCGTCTCGGCGTGCGTCCCGATCTGACGACGCTCGGTAAGATCGTGGGGGGCGGCCTGCCGGTCGGCGCCTACGGCGGCCGAGCGGAGCTGATGCGGCTCGTGGCGCCGGCCGGCCCGGTCTACCAGGCCGGGACGCTGTCCGGCAACCCGATCGCGATGGCGGCCGGCCTGGCCACACTGGGGGAGACGGCGCGCCCGGGCTTCTACGAGTCCCTGGAGCAACGAACCGCCCGGCTGGTCTCGGGTATAGGGGACGCCGCGCGGCGGCATCGGGTGCCCGCCAGCGTGGGACACGCGGGCTCGATGTGGGGGGTCTTCCTCGCGCCCGGCCCGATCCGGGATTACGCGCAGGCGCAGGCGGCCGATACGGCCCTGTTCGGACGCTGGCACCGCGCCGCGACCGCGCGCGGCGTGTTTCTCCCCCCCTCGGCCTTCGAGGCCGCCTTCGTCTCCAGCGCCCACACGGATGCCGACATTGACTGCACGCTCGAACAGCTGGATGCCGCGCTGGGCGACGCCAGCGCTGGCTAGCCTCGCGCTCCTCGGGACCGCCTGCCCGCGGCCCGCCCCGCTCACCCCCTCCCTCCCCTCCGGAGCGGAGCCGGAACTTCGCGTCGGGCTATTCGCCGGCGTCTCCCAAGTCGTTCTGGGCGGCGACGGCGAGCTGTTCGTCACCGATGACGGCAACGGCGCCCCACTCGAAGCGATCCCAGCCGGCGCCACCTGGCAAATCGCGGCCGACAGTGCCGGCGGGCTGCGGGTCATAAAACCCGACGGCGGCCGGAGTGATTCCCATCGCGGCGTCTCCGCCGTCAACGTCACCGAGAACCACTTCGCCATGGTGAACGGGCGCCGCTATCGCGGCCGGATCAACATCATTCGGATGGGCGCGGGACTGACCGTCATGAACCGGGTGCCGGTGGAGAGCTACGTCGCCGGAGTGCTGGGCATCGAGCTCGGGCCCCGCCGCCCTGATGAGTTCCAGGCCGTGCTCGCGCAAGCGGTGGTCTCCCGGACCTATGCACTCCGCAACCTGCGGCGGTGGGAGGCCGATGGGGTGGACGCCTGGTCGGATACGCGGGATCAGGTTTATGCCGGGCTCGCGGGGGAGACGCCGCAAGTGTGGGCCGCCGTGCGGGAGACCGGAGGCGAGGTCGTGCGCTACCGCGGCGAACTGATCGACGCCTACTTCCACTCGACGTGCGGCTTCAGCACGGCGGGCGTGGAGGAGGCGTTCCGCGCGTCGCAGCCGCGCCCATACCTGCGTCCGGTGTCGGATGCGAGCGGGGGCGGCCACTACTACTGCGAGATTTCGCCGCGCTTTCGGTGGCGCGCGGAGTGGGACGGCGCCAAGCTGCGCGCTATATTGACGCGAACGCTGCCATCCGTGATGGCGGTGAGCGAAGATGGGTTGCAGCCGATCACGGACGTCGCGGTCACACGGACGACGGAATCGGGACGGGTGGGCGAGTTGCGCATTGTGTTCGCCCGCGGCGACGTGCGGATCGCGGGCCCCGATGTGCGCAGTGTGCTACGGCCCGAGACCGACCAGCTGCTGCAGAGCACGGCGTTCCAGCTGTTCGTGACCCACGAGGGCGACGGCCGGGTGAGCCGGCTGGTCGCGGCGGGGGCGGGAGCGGGACACGGGGTCGGGCTGTGCCAGTGGGGGGCCATCGGGCGCGCCCGCGCCGGCCAGCAGTACCGGGAGATTCTCGCCACGTACTATCCGGGGACGAACGTTGCGAAGCTCTACTGAGGCGGTTGGGCGGTCCGGCGGCGTGGCGATCGCGGCGATCGCGTTGCTGCTGAGCGCCCGTGCGCCCGAGCGCCTGAGCGCCCAAGCCATCCTCAATCGGTTCTCCTACGACAGCCTGCGTCCCTCCGGCCTCCAAGCCGACCTGGGCGCTCTGGGTGCGACCCGACTCCGAGGAACGATCGTCGGCGGCGTGCGCCTGGACTACGGCTACGTCGCCCCCCACGTGCGCGTGCTGCTTGGCCTGTCCTACTTCAAGGGCACGTTCAACCAGCACGCGATCGACCAGTTGACCCGAAAGCTGCGCTCGCTCGTCACCGATCCCGACTCCAATTTCACGATCAACGTCGGCCGCATCACGTGGTCGGACCTCACCGGAGACCTCGATCTGCAATACGTATTGCCGCAGGGCCGGTCGGTCAGCGCGTACCTGGGACTGGGGATGGGCGTGCACCTGCGGCACGGCAGCGGCAACGCGATCAACGGCACCTTCGTCGCAGACGCCCTCGGTGGCGTCTCCGCGGGGCTCAACGGCACCATTGGCGCCGACTACGCAGTCGGCCCGCGGTGGCGGCTGACGCTCGAAGGTCGGGGGGTCGTTGCGACAGACCTGTCGACGGTGTCGCTCCGGGCCGGGGTGATGTACCGCTTCCGGGCCGGGCGGTGAGCGACCCGATCCGCATCGCCGTTATCGGAGCGGGGGCGATCGCGCAGGTCGCCCACTTGCCGGCGTTGCGGAAGATCTCGGGCGTTGAGATCGCGGCCATCTGCGACAACGATCTGTCGAAGGCCCAGGCGCTCGCGGCGCGGTTCGAGGTCAAGGACACCTACGACGACATCGAAGAGGTTCTGAAGTACGCCGAGGCCGATGCGGCGGTCATTTGCACGCCGAACCACCTGCACGAGATCCACGTGGTCGCGGCGCTTTCGGCCGGCCTGCACGTCCTGTGCGAACGGCCGCTGTCGCTGTCCTCGCAGGGCGTGGAGAACGTGCTCAAGGCGGGCGAGCGCTACGGCAAGCGGGTGCTCGTGGGGATGAATCATCGATTCCGGTCCGACGTGCAAGTCGTGCGCGGCTTCCTCGCCGGCGGAGAGATCGGGACGCTCGACGCCGTGCGCGCGGGGTGGTACACCTTCCAGCCCAGCCGACAGATGATCCCGTGGCGGCTGCGGCGGCAGGAAGCGGGAGGCGGCGCGCTGCTCGACCTCGGGTTGCCGCTGCTCGACCTCGGCCTGTGGCTCGCCGGCTGGCCTATTCCGCGACGCGTGTCGGCGCACGCCGTACGCCGCAGCGCCGACGGGGTGGAAGACATGGGAACGGCGCTGGTCGTGTGCGAGAACGGCCTGTCCATCTCGGTGGACGTGAGCTGGCGGCACATGGGCGAGGGCGAGCGCTTCTGGTTCGACCTCGTCGGCAAGAACGGCTCGGCGGCCATCAACCCGTTGCGCGTCTTCAAGGAAGTGCACGGCACGCCGACCGACGTCACTCCCACGGGCGCGAGCGGGCGCGAAACCCAATTCACCCAGTCCTACCGCGCCGAGTGGACCTACTTCCTTGCGGTGATCCGCGGCGACGTCAACGCCCCGCCCCCCAAGGACCAGGTCGCCGTCCAGCGCGTGCTGGAAGCGGTCTACCGGTCGATCGAGGAAGGACGCGACGTGGTGCTGTGAGCCGCCGCCGCGTCGCGGGGCTCATAGCCCTCGGTGCGCTTGCCCTCACGGCTAGCTATCCCCCGTTCGCGCTGCCGGTCCTCCCCTTCTTCGCCGTCACGCCCGCCGTCCTGCTGATCCGCCAGGGGGTCACAGACGCCGACCCGCGGCGGGCCTTCCGATGGGGGTTCTGGTACGGCGTCGTCGCGCAGGGCGGCGTGCTGTACTGGCTCGTCGTGGCGTTGTGGCATTTCACGAAGCTCGCCGCGCTCGGCTACCTGGCGACCATCGTCATCCTCGGCCTGTGGACCGGCGTCCTCTTCTGGTTCGCGGTCCGCGTGCGACTCCGATTCCCCCGGGTCTCGCTCGCGTTCGCACTGCCGATCGGCTGGACCGCGCTGGAGTGGGTGCTCGGCCACCAGGGCGACATCAGCTTTCCTTGGCTCGGCCTCGGGACGTCGCTTGCCGACGCTCCCAAGCTCGTCCAGTGGGCGGATGTCGCCGGGGCTCACGGTGTCACGTGGTGGCTTGTGTGGTGCAACGTGCTGATCGCCGAAGGCGCGCTGGCGCTGCCGGCGTGGCGACCCCTGGCCCGTCGGCTCGCGCCAGTCCTCGGCACCATCGTGCTCGCCCTCGGATACGGCGTGTGGCGGGAACGGACCCTTCCGGTGCGGGACGCCGGGGTCGTGGGCCTGGTCCAGCCGAACATCGGATATGGCGAGAAATGGGAAGCACCGGGAGACAGCATCATCGCCATCACCCTCGCACTCTCACGCCGCGTCCGCGAGCAGGCCCGCCCTGCTCTGATCATCTGGCCGGAGTCGGCGGTCCCCGGCTACCTGGTGCAACGCCCCGCCTGGGATTCCGCCATCGGCGCGTTCGTGGCCGAGAGTCATACTCCGCTGCTCACAGGCGCCGTACATGTGGAGTATTCGGCTGCCGGCTACACCACCTACAACGCCGCCTTTTTCTACGACTCGACCGGCCGGTGGCGCGGCCGGCCGGTGTACGAGAAGCACTACCTTGTGCCGGTCGTCGAGCGCGTCCCGTTCGTGCCGGCGGCATGGTTCCGCAAGGTGCCCTGGCTCGACCGCTGGGCGGGCGGGTTCGGCCGGGGACGGACGTTGCCCCTGTATCCGAGCGGCGTCGGTCGCTTCGGCGTGCTCATTTGCTACGAGTCGATCTTCGAAGACTTGGCGCGGGGCTACCGCCGCGCCGGCGCGGACTTCCTCGTCAACATCACCAACGACGGCTGGTACGGGCGCACGTCCGGTCCCTATCAGCACGCGTCCCACTTGGTGATGCGGGCGATCGAGACGCGCCTGGGCGTCGCCCGGGCGGCCAACACGGGAATCACGGAGTTCGTCGATCCGCTCGGCCACGCGTACCACCAGACCCGGCTCGGCGAGGAGACCACCGTCGCCGACCGGCTGCGGACGAGCGACGTGATCCCGCTATACGTGCGGCTCGGGGACTGGGTTGGAGTGCTCTCAGTGCTCGCGACTATCGTATTGGCCGGCGCTCTGGCGGTGCAGGCTGGGCAGCGGAGCGGCCACTAATGGGGAAGGCGGTAAGCGGACACGGCAGCGAGCACGCCCCCCCCCCCTCCCCGCTTCGATCCGCTCGGGTTGCTGCTTTGCGTTCCGCCTGCCGAGGTCCGCGCCCAGTGATCGTCGGATGAGAGTCGGCGTGGACGTCGGCGGCACCTTCACCGATCTCGTGGCGCTAGGGAGCGACGGGGCGATCGAGGTCCGGAAGGTCGTGAGCACGCCCCAAGACCCGGCGGTCGGGCTATTCCGGGCGGTGGACGAGCTGGGGAGGGGAAATGGTGAAGCGATCGAGGTTCTCGTCCATGGGACCACGGTCGCTACCAACGCGCTGCTCGAGCGACGCGGAGCGAATGTCGTGCTGGTCACGACCGCGGGATTCGAGGACCTGCTCTGGCTGCGGCGCCAGGACCGCGCCGATCTGTACGATCTCGCGCGGGACCATCCCGTGCCGCCGCTGTTGCGCGAGCGGGTGGCCGCTGTCGCGGAGCGCATGGGGCCGAGCGGTCCGGTCGTGCCGCTGACCGAGGCCGAAGTGGCCCGGGTCGTGGCGCTGGTGCGTGCGATCGCGCCTCCGGCCGAGGCGGTCGCCGTGGCGCTGCTGTTCGCCTTCCGGCACCCGCTGCACGAGCAGCGCCTCGCTGCGGCGCTGCGCGTCGCCCTCCCGGGCGTGCCGGTGGCGGCGAGCCATGAGATCCTGCCCGTCTTTCGCGAGTACGAGCGGACGAGCACTACGGTCGCCGAGGCGTACTTGCGCCCAGTCGTGGGTGCGTATGTGGCGCGGACCGACGCAGAGGCGCGGCGCCGCGGCGTCTGCGACCTGCGCATGATGACCTCGAGCGGCGGCACGCTCGCCCCAGAGGCCGCGGCGTCGCACGCAGCCGCGCTGGCGCTCTCGGGGCCGGCGGGCGGGGTGGTCGGGGCGCGTTTGGTGGGCGCCGCGGTCGGAGTCGGCAACCTGCTCACGCTCGATATGGGCGGCACCAGTGCGGACGCGAGCCTCGTGTCTGAAGGGGCGTCGCTGCTCCAGGCCGCCGGCGTCGTGGGTGGTGTGCCGCTGGCGCTGCCCGCGGTGCTGATCGAGACGGTGAGCGCGGGCGGCGGCAGCATCGCGTGGGTGGACGACGGCGGCGCGCTGCGGGTCGGGCCGCGCAGCGCTGGTGCCGTTCCAGGCCCCGCCTGTTACGCTCGAGGCGGGATCGAGCCTACGGTCACCGACGCCTGCCTGGCGCTGGGGTGGCTCGATCCTGCCCGCCCCCTTGCCGCCGCGGTCCGCCTCGACCGGGCGGCCGGTGAGCGGTCGCTCGGCGCCCTGGCGCGGCGGCTGGACGACACCATCGCTGGCGCGGCGGAAGGAATCATCGAGATCGTGACGGCGGTGATGGCGCGCGCGCTGAAGCGGGTGAGCGTGGCTCGGGGAGTGGACCCCCGGCACCTGGCGTTGCTCCCGTTCGGCGGCGCCGGAGGCCTGTTCGGCTGCGCGCTGGCGGACATCCTCGGGATGCGGACGGTGGTGGTGCCGCCGCATCCCGGCGTCTTGAGCGCTCTGGGGCTGGCGGCGGCGGCCGCGCGGGTGGACCTCGTCGCCTCGCTGCACCAGTCGCTCGCGGGGTTGACCGTCCACGCGCTCGAGGAGGCGTACGCGCCGCTCGTCGCGCGGGCCGGGGCGGAGCTGCCCGACGCGACCGTGCGTCGTTTGGCCGACTGCCGCGTCGCGGGACAGGGTTACGAGGTGACGGTATCGGTGGTCGATCCCGATCCCGCGGCACTGCGAGCCGAGTTTCTGAGCGCGCACCGCGCGCGCTACGGCTTCGCCGACCCCGATCAGCCAGTCGAAGTCGTCAACGTACGCATCGTCGCCGAACGGCCGGTCGCGATCCCCGAGCTCCACACCGATCGGTCGGGCCGTCCGCCCGTTCCCGAGCGCCGGACGGTGCGGATGCGCGGGAAGCAGATCCCGGCCGACGTCTGGCCGCTGGACGGTTTGGCTCCTGGAACCACGATCGCCGGCCCGGCGATCCTCGCTGGCGCAGATGCGACCGTGTTGCTCGAGGCCGAATGGCGGGCCAGCGTGCACACCTGCGGCGCCTTGATCGCGGAACGCGCATGAGCCTCGACGCCGTGGCTTTGGAGGTGATGGGGCATGCCTTCGCAAGTGTGGCGGAGGAGATGGGGCTCGTGCTCATCCACTCGGCGCTCTCCCCCAACATCCGCGAGCGACGGGATTGCTCCGCCGCGCTGTTCGACGCGCAGGGAGAAATGATCGCCCAGGCGGCGCACATCCCGGTGCATCTCGGGGCCATGGCCGACGCAGTCGCGGCAGTGCGCGCCCATTCCTCCCCACCGCAGCCTGCCGAGATCTTCCTCCTCAACGATCCCTACACCGGGGGCACCCACCTCCCGGACCTCACGCTCGTCGGGGCGATCGACGCCGGCGGACAGATCGGCGGCTATGGCGTTGTGCGGGCGCACCATTCGGACGTGGGCGGGGCGCAGCCGGGGAGCATGCCAGCCGGCGCCCGCGACCTCTTCGCGGAAGGCATCGTGATCCCTCCGGTGCGCCTGACGCCCGACGTGGAGAGGCTCCTGCTGGCGAATGTACGGACGCCGCTCATGCGGCACGGGGATCTCGCCGCGCAACGCGCGGCGGTAGAGCGTGGGGCCGAGGGGCTGCGGGCGCTCGCAACGCGCTATGGCTGGCAGGGCGTGCGCGAAGCGGCGCGCGACCTGATGGCGTACGCCGAACGTCGCACCCGGGCCGCATTAGCGGCCCTCCCGACGGCGGTGGGTGAAGCGCAGGCCACCGATTGGATGGAGGGCGACGGCGTCACGGAGGCCGACCTGCCGATCGCGGTGCGCGTCGAGATTCGGGAGGGCGTCTTTCATGCAGACTTCACGGGCACCGCCCCCGCCGGCCCGGGGAACGTCAACTGCCCCCTGGCCGTGACCCGGTCAGCCGTGCTGTTCGTCGTGCGGACCCTGCTGGCCGAGGACGTGCCGATGAACGCGGGGGTGCAGCGGGCGGTGCGCGTGACGGCGCCCGCAGGGTGTCTTGTGCACGCGCGCTGGCCGAGCGCCGTCGCAGCCGGCAATGTGGAGACGTCGCAACGGATCACCGACGTGCTCTTCCTGGCGCTCGCCCGCGCCGGCGTGCCGGTCCCGGCACAGGGCCAGGGCACGATGAACAACGTGACGTTCGGTGGGGAAGGGCCTGGCGGTATCTGGACGTACTACGAAACAATTGGCGGCGGCCAGGGCGCCGGCCCGCACGGCCCGGGTCCCTCCGGAGTCCACGTGGGGATGTCCAATACGCGCAACACGCCGGTCGAGGTTGTGGAACTCGAGAGCCCGCTGCGGGTGCGGCGATACGCGTTACGGCGAGGGAGCGGCGGAGCGGGGCAGTGGGTGGGCGGAGACGGGGTCGTCCGGGAGTTCGAGGCGCTCGCTTCCTGCGAAGCGAGTCTCCTCACCGAGCGCCGCCGCCACGCACCGCACGGTAGCGCCGGCGGAGGCGACGGGGCGATCGGGCGGAACGTGCTGAATGATCGACCGCTGCCCGCCAAAGGCCTGGTGCGGCTTATGCCCGGTGACGTGCTGCGGATCGAGACCCCCGGTGGTGGGGGCTGGGGGACACCTGAAAGGAGCGAGCGGTGATCACGTACGTCCTGGTGGGTCTGCTGGGGCTCGTGGCGGGTGTCCTCTCCGGGCTGTTCGGCATCGGTGGGGCGATCCTGATCGTGCCGAGCCTGGTGCTGCTCTTCAAGCTCGATCAGCATACGGCGAGCGGCACGTCGCTCGCCGCGCTGCTGCTGCCGGTAGGTCTCCTCGGCGTGCTCCAGTACTACCGGCGCGGGCAGGTGAACTTCCCTTACGCCGCGATCATCGCCGTGGGCCTCTTCATCGGTGCCTTGCTCGGCGCCAAGCTCGCCGGCGTGGTAGGGGAGGCGACGCTCCGCCGCGCGTTCGGCGGCTTCCTGCTCCTCGTGTCCGTGAAGTTGCTGCTCAACTAGGCGGGAGCGCGAACACCTTGGCTTCGACAAACAGGCGGAACAGCTCGGCGTCGAGCTGCCCCTGCTTGACTTCCTGCGTCATGATGTCGAGGGCGGTCTGGAGGGCCACGGCCCGCTTGTAGGGACGGTCCGCCGCGGTCAGCGCATCGAAAATGTCGCTGATGGTCATCATGCGCGTCTGGATAGGGATCGCGTCGCCGGCGATGCCGCGCGGGTAGCCACGGCCGTCGAGCTTTTCGTGGTGTCCGTAGGCAATGATCGGCACCTGCTGCAGCTCCCGGGTCCACGGGATCTCGAGGAGGAAGCGCCACGTGTGGGTCACGTGGCTCTCGATTTCCGACCGCTCCTGCTCGTCGAGGCTGCCCTTGGGGATCGTGAGGAAGCGGACTTCCTCCGGCGTGAGCAGCGGCTCCTCCGTATCATCGATGCGGCGGTAGGTACGGCGGGCGAATGCGGTGAGGTCTTGGGCGCTCGCCTCCGGCAACAGGCTCGGCTCGTTGGCCTGGAGCACGGTGTCGAGGAAGCGGTCGAGGTTCTGCAGCTCGCGCCGCTGCTCCTCGTCCAAGGTGGTGAGGAAGCTCGCGTAGCCCTTCTTGCCGTGCTCCTCCAGGAACTCCGTCCGCTTGCGCCAGAAGTCGCGTTCCAACGAGCGCCGCACGAAGGCGTAGCGTTGCTTGATCAGGTCAAGCTGCAACGGGTAGAGTTTCTTGGCCTTCACCAGTACTTGCTCTCGTACGCCGACCTTCCCGAAGTCGTGCAGCAGCCCCGCGTAGCGCAGCTCCCGCATCTGCTCTCGGGTGAACCGGACATTGCGGTACATACCGTCCGCGGCGCGGTCCACCGTGCGGGCTAACTCCTCGGTGTAGCCAGCGACGCGTCCGCTGTGACCGAATGTGGTCGGATCGCGTTGCTCGATCGCCTTCACCGCCGCGTCCACGAACCCCTCGAACAGGTGCTCGATTTCCTCGTACAGCCGGCTGTTCTCGATCGCGACCGCCGCCTGCCCGGCGAGCGCGGTGACCAGCTCCACCGTGCGCTTGGAGTAGGGCACGACCTGCTGCTCGACTTCCTCGGGAGTCGTGAGCACGCTGTCGAAGTTGCGCTTGCGGTTGATCAGCTGCAGCACGCCGATCACCTCTTCCTTGTGATCTTTCATCGGGATCACGAGCATCGACTTGGTGCGGTAGCCCCAGCGCTCGTCAAACGAGCGGTTGATGGTGTACTCCACGTCGGGCGGTAGGAAATAGGCGTCGTCGATCACCAGTGGGTCGCCGGTCACGGCGGCGTAACCGGCTAAGCTCGAGCGGTCTACGGGAATCGTGAATTCCACGAACGGCGCCTCGGGCTTGGAGTACGTCTGCGCCAGTCGGAACCGCAGGCGCTTGGCCCCTTGGTCGTTCGTTTCGACCAGATAGAGGCTGCCGGCGTCCGACTGCGTGATCCGGCGCGCCTGGGTGAGGATCAGGTCGAGCAGGGTCCGGAGGTCGCGTTCCGTGCCGAGGGCGACGCCGATCCGCGTGAGCTCGCCGATCTCGCGGCTGCGCAAGGCTGCCTCGGCCCGCGCCCGCGCCGTCTCGGCCCGCGCCGCCGCCTCCCGGAAGCCCGCGCGCACGGCTACCAACAAGTGCCGCGCACCCACCGGGTGGCGCGCGAACCCCGCCAACAACTCGGTCGGCAGCGTCTCGGGCACGTCCTCCTCTCCCGGGCGCCCCAGTGCGACGACCGCCCCGCCTGCGTCCACGAACCCGCGCAACACGTCGAGCGGGAACGCCGATCGACTGTCGGCGTCTAGGAGGAACACGGTTGGGCGATCATCCGTGACCAGATCCCGATAGCTCCCGACCAGCCGTACCTCCACCTGGGAGGCGAGGAGCGCGCCTGACAGACTGGCGGCAGACCAGCCCGGCGTGTGCAACAGCAAATAGTTCACGGCGTGCTGTCGCGCACCGGGTCGGTCCGGCGGGCCGTATCGCGGGAGGCGGCGGCGGCGGCTGGTAGCCGGGGGGGGGGGGGG
>DASQAH010000235.1:0-2864 GCA_035635835.1 Gemmatimonadales bacterium
AACCTCATGGTGCCGCGGCGGGCGGTATAGAAACCACGACGAACCCACTCCACGGTTCACGAGAGGGCCGTCGACGGCAGCATCGCAGTGACGCGCCGCGCGGACGTGATACCCTTGTCTTCCGCCGACGGTAGCGAATCCATCAGGAGGCGACTCGATGATTCCGGACTCAATCCGCGCGCTCGTGTCCACGGGGCCGCTCGCCCATCTGACGACGCTGAACTCCAACGGCAGCCCGCAGGTCACGGTAGTCTGGGTAGGGATCGAGGGTGACGAGTTTGTCACCGCGCACCTGAGCGAGCACCGGAAGATCAAGAATATCCGCAATGATCGGCGCGTCGCCCTCTCGTTCCTCGGCAAGGGTAGGAATCCTCAGGGCCTGCTCGAGTACGTTGTTGCCTACGGTGACGCGCGCGTCACCGAGGGTGGCGCCGTGGATCTCCTGGCGCGGCTCGCGCAGATCTACATCGGGCCCAAGGCGGACTTCCCGCCGCCGCCTCTGCGGAGTCGGCCCGGCTTCGTCACACGTATCCGGCCAGATCGCTTCGGCGGAGTAGGGCCGTGGGTTAAGGCCTAACGAGGCTCCGCCTCAGACCGACGAGTTGTAAGGGCTAAGAACAACGGTGGTGTTAACGAAAAGGCTCCGGTCGTGGGAACTAGCGGGATGCGATAGACTCGCTCCCATTTGGGCCCGCCGAGCGGGCAGTTGGTCCACGTGGGACCCCCAACGACCGGAGCTGCCCATGAGTCTACCACGCACCGTCGCCGAGATTCTGCGCGAGCACGTCACGCTGGAAGTAGAGAGCATCGACCGGATGTACCTGAACGTCTACGTGCCTCCCCTGCAACGGGAGCTGGGCGTGGTGACGTTCCTGCGCTATCACCGGGGCCATACCTTCGCCTCCTCGGCGCTGCTGGACCCGATCAGCAAGGGGTTCGTGCGGGCCATCGAGGCGTTCGTCGCGGACCAGGGCGTGCCGCTCGTGAGCTTTGAGCGTGGCCAACGGAAAGACGACGTGATGACCGAGCACCTCGCGCGGTTCACCAAGCCGGAGGGCGTCGTGTTCGTCGGCCGGGCGCAGGAGAAGACGCCGGTTTTCCGCACGGAGAAGCGGCGCCACCCCACCACCGGCCAGGCCTATCCGTGGATCGTGCGGTCGACGGCGATGGTGAACCACTTCTACTTCTACTGCGTCGATCGGGACTTCGGGCCGTTCTTCCTGAAGTTCTGCACGTACTTCCCCTACAACGCCAAGCTTTGTCTCAATGGGCACGAGTACGTCAAGCGCCAGCTCGCCCAGCGGGACATCCCCTACACCGCCCTCGACAACGGCGTGCTGACGTGCCGCGAGCCCCGACGCCTGCAGCAGCTGTGCGACGACCTCTCCGCGGAGGCGATTGAGGCCTTGCTGCGCAAATGGCTGCGCCGGCTCCCACATCCCTTTACCGGCCGGGATCAACGGGCGGGGTACCGCTACCAGCTCTCGATCCTGCAGGCCGAGTTCAGCCTGACCCAGGTGCTGGACCGGCCCGTCACCGGCCGGGTCTTCTTTGAAGAGGTCATTCGAGAAAACCTCGACCTCGGCCGACCCGACCAGGTCCAGCTCATCTTCGACCGGCGGGTCAGCCGCCGGACCCCGGGGCGCTTTCGGACCCGGGTGATCACCGAGGGCGTGACGCCCTCGCTGCACGTCGACTACAAGCACACGCGGATCAAGCAGTACCACAAGGAAGGGCGCGCGCTCCGGACGGAGACGACGATCAACAACACGCGGGACTTCGAGATCGGCAAGCGGCTGTGTAACCTCTCCGCCCTGCGGAAGGTCGGCTTTGACGCCAACCGACGTCTGCTGGACGTCCAACGAATCAGCCACGACTGCGCGATCGGGGAAACCGCGTTCGCCCGCGTCTCCCGGCCGGTGAGTGTCGAGGGGCAACGGGCCGCGGCCCTGCGCTTCGCCGACCCGGTCGTGCAGGCACTCTTGAGTTTGTTGGTCATCTTCCGCTTGCTGCCCGACGGCTGGCGCCACCGCGACCTCGGGGCACCGCTGGCGGCCCTGCTCGGGCTTCCGCCGAGCGCCCTGACCCCGGGGCGAATGACCTACCAGCTCCGGCGCTTGCGCCTGCACGGCCTGATCGAGCGGCGGCCGGGGACCCATCGCTACCGGGTGACCGACTCCGGGCTGCGCCTGGCGCTCTTCTTCACGCGCGTACACGCCCGCCTCTTCCGCCCGGGCTTGGCCGTGGTCGTGCCCGACGCCACTCCGGACGACGCCCCGCTCCGTCGGGCATTTGCACAGCTTGAACGCGCCATGGACCAATGGTGCGCGGAGGCAAAACTCGTCGCATGAAACTTGACTCATTCACACCAACTTCGGACCTTCAAGACCTCTAGAGGGGAGTCCTTCCTTGCCCCTTGGCCCGACACGTGAGGTCGATCGGGCGCCCGACCCGCGCCGCCTCGGCCGCGGTATGATCAGGGCGATGCCCGATCGTCGTCGCCCGATGGAGGCTCTGGCCCGAGCGGTTGAGATGCTCGAGGCCGGGACGTGGCAGCAAGCCCACGAGATCGTCCAAGAGGACGAGTCTCAACTCGGCGCGTGGCTTCACGGTATCGTGCACACCCTCGAGGGCGATCTTGACAACGCACGATACTGGTACAGGAAAGCCGGACGCGCATTTCCCGGCCGGGACGCCATCTCAGACGAGATCGCCGCCGCGCGGCAGACGGTTGAGGGCAGGGCAACGACGTAGTCTGCGCGGTCACCCGTGCCCGTCGTCGCGAGGCGGCCTCGACGCAGGTCGACGGGACGGCGCTGTCGAGTCGCATAAGCGGCGCCGCTCCGCGAGTGACGGCGCCGACG
>DASQAH010000236.1:0-5715 GCA_035635835.1 Gemmatimonadales bacterium
CTCCACCTCGTGCTTCTCCACCCCCCGCAACAACAACCCCACATTGTCGCCCGCCTGCCCCTCATCCAGCAGCTTGCGGAACATCTCCACCCCGGTCACGACCGCCTTCTTGTCGGTCCCGAAGCCCCCCATCTCCACTTCCTCCCCCACCTTCACCTTGCCCCGCTCGATCCGGCCCGTCGCCACCGTCCCCCGCCCCGTGATCGAGAACACATCCTCCACCGGCATCAGGAACGGCTTGTCAATCTCCCGCTTGGGAATGGGCACGTACTTGTCCAGCGCCTTGAGGAGGTCCCACACCTTCGCGACCTCCGCTTTGTCTCCGGCGATCGCCTTGAGGGCCGCGCCGCGGACCACCGGGATCTGGTCCCCGGGAAACTCGTAGGCACTCAAGAGCTCACGCACCTCGAGCTCCACGAGGTCGAGCAGCTCCGTATCGTCCACCAGGTCGCACTTGTTCAAGAACACGACGATGTAGGGCACGTTGACCTGGCGCGCCAGCAGGATGTGCTCGCGCGTCTGCGGCATGGGGCCGTCGACCGCGCTCACGACGAGAATCGCGCCGTCCATCTGCGCCGCTCCGGTGATCATGTTCTTCACGTAGTCGGCGTGCCCCGGGCAGTCGACGTGCGCGTAGTGCCGCTCGTCGCTCGAGTACTCCACGTGGCTCGTGGCGATGGTCAGGATCTTGGATGGATCGCGGCGCCCCTGGGACTCGGAGGCCTTCGCCACCTGGTCGTAGGTCACGTAGGTGGCGAGCCCTTTTTCGGCCGCCACCTTCGTCAGCGCCGACGTCAGGGTCGTCTTGCCGTGGTCCACGTGCCCGATCGTGCCGACGTTCACATGGGGTTTGGTGCGTTCGAATTTCGCTTTGGCCATCGTCTCCTCGAGGACCGTGCCGTGATAGGCGTAGGGAGGAGTCGCCTGGGGACCGACGTCTGGAGACTCCGTCCGTTCCCGGCGCCTGCGACGCTACGCTGTTCTCGCTACCGCTTCGTTACGCCGTTCGTCGTTCAGAGCTCGCGACCGGGATTGAACCGGTGACCTCGTCCTTACCAAGGACGCGCTCTACCGACTGAGCTACGCGAGCGCAGAGCGGGCGACGGGGCTCGAACCCGCGACCCTCAGCTTGGAAGGCTGATGCTCTACCAACTGAGCTACGCCCGCGCGCCATATGGTGGGGGAAGGATTCGAACCTTCGTAGCGCGTAAGCGCGGCAGATTTACAGTCTGCTCCCTTTGGCCGCTCGGGCACCCCACCCGGCCTACGCCGCTCGCCGTCCCCCGTGTCTCGCTGGTTCTGACCCCCCGTGACGACGCACCCCGCGTTGCACAGCGCGGGGTGTGTTGTGTTTCCTCCAGTCGACGTCGGGCCGCCGCTCTCACTTCGGCAACGTGAGCTGACGAAGGGACTCGAACCCTTAACCTGCGGTTTACAAAACCGCTGCTCTACCAGTTGAGCTACGTCAGCTGGCGGATCGCGAATTATTTCAGACCTGGAGGATAAACGGGGTCGGCCTCTACCGCAAGGGACGTGCCGGAAAGAACTTAGAGCAGTCGCCACTTCGTTCCGGCGGCGGTGTCCTCGAGCTCGACACCTCTGGACTTGAGCTCCGCGCGGATCCGGTCGGCCGCCGCGAAATCCCTGGATTTTCGGGCGCCCTCCCGAGCCGCTAGCCGCTCCTCCACCCAGCGCGCCAGGCCAGGATCGACTGCGGCAAGCGTGGGCAGAATGTCCAAAAGCCCCACGACCCGCTCCAGAGCGGCGAGCGCCCCCCCCCCTCCCCCTCCGGCTCCGCGGTCCAGCTCGCGGTTGGCCACCCGCACAAACTCGAACAACGCTGCCAGGGCGCGGGGGGCGCTGAGGTCGTCGTCCAAAGCGGCCGCGACGTCGTGCTCCAGCGCCCGTGCCTGCAAGGCCAGCGGTCCCCCTCCCTCCGCAGGACCGACCCCGGCCGCGGCCGCGCGCAACCGCGCGTGGAACTCGCCCAGACGCTTCACGCCCTCGCGCGCCCCCTCGAGCGCCGTGTCAGTGAAGTCGATGGGCTGCCGGTAATGCGACTGCCAGCACAGCAGCCGCACCGCTGCGGCGTCCACACCCTGGTCACGCAGGTCACGCGCGGTGAGGAAGTTGCCGAACCGCTTTGACATCTTGGTGCCGCGTACGTTCAGAAACTCGCCGTGCAGCCACCACCGCGCGAACGGCCGCCCCGTGGCCACCTCGGACTGGGCGATCTCGTCCTCGTGATGCGGAAAAATCAGGTCCACGCCGCCTGCGTGGATGTCGAGTGTCTCCACCCCAAAGCGCTCGCTGATGGCCTGCAGCGACATCGCCGAGCACTCGAGGTGCCACCCGGGGCGGCCGCGGCCGAACGGGGCATCCCACCCCGCGCCCACCGCGTCGTCCTCCGGCGTCGCTTTCTTCCAGAGCGCGAAATCCCGCGGGTCGTCCTTGGCGTACTCGTCGCTCGCCACTCGGGCGCCGACCTTCAGCTCGCGGCGGTCGAGGCGCGAGAGGCGGCCATACGTCGGGAACTTCTCGATGGCGAAGTACACCGACCCATCTTCGCCCCGGTACGCCACGCCCTTGGCGAGCAGCCGCTCCACCAGCGCGATCATTGCCGGCACCTCCTGCGTCGCCCGGGGATACAGGTGCGCCGGCCGGATCCGCAGATAGTCCCGGTCCTCGAAGAACGCCTGCGTGAAGGGCGCAGTGTGCGCCGCCAGCGAGGTACCCGCGGCCGCTGCCGCCTTGATGGTGCGGTCGTCGACGTCGGTCAGGTTCATGATATGAAACACATCGTAGCCAGAGTATTCGAGATAGCGGCGCAGCAGATCCTCGAAAAGAAACGTCCGGAAGTTCCCGAGGTGAGCGAAGTTCCAGACGGTCGGGCCGCACGTGTAGAGTGTCACCCGCGGTGGTGCCAGCGCCTGGAACGGCTCCACCGCGCGAGTGAGCGTGTTGTAGAGGGCGAGGCTCATCGTGGTGGGGGCGGCATGGTCGGCCTAACGTAGGAAGCCCCCCCGTGGGCGTCAACGCGGCGCGTCATCGCGTGTGTCCGACATGACCTGCAGCAGCGACTGGAGGTGAGCGACGCCCGCTTCAGCTGCGGCTGGGACTCCCAAGTAGCAGTTGCCATCCGGGGAGGGGGGGGGAGGACACATCGCGGGGTGGACACGACGCCGCTGATATAGCCTGAGATAGATAGAAGGAAAGGGCGGCGATCGTGGAGAGTCGCCGCCCCCCCCCTGGAGAGCGCGTCTCCGCGCACGGCGTCAGGCGCGCCGGGCCAAGCGTCGCTTCCCCTCGTGCACCGCCGCGATGATCGCGTCGACGAGCACAGCGGGATCGAAGCGCACCGGATCGGTGGCGGGCAAGCCGGTCTCCGCGCCAGCCGCGGCGATCGCCGCCAGGGCCGATGCCTCGTCCATGTCGAAGGTGTTGAGGCAGATGCCGATCACCTTCGTGGAGTGAACCGGCGCGGCGGCGCGCTCGTGAAGCTCGATCAGCTCGGCGTATGGCGGGATCGGGACCCACGGCTCGCGGCCGTGGTAGTCGCCGATGTAGTCGCGCGTCGCCTGGTGACAGAGGATCAGACCATCGGGACAGGCGCCATGCAGGAGGCCGAGGGTCACCCCCGAGTAGCCCGGATGGATCAGGCTGCCCTGCCCCTCGACGAGCACGATGTCGTGCCCCTCCGCACCCTGCAGCACGAGCTGTTCGACCGCGCCGGCCATGAAGTCGGCCACGACGGCATCGACGGCGATGCCCCAGCCCTCGATGAAGATCCCCGTCTGCCCGGTGGCGACGAAGCTGGTCTTGTGCCCGCGCCGCACGAGCTGGTCGCGGAGCTGCAGCTGTGCGGTCATCTTGCCGACGTTGCAGTCCGAGCCAACGGCGAGGATCACGTATGCGTCCACTTCGGCGGCCCGTCCATCGGCGATCGGCAGGTTGGGCGGCGGCTTGCGGGCGTCGAGGATCCGGACGCCTTTCGCCTTGGCGAGCGGCCCCAGCTCCGGATCGTCGGCGATAAAGGTATGCAGGCCGCTCCAGATCTCGAGGCCGCGCTCGAGGGCCTGGCGCAGCCAGCCGCGCCACTCCGGGGGCAGTTTGCCCCCCATCGGCGCGATGCCGACAAGCACGGCCGTGGCGCCGGGGCCCAGTGCGAGCCCCTGCTCGAAGTCCCCAACCACCGGGATCGCCCCGCCGAACCCGAGCACCTCCTGCACGGTCTTGCCGGCCTGGGCGCGGTCGAACACGCCGAGGATGCGCTCGGGAAAGTAGCGGATGCAGGAATTCGCTGTCTTGGAGGTGAGCGGCCCGAACTGCCCGTCGGCGATGATCAGGAAGCGGTGCCGTGGGCGGGAGGGGCCGGTGGTCATGAACCCGACGTGGTGGCCTTGGGCACGCGGAACTGCCCGCTGATGCGGAGGACGGCGGGCTCCACGTGGACGGAGTCGCCATAAATCTCGCCCTGCAGGATGTGGCGAATGACGACCATGGTGACGGCGAGGATGGGCACGGCCACGACGAGCCCGATCACGCCGAGCAGCGTGCCCATCACGAGGACGCTGGCGATCGTGAGGACGGGTGGCAGCGCGACCTTGCGCTCCATGATGAAGGGCGAGACGATGTTCGCTTCGATGAGGTGGACGACCACGCCCAGCGCGAGCACGGCCGTCACCTGGAGCCAGTTCCCCGTCCCGACCACGAAGAGCGCCGGCAGGATCGTGGAGAGCAGCGTGCCGAAGAATGGGACTACAGCGACCAGGCCGGTGAAGGCGCCGAACGCTAACCAGTACGGGACGCCGAGGAGGAGCAGGCCGAGGGCCGTGAGCGCTCCCAGCACGAACATGGCGAGGAGCTGGCCGCCGATCCAGGCGCGCAGGGTGGCGCCGGCGTCTTCCAGAATCCGCTTGGCCACGGCCCGCTGCTTCGGCGCGACGAGCGACACGATGCCGTCGCGGTAGAGCGTGGGGTGCCGGGCCAGGTAGAGCGCCATCACCACCACCGACGCGCTTTCGATGAACAGTTTGCCGCCGGCGCGGAGGTAAGGAACGAGCGAGCCGCGCAGAAAGTCCGTCGCATCCTGGATCAGACGGGACACCAGACCGGACTTCGAATCGGCCAGCTCCGTGGAGCGCACGACGGGATAGCGGCGGGCCCAATCGGCGAGGACGCTCTGGATGTCGGTGAGCGTCTTGGGCAGCCCCGAGATCAGCGACTGGGTCTGGTCGATGACCGCGGGCAGGATCAGGACACCCAGTCCCACGACGAGGACGACCGTGCCCAGCGCGCCGATCGTGAGGCCGAGCCAACGCGGCAGCCCAAGGCGGCGCTCGAGGAGATCCGTAATGGCGGCGAGGTAGACCGCGAGCAGGACGGCGAGGAAGACGAGGAGCAGCACCTCGACCACCCGGACCGTGAACCAGATGGTCAGTGCGGCAACGAAGAGCGCCACGAACGTGGCGCCCGACAGCCGCGACGGCGGCGAGGGAGACTCAGCGTTCAGGGCGTGTGCCCGCTCTCATCGTCCTCGACGAGCTGCGCGTCCGTAGCGCCCTTGCCGAGCTGCTTGGTATCCGGTGGGGCGCCCGCGCCGAGCAGGCCCATCTTCTTCTTCAAGTCGAGCAGCTGCTGGTCCGCGTCCGCTTTCCCTTCCAAGCTCCGGAACTGTTTCACCAGGCGGTCGCCGGAGAGATCCTCGTTGACCTC
>DASQAH010000237.1:0-5063 GCA_035635835.1 Gemmatimonadales bacterium
TCCTCGAAGCGGCCCTCGATGTAGGTGAGGTAGAAGGCGAGCCAGTAGCGGGCGGCGTCGTAGCGCGGGTTCAGCTCGATGGCACGGCGCAGGTCGGTGGCGGCACGCCCCCAATCCCAGTCGAACAGGAGGGCTAGCGTACCCGAGGCGCAATGCGCCTCCGCGAGTTCGGGCGCCAGCTCGAGAGCGCGGCGGGCGGACGCGTGCGCTTGCGACAGCATCCGCTCAGGCTGGGCGAAGCCGTACTGCGCGACCAGCGAGCAGGCGTCAGCGAGGCCGGCGTGGGCCAGGGCATAGTCGGGGTCGAGGGCCAGCGCCTGGCCGAAGCACTCGAGCGCCTTCTTGAGGCCGAAGCCCCGCTGCTGCCAGTAGTAGCGGCCTTTCAGGTAGAGATGATACGCGTCGAGGCTCTTCGTGGGCGGCGTAACGACCGGGGCCCGCTGACCGTCGCCGAGGGTGACCTTCAGCCGGTCGACGATCATCCGCGCGATCTCCTCTTGGATAGCGAACACGTCCTCGAGGTCGCGGTCGTATTGCTCCGACCAGACCTGGAAGCCGTCCCGCACCTTGACGAGCTGGGCGGTGATGCGCAGCTGCTGCCCCGCGCGGCGCACGCTGCCCTCGAGCACCGTCGCCACTCTCAGCTTGGCCCCGATATCCGCCAGTTCAGCCGCCTTCCCCCGGAATGCGAAGCAGGATGTCCGGGCTGCAACCCGGAGCCCGGGAATGCGGGCTAGCGCGTTGATAATCTCCTCGGTGATCCCGTCGCTGAAATAGTCCGCCTCCGGATCCGCGCTGAGGTTCGCAAACGGCAGCACCGCAATCGACTCGACTTCCACGTCCACGAGCGGGTCCGGCGGCGTGCGCAGCGCCTCGGCGAACTGCGCCGCGGTCGCGAACCGGTCGGCCGGCGCCTTTGCGAGCGCTTGGAAGACGATCCGCTCCACGGCGTCGGGTACCGTCGGCCGCACGCTCCGGATCGACGGTGGCGGGTCGAATGCGTGTCGCGCGATCAGCGTTTCCGGGGGGCCGGTGAACGGCGGCGACCCGACGAGCATTTCGTATAGGACACACCCGAGGCTGTAGATGTCGGAGCGCGCCTCCGCTTTCCCGGCCGCCTGCTCCGGGCTCATGTACAACAGGGTCCCCACGATCATGTCGGTCTTGGTAAGCGGCTCGAGGCTCGCAGCGCGGAACGCGCGCGCAATCCCGAAGTCGGCGACGAGGGCGCCGCCCGCCGAAAAGAGGATGTTGTCAGGCTTGATGTCGCGGTGGATCACGCCATGGTCGTGCGCGTAGGCGAGCGCCTCGGCCACCTCGCGCGCGATGCGCAGCGCGTCACTGATCGGGAGGGCCCCGTCGCGTACCAGCCGGCCGCGCAGGGTTTCCCCCTCGATGTACGGCATGACGTAATACAGCAGGCCGTCATCCTCGCCCGAATCGTACAGCGACAGGATGTGGGGGTGGGTGAAACCTGCGGTGGTCTTGATCTCGCGGAGGAAGCGCTCCACGCCGAGCCGGTTGGCCAACTCGGGGCGAAGCTGTTTGATGGCGACGCTGCGTTCGTGCTTCCCGTCCCACGCGCGGTACACCGTCGCCATACCGCCCTGTCCTAGGAGCACCTCGACCTGATAGCGGCCGACGAGCGCGGCCCGGAGCCGCTCCAGGGCGTCGTCCATGCGGCGGAAAGATAGGCCGGCCCCCGGGACCGGATAGGGCGTGGCACTCACTCGTCGCGGCCAGCGGTTCCGAAAGAGAGCACCCGCAGCAGTTTGTTGCGGAGCCTGACCGGATGGTTCCTGACGATAGCCGACAATAGGGTCGGGAAAAACCGCTTCAGGTACAAACTGGAGAACTCCCAACCCCCGATCAGAGCCTCCTCCTTATGTCGGGAAACGGCTCGCAGGATGCGCGCCGCGCAGACGTCAGGGTCCATCCCGCGTTCGTACGCCGGCAGCGTCTTGCCGTAGGGAGCACCACTCCCCGTGAGCGCATGGCGGACGATCGGCGTTCGGATGAACCCGGGGATGACGATGGTGACCTGGATATGCCGGTCGTGCACCTCTGCCCGGAGGCACTCGAAACAGCCGTGGAGGGCGTGCTTTGATGCCGAGTAAGCCGACAGCTGGGGCACACCGTACTTGCCGGACAGGCTACTCACAACCACAAAGCAGCCCGATTGGCGCCGCAACATCGATGGCAACAGCGCCTTCGTGAGCGCCACGGGGCCGAAGTAATTCGTCGCCATGACCTGCTGATCGAGACGGAGCGGCGTATCCACCATGCGATCGCGAAGGGCGACGCCGGCATTGTGCACCATGTAGTCGACGTGACCCCACAGCCCCAGTGCATGCTCGGCGTGCCTCGGCAAGGTTTCGAGCGCCGCCAGATCGAACGGGAGCAGGTGCACCTCGGCGGGCGCCCGGCAGGCCGCTCGCACGGGCTCGAGGCTCCGGGCATCCCGGGCAGAGAGGATCAGCCTCGCTTCGGCCCGGTCGAAGGCAAAAGCGAGGGCGCGGCCGATGCCGGAAGAGGCCCCGGTGATCCAGACGACTTTCCCAGTGAAGCGATCACGTGCCATGTTCAGCAGCCAAGGCCCGGTAGTCCACCTTCCCCAACCGAGTCTTGGGCAGCTCCGTTCGGAATTCCACGCCCCGCGGGCAACTCCATTTGATGAGCTGCTGCCGGCAGAAGTCGATGAGCTCGCGCTCCAGCGCGGTCCCCGCCCCTCCCTTCCCCGGCCCGCCCCCTGCCTGCACGCTGTCACGCAACACCACGCATGCCAGCACCCGCTCACCCTGGCTCGGGTCGGGCACACCGATCACGCACACTTCCGCTACCGCCGGGTGCTGGTACAGCACGGCTTCGACCTGCGCCGGGTAGACGTTGAAGCCGGACGACTTGATCATCCGCTTGAGGCGGACCGTAAAGGAGAAGAAGCCATCCTCGTCGCGTCGCCCCAGGTCGCCGGTGTGCAGCCAGGTGCGGCCGTCGGGATGTCGCCGCAGCGCCTCTGCCGTAGCCGCGGCATCGTCCAGGTAGCCGAGCATCACGCACGGCCCGGCAACGCAGATCTCGCCTTCCTCACCGGCCGGCAGCTCCTGGACCGTGCCCGGCCGGCAGATCGCCACCCGCATGTCGGGGAACGGCACGCCAACGCTTCCCTCGCGGTATTCTGTGAGCGGCATCGCCATGATGCCCGTGACCGCCTCGGTGAGGCCGTACCCTTCGACAAGCTGCACGGCTCCGCCCTGGTCTGCCACCATCCGCTCGAACCGCTCCTTGACGGGCCTGGGTAGCGTGTCGGCCCCTGAAAACGCGGCCCGCAGGCAAGAGAGGTCGGCTCGTGCCAGCGAGCGATCCCGGGTGAGCGAGTCGAACAAGGTCGGCACGCCGACCATGAGGGTGGGCCTCCCCGTACGAATAACCTCGGCAACGGTGGCGGCGTTGAAAACGGGTACCAGGATCGCTTTGCCCCCGCTCAGTAGCACGGCGTTGATGCACAGGCCCAGCCCCACACCATGGAAAATGGGGAGGGCGGCCAGCATCACGTCGCCCGGCCCTAGTCCCACCCACGCAGCAGCCTGCATTCCCTCAGCGGTGAGGTTGCGGTTCGACAGCATCACGCCCTTGGGCGAGCCCGTTGTCCCGCCGGAGAAAAGAATCGCTGCCAGATCCTCCGCCGTTCCCTGGGGCGGCGGCGCGCCAGGCCACTCCCGCGTCATCAGTGGGCGCCACCAGCGAATCATCGGGTCCCGCGGAATAGTGGGCCTTGTGCGCCCGCGCGTGAGGCGGTAGGCGAAACGCTTGACGGGGCCCAGAGTATCGGTGATCCGCGTAATGATGAGCTGTTCGAGCCCGGTGTTCGCGCGCGCTGCCGCGAACTTGGGATAGCAAAGGTCCAAGGTGAGCGCGAAGCGCGAGCGGCTGGTGCTCAGGTAGAACTCGATTTCCGGTGCGGTGCAGAGGGGGTGCACCATGACCGCGACCGCCCCCAGCCTGTTTGCAGCATAGAACGCGATGACGCCCTGGGGCGAGGTCGGCATGGCAATAGTGATGCGGTCGCCCGCGCGTAGGCCGAGCCCGGCGAGCGCAGCGGCGCAGCGCTCGATCGCCTCGCCGAGCTGGCGGTACGTCGTGGTGGCGCCGAGAAACGTCAACGCCGGTGCGTCGGGCACTCGTGATGCGGTAGCCAGCACCGCCGCCGAAAGCGATTCCTCGGGATAGCGGAGGGTCGGCGGCACCGCGCCATAGAACCGGAGCCACGGCGTAGCGTTGCCGGTCATCAGGCCTCCAGCTGCACCAGCCGCGCGCTGACGTCCCATAGCCGCGCGGCAAGCGTGTCGTCGCGGGCCAGCGGCGACGGCGGTGTGGGCCGGTCATTCTCGAAGTAGAGCCCGCTGTCACCGGCCACATCAGGGCTGGCGGCGAGATAGGTGATCCTCCCCGCGCCCTCCTCTGGCGAGATCATGAACAGCCGCTTGGCGATGGCGAGGATCGGCTGGGTCCAGCGCGGTGCGCCGCTCCAGATGTTGGAAGCGACGCTGCCCGGGTGCAGCGCGTTGACCGTCACACCCGTCCCCCGGAGTCGCTTCGCCAACTCGCGCGTGAACAGGACGTTGCCAAGCTTGGACCGCGCATAGGCTTTGAGAACGTGGTACCCTCGCTCGAAGCCCAGGTCGTCCCAATCGAGCGTGCCTTTATAGTGGAGGTGCGAGGCGACGTTGACGATCCGGGCCGGGGCGCTGGCGATGATCCGATCGCACAGCAATCGCGTGAGCAGGTAGTAGCCCAGGTGGTTCACGGCGAAGGTGGTCTCGATGGCGTCGGCAGTCACCTTCCGCTCGACGCTCACGGTGCCGGCGTTATTGACCAGGATCTCAAGGCTCGGGGCCAGCGTCAGGACCTGAGCAGCGAGTCGGCGGATCGACGCTTGCGAGGAAAGGTCGCAGAGCAGCGTCTCCACGGCCCCCCCTCCCCCCCCTCCCGCTCCCCCCCCCGAGGCCGAGCGGCGCCGGACGACGTCCAGGGCGGCCGCTGTCCTGACGGGATCGCGGCCGACC
>DASQAH010000238.1:0-2109 GCA_035635835.1 Gemmatimonadales bacterium
GTTGCCGAGCAGACCAAGGCGCTGGGCGCCTACTTCGACGCGTTCTTCGGTGCGTGGCGCTTCCACGGCCCGGGGCGCACCGTGCGCGTCGGCCTTGAGCTGGCGTTCTAGCGTGCCGCGTCTGGCCGTGGTGCTCACCGCGCTGGCCCTCACGTCCACACCCGCGGGTGGAGCGGCGGCCCAGGGCATTCCCTTCAGCCAGCACGGCACCGTCACCCAACGCGTCGGTGTGACGGACATCGGCATCAGTTACAACCGGCCGGTCGCGCGGGGGCGCCGGTTGTTCGGAGGGATCGTACGGTGGCGGCACGTTTGGCACCCGGGCGCCGACTCGGCCACCACCATCCAATTCAGCCGCGAGGTACTTGTACAGGGCCATCCACTTTCTGCCGGCCGCTACACGCTCTGGACCATCCCCGATTCCCTGGAGTGGACGGTGATTTTCAGTCGCGCCGTGAACGTCTTCCACGTGCCTTACCCGGGCGCGTCACTCGACGTGCTGCGCGTGACGGTGACGCCGGAGCCGGGCAGTGACATGGAAGTGCTGGCCTACTACTTCCCCGTCGTGGGGCCCGATTCGGCGGTGCTGCGGCTGCACTGGGGAACGACCATGGTGCCGCTCCACATCCGGACGACGCCCTAGCGCCTGCGGCCGCTTGTTGAAGTCGGGCGCGGCCGGTGCGAGCTTACACCGGCCAGAGGACGGGGGGAACCATGGACATTGACCGCAGGGCCAGCGCGAGTGGGATCGCGCCGCTCGTCGCGGCGTTGCTGGCGGCGGCGTGTACACACCCCGCTCCCCACCCGCGAACAGCGCCTGTGCCAGCCCCGGACTCGTCGCGGGCGTCGGCTCACGAGGCGGACCTCGACCAGCGGGTGGCTCGGCTGGAGCTGCGGCTACTGGAGCGCGAGGGGCAGATCGACGAGTTGCAGGAGCGGCTAGACGACGCGCGCCAGGAGGTGGTGCGCGCGATGGCCAAGCTCCAGACGCTTGCCACGCGCGCGGAGGCCGCCTCCGCCATGGCCGAGGCGGAGATCGCACTGCAGCCGCTGCAGGCCGCCGGCGCCCCTGCGGCGCCGGAATACACCCAGGCGCGGCGGCTGCTCGACCAGAGCACGGTCGAGTTCAACAAGTCCAACTACGGCGGTGCGCTCTACCTCGCCAGCCAGGCCAAGAGTCTTGCTGGCGTGGGCAAGGGCCGCCTCGTCGGAGTGGATCGTAGTTCCTTGCGGCCCGGGGAGGTCTCGTTCGCGGTGCCGCTGAGCCTGCAGACCGTCGGGCACGCCAATGTGCGCGATGGGCCCGGCACCACGTTCCATGTGGCCTTCACGCTCGAGTCTGGGGCGGTGGTGGTGGCGTACTCCTACGCCGAGGAGTGGCTCCGGATCACGGACGACGGCGGGCGCAGCGGCTGGGTATTCCGAACCCTGGTCGGGCGGCGGGGGGGCTCGAGCGCGGGCGAGCGCTGATCGCTAGCCCTCTGTGGCCTTGGTGGCGCGCCGCCGGGTGCCGGCGCGGACCACGCGGTCCCGGCCCTCATCCTTGGCCTGATACAGGGCGGCGTCGGCCATCGCGATGAGCGACTCCGGCGTGTCTCCGTGCTCGGGGAACTCGGCCGTGCCGATGCTGACAGTCACTTTTCCGCCTGTGAACGTCTCCCCGGCGAGCCGCTTCCGAATCCGCTCGGCCACTTCAGCGGCTCCGCGCGCGTCCGTCTCCGGCAGCAAGACCAGGAACTCTTCGCCACCGTAGCGCGCGACCGTGTCCACCTCCCGAGCCGTCTCCCGTAAGATGGCCGCCACGCACTTCAGCACTTCGTCGCCGGCCAGATGTCCGTGGGCGTCGTTGTAATGCTTGAAATGGTCCACGTCCGCCAAGAGCACCGCAAAGTGATGCTTCAGGCGGAGCGAGCGCCGCATCTCGTTGCCGAGCATGTCCGTCAGGTAGCGGCGGTTGTAGAGGCCGGTGAGGCTGTCCGTCACCGAGAGCCGCTCCAGTGCCTGCCGGCCCTCCCGCAGCCGCGTCACCATGTTGTTGAACACCTGGGTGAGGTATCCGACCTCGCCGCCGCCCACGACGGGCAAGTCCACGTCTAAGTGCCCGGCGGC
>DASQAH010000239.1:0-7325 GCA_035635835.1 Gemmatimonadales bacterium
TCGGCTGCGGGGGGATCGGCGTACACGCCGGGCAGCGCGGACTCCGGCGCCGGCAGCCGCTCCTCCGCGCAGGCATCGGTCGCGCGATCGACCTCCTCCCGCACGCTCGCATCGATCGCCGCGAGGTCCTCTTGCTCCACCCAGGCGTGCTGCACCAACTGCTGCACGTAGCGGTCGACCGGGTCGTTCTCGCGCGCCCACCGCTCGAGCTCGCCCGGTGGCACGTAGGACTGATCGTCATGCTCGGCGTGGCCCTTGCGGCGGTAGGTCTTCACCTCGATGAAGTGCACACCCTTGCCGCGCCGCGCCCGCTCGACCGCATGTTTGGTCGCGGCATACACCGCGAACACATCATTGCCGTCCACCGTCACCGCCGGAATGCCGTATCCCTTTGCCTTCTCGGCCAGGTCCTTCACCGCAAACTGTTTCTCGGCCGGCGTCGAGTAGGCCCAGTGGTTGTACTCGCCGATCACGACCAGCGGGCAGCGCTGCACCGCGGCGAAGTTCATACCCTCGTGGAAGGTACCGGTGGAAGTGCCGCCGTCGCCGATGTAGACCAGGCCGACACGAGCCTCCCCGCGCATCCGGAAGGTCAGGGTGATCCCGGCCATCACCGGCAGCATGTCCCCCAGGTGGGAGATCTGGCCCAGATAGCCGATCTCGAGGTCGTTGAAGTGGACGTTGGTATCGCGGCCGCGCGTAGGACCGTCGGCCTTGGCCATGTACTGCCGCAGGATCTCGACCGGCTTGGCCCCCATCACCAAGAGTGAACCGAGGTTACGGATCAGCGGGGAGAGGAGATCGCGGTGACGGCCCCGCTCCAGAGCGTAGGCCGACGCCACTGATTCCCCCTCCTGGCCGAGCGAGCGGAACAGGCCACCAATCACCTTGCTCTGGCGGTACAGCGCGGTGAGCCGCTCCTCCAGGATGCGGGTGAGGCGGAGGTAGCGGTATAGCTCCAGCAGCTGCCCGCGCGACAGCTCCGCCGGAAGGGCGGGCTGACTCGGCTCGGTGGCGGGTACTGCGCGGGACGTCACTGGCGTAAATTGTGGTGGGCGTGAAACTTGGCGGGACGGTCCGCGAGAAGCAAGACGGCGCGAGGATCCTATGGCCAACGTCAAACTGCACGTGTCGGGAATGCACTGCGGCAACTGTCAAGCGAAGGTGGAGCAGGCGCTGAAAGAGATCGCCGGCGTCTACACCGCGGTGGTGGACCTGCCGGATGGCGAAGCGGAGATCGACTTCGACGATGACTCGGTGACGACAGCGCAACTGGTCGCCGCAGTGCAAGCGGCCGGGTACCGTGCCAAGCTGGGCGGTTAGCTAATACGCTCCCCGCACCTCGTGCGTGGGTTCCACCGCGTGGTGGACCTCGGCGAGGAACCGCTTCGCAAGCCTGTCCAGCTCCGACTCTCCCGCCTGATCGGTGCCGACCTGGACGAGGGTGTAATGCCCGCCCTCCGGCCGCGCGCTGATCGTCACCTTGCCGATGCCGCCGCTGTACACCCGCCGCCGCGGCGTCTCCTCGGCGGGCACGAGCCGCGTCCCGAAGAATGCCTTGGCTTGCGCGAGCACCCGGTCTGGAGCAAGGCTCGTGCGATGAAAGTACCTCATCGCTTCTCCCGCCCAGCAGTCCGACTGCCCAACAGTCCGGCCGTCACGTCGCCCACGCGGGCTTGAAGCGCCGCAAGGTGAGGGCGTTGAGGACGACGGACAGACTCGACCACGCCATCGCCGCGCTCGCGACGACCGGCGAGAGCATGACGCCCAGGAAGGGATAGAGCGCCCCGGCGGCGATCGGGATGCCGAGCACGTTGTAGATGAACGCCCAGAAGAGGTTGACCCGGATCGTCCGCAACGTCCGCCGGGCGAGCTGGATCGCCGTCACGGCGGCGCGCAGGTCGCCGCGGATCAGGGTGATGTCGGATGCTTCCATCGCCACGTCCGTGCCGGTGCCGATCGCCATCCCCACGTCGGCCTGCGCAAGCGCGGGCGCATCGTTGATGCCATCGCCCACCATGGCGACTCGCCCCCCCCCTCCCCCCCCTCCTGCCCGCTGACGCTGGAACTTGCGGACCAAGTCGGCCTTCTGGGATGGCAGCACCTCGGCGATTACCTCCTCCACCCCAACCTCTTTCGCGACCGCCTCGGCCCCCTTCTTCGAGTCCCCGGAGACCATGAGCACCCGCAGGCCCATCTTCTTGAGGTGCTCGATCGCCTCCTTCGATGTCGGCTTGATCGGGTCGGAGATCGCGATCACCGCATAGACGGTGTTGTTGACGACGGCAATCACGGGACTGCGGCCCTGAGCCGCCAGCCGGTCCGCGTCTTGCCCGAGGGTGCCGAGCTCCAGGCTGCGCTCGCGCGCGTGCCGTAACGAGATCACCTCAATGATGCGCCGGTCCACGGTGCCGCGCACCCCGCGGCCTTCCATGGCGGCGAACTTCTCCACCGGCAGCAGGCTCACCTGTTTGTCCTTAGCCGCCTTGAGAATCGCCTGGGCGAGCGGGTGCTCGGAGCGCTGCTCGACCGACGCCGCCCACTTGAGCACGTCCGCCGGCGCGATCGGCGTGCCGTCGGGCTTTTTGGCGGTCACGATATGGGTGACGGCCGGTTTGCCTTCGGTAATGGTGCCGGTCTTGTCGAGCAGCACGGTGCGGACCTCACTGAGACGCTGCAACGCGTCCCCGCCGCGAATCAGGATGCCGTGCTCGGCCGCCTTGCCGGTGCCGACGAGGATGGCAGTCGGCGTGGCGAGGCCGAGGGCACAAGGGCAGGCGATGATGAGCACGGTGACGAGAGCGACGGTCGCGAACACGAGCGCAGGCTGCGGGCCGACGTCGAACCAGATGACGAAGGCCGCGATCGCACAGGCGATCACGATCGGGACGAACACGCCCGCGACCCGGTCGGCGAGCCCTTGGATCGGCGCCTTGGTTGCCTGAGCGTCTTCGACCAGCCGGATGATCTGGCCGAGGGCGGCGTCCTTGCCGACCCGCGTCGCTCGGAACGTGATGCTGCCCGTGGTGTTCAGGGTCGCCCCGATCACCTCGTCGCCGCCTTTTTTCGCGACCGGCAGCGGCTCGCCGGTGAGCATCGATTCGTCCACCGCCGAGGCGCCCTCGGTGACGACGCCATCCACCGGGATCTTCTCTCCTGGTTTCACGATGACGAGGTCGCCGGGCACCACCGCCTCGACCGCGATATCAGTCTCCGTCCCGTCGCGCCGCACGTGGGCAATCTTCGCCTTGAGCCCGGCGAGCCGGCGGATGGCTTCCGACGTCCGGCCCTTGGCGCGGGCCTCGAGCAGCCGGCCCAGCAGAATCAAGGCGATGATCGCCGCGACGGCCTCGTAGTAGACGTCCGCGGGTAGCCCCGCGCTCGTGAACCGCCCAGGGGCGATCGTGGCCACTGCCGAATACACGAACGCAGCACCGGTGCCGACGGCGATCAGCGTGTTCATGTCAGCAGTGCGGTGCGTGAAGCCGCTCCAGGCACCGCGGTAGAACTGCTGGCCCGACCAGAGGACGACGGGGAGCGTCAGCAGCCCGAGCCCACGCTTCACCCAGTCGAGGTTGAGCACAACCCCCTGGCTCGCGACCCAGTCACGCAGCTGCACCGCCAGCGGCATCAGCAGACGACCGAGTAGGTCGAACCGCTTGAAGGTCCCCATGGGGCGATCGGCCATCAGGAGCATGGCGCCGAGCATGCCGACCACGGTGACGACCGCGGCCAGGGCGAACTTCCAGGCGAGGCCGCGGAGCTCGCGCTGACGGGCCAGGCGCTCCCGCTCGAGCGGATCCTCCGCGGCGATCGGCTCGGCAACGCGGAACCCCGCGTCCGCGACGGCCCGCTCCAGCATCTCCGCGGTCACCGCTCCGGGGACGTACTCGACGCTCGCCTGCTCGGTCGCCTGGTTGGCTACCACGCGGATCACGCCGGGGACCCGGCCCAGCTCCTTCTCGAGCGGGGCCACGCTGGGCGCGTAGTGCAAGTCCTCGACCTCGAAGGTGACGGTCGCCTTGCCGCAGTTGTAGCCGGCCTCCCGCACTGTTCTCACGAGCTGCCCGACGTTGACCTGGGCGTCGTCGTATTCGACCGCCGCCCGGGCCGTCGCGTAGTTGACGGCAGCGGTGCTGACGCCCGTGGCGCCCTGCAGCGCCTCCTGGACAGTCGCGGCGCAGGAGGCGCAGCTCATTCCTTCGATCGGCAGGAGGATCCGGGTCTTACTCATGGAACTTGTGCGGGGAGGAGGCCGAGGTGCGGCTCGTGCCCGCCGGCTCCACGACGAGGAGGCCTTTCAGCATGTTCATACCACAACGAAACGGGTATTCGCCCGGTTCCTTGGGGGTGAACTCCACCGTCGTCGTCTGGAACGCCGGCAGCTCCTGGTTGATGCCGAACGCCTCGAACACGACACGCTCGGAGCAGTCGGCCGTCTCGTCGCGATAGAATTGCAGGCGCACCGGCTTGCCGGCCTGCACCAGGATGGTGTCGGGCGTGTAGCCTCCCTTCACCACCACGCGGATCTCCTGCACTCCCTCTTCCCCACCGGGAGCCGTCGCGGCGGCAGCCGCCCCCGATCGGCGGGAGAAGAGGAAGTACCACAGGACCCAGACGATAGCGGCGGCGCCGGCGGCCGTAACCGCGATCTGCGTCGAGCTCATCGCCGCGCCGCGGTCTTTGCCTCGATCCGCATGCCGTAGAACGAGCGCCACACGAACGCCACCGAGACCGCGAAGAACAGCGCGGCGATGAGGCGCGTCAGGGCCGCACCGCGCTCCGCCGTGAGCGATACGGCAAGCTCCACGGCGAGCAACCCGAAGAGGGTGGTGAATTTGATGATCGGATTCATCGCGACCGAGGACGTATCCTTGAACGGGTCGCCCACTGTGTCACCGACCACGGTCGCAGCGTGCAGGTCAGTCCCTTTTTGCTTGAGCTCAGTCTCCACGACCTTCTTGGCGTTGTCCCAGGCGCCGCCGGCGTTGGCCATGAAGATCGCCTGATACAAGCCGAACAGAGCGATCGAGATCAGGTAGCCGATGAAGAAGTAGGGCTCGACGAACGCGAACGCCAGCGTGGCGAAGAAGACCGCGAGGAAGATGTTAAACATCCCTCGCTGGGCGTACTGCGTGCAGATCTCCACGACTTTCTTGCTGTCGCTCACCGAAGCCTTGGTGGTGCTCTCCAAGTGGATATGGGCCTTGATGAACTCGACGGCGCGGTAGGCCCCGGTGGTCACGGCCTGGATGGAGGCACCGGTAAACCAGTAGATCATCGCTCCGCCGGCGATCAGGCCGAGCAGGAACGGCGCGTGCAGGATCGAAAGGTTGCCGAGCAGCGCGGGCTGCAAGCCGTGGGTGAGGGCGACGATAATCGAGAAGATCATGGTCGTGGCCCCGACGACCGCGGTGCCGATCAGCACCGGCTTGGCGGTGGCCTTGAAGGTATTCCCGGCGCCATCGTTCTCCTCGAGGTTGTCCTTGGCGCGCGCGAAGTTCACCGCGAAGCCGAAGTCCCGCTGGATCTGCGCCTGGATCCCGGGGAGCTGCTCGATCGTCGACAGCTCGTAAATCGACTGGGCGTTGTCGGTCACCGGTCCGTAGGAGTCCACCGCGATGGTAACAGGGCCCATGCCGAGGAACCCGAACGCGACGAGCCCGAACGCGAACACGGCCGGGGCGACCATCAGCGCCCCGAGACCGGCGGTACTGATGCCAAAGGCAATCGCCATGAGCGACAGCATCGCGAGGCCAAGCCAATAGGCACTGAAGTTCCCCGCCACCAAACCCGAGAGGATGTTGAGGGAAGCGCCGCCCTCGCGCGAAGACGTCACGATTTCGCGGACGTGACGGGAATGCATCGACGTGAACACCTTGACCAGCTCGGGGATGATCGCGCCGGCGAGCGTGCCGCAGGTAATCACGGTCGAGAGCTTCCACCACAACGTGGGATCGCCGCCCAGATTCGGTATGATGAGCGAGGAAACGACGTAGGTGAGGACGATCGACACGATCGACGTCAGCCAGACGAGCGCCGTCAGCGGCGTCTCGAAATTCATCGTGTCCGCAGTCTGGTAGCGAGCCTTGGTGACGACGGCGTTCAGGTAATAGGAGAGACCCGAGGTGACGACCATAATGATGCGCATCACGAAGATCCACACGAGCAGCTGCACCTGGACCAACGGCGTGTGCACCGCGAGCAGGATGAACGTGATCAGTGCCACGCCGGTGACCCCGTAGGTCTCGAACCCGTCGGCGCTCGGCCCCACCGAGTCGCCCGCGTTGTCGCCGGTGCAGTCGGCGATCACCCCGGGATTGCGCGCGTCGTCTTCCTTGATCTTGAAGACGATCTTCATCAGATCCGATCCGATGTCGGCGATCTTGGTGAAAATGCCCCCGGCCACGCGTAGCGCCGCCGCCCCCAGCGACTCGCCGATCGCGAAGCCGATGAAACACGGGCCAGCATAGTCTCCCGGAACAAACAGCAGGATGAAGAGCATCATGATCAGCTCGATGCTCACGAGCAGCATGCCAATGCTCATCCCCGCCTTCAACGGGATCTGATGGCAGGGATAGGGCTTGCCGGAGAGGCTCGCAAACGCGGTGCGCGAGTTGGCGAAGGTGTTCACCCGGATCCCGAACCAGGCCACGCTGTAGCTCCCCGCGATGCCGACGAGGCTGAAGAGCAGAATGACCGCGACCTTGAGCGGCGGGTAGCCGTGCACCGTCGCGCCAGTCGCGCTCACCGTGCTGGCGAGACCGCCGAAGTAGATCGCCGCGATCGCCCCGATGAACACCCACAGCACGAGCAGAAACTTGCCCTGGGTGATGAGGTAGGTCTTGCACGTCTCGTAGATCAGCTCGGAGACCTCCCGCATCGCCTGGTGCACGGGAAGGTTCTTGAGCTGCGTGTAGATCAGGAGACCGAACAGCAGGCCCAGCGCGCAGACCAGGATCCCCCACTGCAAGAGGTGCGCGCCGCCGATCCCACCCAGGAACGTCGCCTGTTGCAAGTCGGGAAGCACGAGGGTCGCCTCGCCCCCGGCTGCCTCGGGTGCTTGCGCAGCGGCGGCGGCGGCGGCGGCGGCCGGCACCGCCTGAGCGCGTGCCGGGTGAGCAACGAGCGTCGCGAGCCCCAGCACGAGCAGGGCCCCAGCCGCAGAGCGGCGGACGGCGTCGAACTTCGGCGTCATCATGGGTCAGGAGTCTCCTTGAGTGCCGGATCGGCGGAGGAAGCGGTCACTTCTCCCCGTACTCGTAGTATTCGACTCCCAGGTGCGTGATCTGCTGCTCGCCCATCAGCCACCGGAGGGTATTCTT
>DASQAH010000240.1:0-4444 GCA_035635835.1 Gemmatimonadales bacterium
CGCTTCAGGGACAGGGAAGCGGCTCGACACCCTCTCCACCAACCTGACCCGCCTCACCAATCACCTCGGCCAGGCGACCCAGTCGCTCAACTTGCTGCTAGCCAAGGCGGACAGCGGTCAGGGCACGCTCGGCAGGATCGCATCGGATACGATGCTATACCACGACCTGCACACGACACTGCACGCGCTGACGGAGCTCCTCACGGACCTCAAAGAAAGGCCCGGCCGCTACCTTACGGTGAAAGTCTTCTAAAGACGCCGAGGGAGAGACAAAACGGCGTGTTAGCGTCTGTCTTGGTGTCTAGAACTTCCCTCGCCGTCTCTACGGTCTTACCAGATCTCGGCTCGCAGGGAATCCGGCCTCACCATCGAATCTCCCTGCTTACAGGCGAACGCCGCCGCGAACTCCGGCAGGTTGGATAGCGGGCCGGAGACCCGCCACACAGCCGGCGCATGACTGTCCGTCAGCACCTGATTGCGCAGCGCCTGATCGGTCGACTTGTTGCGCCAGATCTGCGCCCAGGCCAGGAAGAAGCGTTGCTCCGGGGTGAAGCCGTCGATCATGGGCGGGCGGGGCTTGCCGGCGAGCGAGCGCTGAAACGCCGCGTACGCGATCTTCAGCCCGCCGAGGTCCGCGATGTCCTCGCCGAGCGTGAGCCTGCCGTTCACGTGCGTGGCGCTGTCCACCACGGTGTAGCCGTCGAACTGCCGCGCGACCAGATCGGCGCGGGCGCGGAAGCGCTGCGCGTCCTCGGGCGTCCACCAGTCGCGCAGGTTGCCGGCGGCGTCGAACTGGCGGCCTTGATCGTCGAAGCCGTGCGTCATCTCGTGGCCGATCACGGCGCCCATGCCGCCGTAGTTGACCGCGTCGTCGGCCGCGGGGTCGAAGAACGGCGGCTGCAGGATCCCGGCGGGGAACGTGATGTCGTTCGCCGACGCGCTGTAGGTAGCGTTCACCGTGGGCGTCGTCATGCGCCACTCGGCGCGGTCCACCGGCTTGCCGATCCGCTCGCGGTTGCGCGCACTGGCGAACACCTCGGCACGCAGCACGTTGTCGATGTAGGCCCCCCGCATCACCACGATGGCGGAGTAGTCCCGCCACTTATCGGGGTAGCCGATCTTCTTGCCAAAGGCCCGCAGCTTGGCGAGCGCCTGCGAGCGGGTCGAGTCCCCCATCCACTCGAGCGTGTGCAGCCGGTCGTCGAGTGCGGCAACCAGATTGTCGACCATCGCTTGCGCACGGGCGCGCGCCGCGGGCGTGAACGTTTCGCGCACGTACGCCTGCCCTAGTGGGTCGCCGAGCGCCAGGCCGGTGGCGCCGAGGCAGCGGCGCCAGCGGGGCTGCTGCTCCTTGACTCCCGTGAGGGCCGTCTGGAAGGAGAACGCCTCGCGCACGAACGGCGCCGAGAGCGCGCTCATCACCGGGCGCACATAGTGCCAGCGCAGGTACGCACGCCAATCGGCGATCGGCGTCGCAGCGAGCAAGCTGTCCAACCCCTTGAAAAAGGTCGGCTGGCCGACGTTGACCGAGTCGGTGGCCGGGGACCCCGCGGCCAGCAGGAACGCCCGCCACTCGAGGTGCGGCGTGAGCGAGTCGGCGGCCGCGAGGGGCATCTTGTGGTAGTTGGCATTCGGGTCGCGGCGCTGTACGCGTGTCAGGTGCAGCCGCGCGATCGCGGACTCGAGTGCGACGATGCGCGCGGCCGCGGAGTCGGCGCGCGCCGGCGCGTCGCCGAACAGCTGCAGCGAGCGTGAGAGGTGCTGCACATAGGAGGCGCGGACGGCGGCGGTGGCCGAGTCGGGGCGGGAGTAGTACTCCCGGTCGGGGAGGCCGAGCCCACCCTGCGAGACGTTGACAATCGTCAGGGTGCTGTTCTTGAAGTCCGGACCGCCGCTGAATCCGAAAAGGGCGGAGCGGCCCGACCGGTGCAGCCGCGCGACCTCGTTCACCACGTCCGCCGTCGTCCGGATCAGAGCGATCCGGGCGAGCTCGGGGACGAGTGGCTTCGCACCCGTGGCCTCGGCAGTGGCAGTGTCCATGCAGGAGGCGTAGAAGGCGCCGACCTTCTCGTCGTTGGTTCTGGCGTAGGCGGGAGCAGTGGCGGCGAGCTGCTCCACGATGCCGCGCAGCGTCTCCTGATTGCGCTCCGACAGCTCGGTGAACGAGCCGTAGCTCGCGTGTTGCGCGTCGAGCTGCGTGCGCGCCAGCCAGCCGCCGTTGGCGTAGCGGTTGAAGTCGGTGCAAGGCCGGCACGTCGTGTCCAGGTTGGCGGGGTCGAGACCGTGGTGCTGAGCGGCTAGAGGGGCTAAGGGGGCTAGAGCGGCTAGAGTGGCTAACACAGCGCAGCGAACCATGCGAGTCTCTCAGTGGCGTTGGGGATGTCTAGAGTACGCGCCGGGGGATGCCACCGTTAGCCCTGTAGTCCAATAACCCCTCGGCCCCTTAGCCGCCGTTATATTCGCGCCATGCTCTCCGTCACTTTCCTCGGCACCTCGGCCGCCAGGCCAACGGTCGAACGCAACGTTTCCGCCCTCTCCTTGCAGCGCGAAGGCGAGACGCTGCTGTTCGAGTGCGGGGAGGGCACCCAGCGCCAGATGATGCGCTACGGCGTTTCGTTCGCCCTCGCCGAGATCTTCTTCACCCATTTTCACGCCGATCATTTCCTGGGAGTGATCGGTCTGATCCGCACCCTGGGTCTCCAAGGACACGACAAGCCCCTCCGGCTGTACGGCCCCAAGGGGGCAAAGAAGGTCCTGAGCGCGGCGATTTCCCTTGGCGTGGAGCGCGTTCCGTTCCCCATCGAGATCGAGGAGGTGAAGCCAGGCGCGGTCATAGGCACCACGCACCACACACCACGAACTGACTATGAGATCCGCGTGTTTGCCACGGAGCACGGTGGTGGCAGCGTGGGCTATGCAGTGCGGGAGCACGAGCGGCGTGGGCGATTCGATCCGGATAAAGCGAGGGCCGCCGGGATTCCCGAGGGGCCCCTCTGGGGTCAGCTCACCAAGGGCGAGGCGATCGACCTTCCTGACGGCCGACGGCTGACGGCCGATGGCTTCGTAGGCCCCAAGCGCCACGGACGTCTGGTGGTCATCACGGGGGATACGCGCCCCTGTGCCTCAGTGGTCGATGCCGCCCAGGGTGCCGATCTCCTCATTCACGAGGCCACGTTCGGAGATGAGGAAAGGGAGCGGGCCAAGGAGACGGGGCACTCGACGGCGAAGGAGGCGGCGCAGGTGGCCTTGGCGGCCAAGGCCAAGAGGCTCGTGCTCTCGCACGTCTCGGCGCGCTATTCGATTAGTGCTGAGGAGTTGGTGAAGGAGGCGCGCGAGGTGTTCCGGGAAACCGTGGTGGCCAAGGACGGGATGACGGTCGAGATCCCGTTTCCCGACTAGCGCAACGCGAGGTACCGCAGGTTATCCAAGACTGCCTCGAAAGTCCGACGCGAGTTGCGACGGCCTAACAGTCGGCCCCGGAGCAGGTGGCCCAGGCTCATCGGGATCCACACGTCGCGCATCGCCACGATGGTGGTGCCCCCGGCGAACTGCAGCTTGAACTGAGTCTGGGAGCCCACGCGCTTTTCGCGGTCGGCCCAAGAGAAGGCGGTGGGTGGGGACAGCTCGATGATCTCGAGGGTGGTGGCGCGCTTGCCGAACCACACACTGAGCCGACTGCCTTTAGTGAGGGGGCCAGGGGTGTGGGGTTTGACGGTGCGGCAACCAGGTAGCCAGTGCTGAATGCGGGCCGGGTCGGTGAGGAGGGCGAAGACTTTTTCGATGGGGGCGGGGACAACGCCCGAGAAGCTGGTGGCGACCGGCCGCATTACCCGGCGAGCGCGCTGCGCAAGTTCTGGATGGTGCGGTCGAGGCGTCGCTCGGGGAAGCGGCGGGGGCGCAGTTTGGCGCGGACGAGCGCACCGAGAGAGGGGGGTTGCCAGACATCCTGAATGGTGACGCCGGTGAGGCTGCCGGCGAAGTCGAGCTGGAAGAAGGTCTTGCAACCCGCTCGCGCGCCACTCTCGACCCAGCCGAAAGTGTAGGGGGCCGAGCAGTCGACGATCTCGAACGTCGTGTGGCGCGCGCCGAAGCGCACGTTGACCTTCGAGCCCTTCTCCACCGGGCCCGCCGGCTCAGCGCCGCTGCAGCCCGGAAGCCAGTCGGGGAAGCGGGTGGGGTCGGTGAGCAATTGGAACACGCGCTCGACCGGGGCGATGACGGAGTTGCCGAGGGTGGTGGAGACGGGCTTCATGGCTACAACCTAAGTCACGGAGGCACAGGGGCACAGAGGCAGCCGTCTCTGCACTCCAGGGGTTGCCGACGCCATTCGGGGTACCTAAGTTGAGCCTCCGCACGGGGCTGTAGCTCAGCTGGGAGAGCGCCTGGATCGCACCCAGGAGGTCAGGGGTTCGAGCCCCCTCAGCTCCATGGAACCCGTGTCCGA
>DASQAH010000241.1:0-8350 GCA_035635835.1 Gemmatimonadales bacterium
CGGTGAGGCCGCGGGTCCCGGAATCGGACCACCACAGTCGAATCGTCGGTCGCCGCCACCGCGGCCACTTCATCCAAATCGGCGAGCCGGGGGTAGCCGGTGGCGGGATCGCGGGCCGCGTCCAAGGTCCACACGACGTCACGCGCCGTCGTGGGCACGCCGTCGTGCCAGCGAACGCCCCGCTGTAGGATGAATGTCAGGGCACGGCGATCCGCCGTCCAGCGCCAGGCGCGCGCCAGGTAGGGCTGCGCCACCATCGCAGAGTCGTAGCGGGCCAGCGTGGTGAGCAAGACATAACGCTCCACCTGTTTTGCGAGCGGGTGGACGGTGAGCAGCGGGTTGACGCTCTGCAAGTCCGCACCCGATGCGAACAGCACCGTGCGGCCACGGCGCTCCGCCCCCCCCGCGCCCCCCGCGCCCCCCGCGCCCCCCGCGGCGCCACACGCAGCCGCCACGAGCGCCGCCGCCACATGCAGCGCCCCCCTCCCTCCCGCCACGAGCCGCCTAGTCACGCGTGGATTCTAGCGGGGCCGCGAGGGGCGCGCGAGATTCGGACGATGCTCCGCCACACACTCCAGCGCGCGCTCGCCGGGATCGCGGTGGTCGCCGGCGTGGTCACGCTCACGTTCATCCTGCTCCGGGCCGCGCCGGGCGATCCTGCCGAACGGCTGCTCGGTCCCACGGCGACGCCGGACCAGCTCGTCGCTCAGCGCCGCGCCCTGGGGCTCGATCGTCCCGTGCCGACTCAGTTCGCGACCTGGATGGGCCACGTCGCCCGTGGCGATTGGGGCATCAGCATCGCGACCGGACGGCCCGTCGCGGCGATGTTCGTGGACGCCTGGCCAGCCACCGTGCGGCTCGTGCTGCTGTCCCTCCTCCTTTCGTATGCGTTGGGCCTCGTCATCGGCGCCGTGCAGGCGACGCATACCGGCTCGCGGCTCGACACCACGCTCTCGATCTCGAGCGTCACCCTGTTTGCCCTGCCCGGGTTCTGGCTCGGCCTGATGCTGGTGATGGTGTTCACCTACCAACTGCGTGTGTTGCCGGCGTTCGGCTCGGCGGGCTTCGACAGCGACTTCCTCGTCGGCTGGCCCCGCGTCGCCGATCGGCTGCGCCACCTCGCGCTGCCGCTCCTGACGCTGACGCTGATCGGCGTCGGCGGCACCGCACGGTTCGTCCGCGGGGCGATGCTGGACGTGCTCGCGGCGCCATTCGTCACGACGGCGCGCGCCAAAGGCCTGCGGCCCTCGCGCGTCATCGTGCGCCACGTGCTCCGGAACGCCCTGATCCCGGTCGTCACGCTGCTCGGGCTCTCGCTCCCAGCCGTGTTCTCGGGCGCGGTCTTCGTCGAAGCGGTGTTCGCGTGGCCAGGGGTCGGCCGAGTGCTGGTCGAGGCCGTGCAGGCACGCGATTACCCGGTGGTGATGGCCGCGACGACAATCAGCGCCGTGCTCGTCGTCCTCGGGAACCTCCTGGCGGATGTGCTCGCCGGCGTGATCGATCCGAGAATCCGGAGGCAGGAGGCGTGAACCGATTGCTCCGGGATCGCCGTGGGCTGTTCGGGCTCGGCGTACTCGCGGCGGTCGTGCTGGCCGCCCTCGCCGCGCCCCTCGTGTCCTCAGGCAGCCCCGACACCCAGCGGGACATCGTCGCCACCCGGTTCTTGCCGCCGCTCGCGGGCGACCGGCACGGCGCCTTCCACCCCCTGGGCACCGACCGGTTCGGCCGCGACGTCTGGACCCGGCTCGTATACGGCGCCCGCGTGTCACTCGGCGTCGGAGTCCTCGCCGTGCTGCTCTCGATCACTATAGGGACGGCGGTCGGCGCCGTCGCGGCCTATTGGCGCGGCGCCGTCGGCGCACTGCTGCTCGCCGTCACCGACTTCGGCCTCGCGTTGCCACGCGTCGTGGTGCTACTGCTGCTGGCGGCGCTGTGGCGTCCTAGCGCCGCACTCGTCATCATCGTGCTTGGGATCACTGGATGGATGTCGGTGGCCCGCCTGGTGCATGGGGAAGTCCGCGGGCTCGCGGCCCGGCCGTTTGTCGAGGGCGCGGTGGCACTCGGAGCCGGGCGCGGTCGCGTGCTGTGGCGGCACCTCCTCCCCAATGCCCTCACGCCAGTGATCGTGTCGGCGGCGCTCGGCATCGGTAACGCGATCCTGCTCGAGACGGGCCTTTCTTACTTGGGCCTGGGTGTCCAGCCGCCGACGCCCTCCTGGGGCAACATGATCGCCTCCGGTCGCGACACGCTGGTCAACGCGCCCTGGGTCGCGACGGCGCCGGGACTCGCGTTAGCACTCGTCGTGGTGGCTTGCACGCTGCTGGGCGACGCCCTGCGCGACGCCCTCGACCCCGCCCGCGTCGGGCACGAGCGGTGAGGTGATGCTGAAGGTCACGCCGTTCCACGTACGGACCGCACCCCTGTGCCACAGCCAGGCATGGCGCCGATGGGCGGGCTACGTTGTGGCGAGCTCCTACGAGCTGCTGCACGACCGCGAGTACCACGCCATCCGCAGCGCCGCGGCGCTGTTCGACGTCTCGCCGCTCTACAAATACCTCATCGGCGGGCGCGACGCAGTCCGGCTGCTGGACCGGGTCGTGACCCGCAACGTCGCGCAGTGCAAGGTCGGCCAGGTGGTCTACACGCCGTGGTGCGACGGGGACGGCAAGCAGATCGACGACGGCACGATCTCCCGGCTCGGCGAGCACAGCTACCGCCTGACGGCTGCCGACCCGAACCTGCGCTGGCTGCACCGCAACGCCGCCGGGCTGGAGGTGACGATCGAGGACGTCTCCGAGCGCACTGCGGCGCTTTCCCTCCAGGGCCCGAACGCACGGGCGATTCTGCAGGTCGCGGCCGACCGCGACCTCACCGACCTTAGGTACTTCCATCTAACCAGCGCGGCGATCCATGGCACGCCGGTCATCATTTCGCGCACCGGTTACACCGGCGACCTCGGCTACGAGATCTGGGTGGATGCGCCTCAGGCGGTGCCGCTGTGGGACGCCCTCATCGAGACCGGCACCCCCTACGGCCTCACCCCCGCGGGCATGCTGGCGCTCGACGTCGCGCGCATCGAGGCGGGGCTGCTGTTGATCGAAGTGGATTATATCTCCTCGCACCGTGCCCTCATCGAGGCGCAGAAGTCCTCGCCGTTCGAGCTCGGCCTGGGATGGACCGTGGCGCTCGATAAAGAAGCGTTCAACGGCCGACACGCCCTCCGGGCCGAGCAGCGGCGCGGGCCCGCCTGGCAGTTCACTGGGGTGGAAGTGGAGTGGGACTCACTCGAGCGGCTATACGCGGAGGTCGGGCTGCCCCCCCGGCTCCCGACCGTCGCCTGGCGCGCCAGCGTCCCGGTGTACAGCGACGGCCGCCAGGTCGGCTACGCGACGAGCGGCGGCTGGTCCCCGCTGCTCAAGCGCTACGTCGCGCTCGCGCACCTCGAGTCGGCATTTGCCCGGCCGGCCACGCCGGTGCGGTTGGAGATCACCGTCGAGCATCACCGCAAACAAGCGGCCGCGCGGGTCGCCAAGACGCCGTTCTTCAACCCCGACCGGAAGCGCGCCTGATGCCGCCGCGCTACGACGCGATCGTCATCGGCGGCGGACACAACGGGCTCGTGCACGCGGCCTATCTCGCGCGCGCGGGCAGGCGGGTGCTCGTGCTGGAGCGGCGCGCGCGCGTGGGCGGCGCGGCGGTGACGGAAGAGATCTTCCCGGGGTTCCGCTTCTCGGTGTTCTCCTACGTCGTGAGCTTGCTCCGGCCGGAAATCATCCGCGACCTCGAGCTCCCGCGCCACGGGCTCGACATCTTGCCGCTCGAGAGCACGCTGACGCCGTTGCCGAACGGCGATTACCTCGCGATGTGGAGCGACCACGATCAGACGCGCCGCGAGCTGTGCCGCCATTCGCCGCGCGACGCCGAGGCCTACGACGAGTTCGGGCAGCTGATGCACCACATGGCCATGGCCGTGAAGCCGATCCTTGGGATGGTGCCGCCCGACCCCACGTCGCTCAGTCCCGGCGACCTGCTGGGCCTCGCGCGGCTGGGGAAGCACTTCCGCAGTCTGGGCGAGCGGCACTTCCATGCACTGTGCAAGCTCATGACCATGAGCTCCGCGGATTTCCTGGACGAATGGTTCGAGTTCGACGGGCTCAAGGCGACGAAGGCGGCGAGCGGCATCATTGGGACGTTCCTGGGTCCCCGCTCTCCCGGCACCGCCTACGTGCTGCTGCACCACTACATGGGCGAGATCGACGGGGCGTTCCGCGCCTGGGGGTTCGCCAAGGGCGGCACCGGTGCGATCAGCGAGGCCATCGCCGCTGCGGCGCGCGCGTCCGGCGCCGAGATCCGCACCGACGCGCCCGTGGCACGCGTGCGCGTGCGGGGCGGCCGCGCCACGGGCGTCGTCCTCGAGAGCGGCGAGGAGGTGCAGGCTAGCGTCGTCGTCTCAGGGCTCGACCCGCGGCGCACGTTCCTCCAACTGGTCGAGGAGCACGAGCTGCCCGCCGACTTCGTCGCCGACATCCGTCGCTACAAGTTCCGCGGCTCCTCGGGCAAGGTGAACCTCGCGCTCGCGGAGCTGCCGAACTTCACCTGCCTACCAGGAGTAGGCCCGCACCTGCGCGGCGCGATCTCGATCAGCCCCAGCCTCGACTACGTCGAGCGCGCGTATGATGACGCGAAATACGGTGCGTTCTCGCGGCGACCGTACCTGGACATCGTGATCCCCTCGATGATCGACCCCGGGATGGCCCCGCCCGGCAAGCACGTCATGTCCATCTTCGTGCAGTACGCGCCCTACCACGTCAACGGCGGCTGGGACGACGCGAAGCGCGAAGCCTTCGGCGATGCTGTGGTGGACACGGTAGCCCAGTATGCACCCAACATCCGCTCGGCTATTCTCGGCCGGCAAGTGCTGACGCCGGCCGACATCGAGCGCATCACCGGCCTCACCGAAGGCAACATCTTCCAGGGCGAGCTGGCCCTGCACCAGCTGTTCTTCATGCGCCCCACTCCCGCGTGGGCCAAATACCGTACGCCGGTGCGCGGGCTCTACCAGTGCGGCGCGGGTACGCATCCGGGCGGCGGCATCATGGGCGCATCGGGCCGGCTGGCCGCACTCCAAGTCCTGAAGGACGGACGCTGAATGCCGGACGTCGTGGTCGTCGGCGCCGGCTTGAACGGGCTCGTCACCGCCGGGTATCTGGCGAAAGCCGGGCGGCGCGTCGTCGTGTTGGAGCAGCGCGCCGCGGTCGGCGGCACGACGGTCACCGAGGAGATCGCACCAGGCTTTCGCTGTGACATCGTGCAGCACGACATCGGCTGGCTGCCGCCACGCATCGCCTCCGATCTGGGCTGCACCGGCGTAGAGCTAGTCCGCGGCGATCCGGCGGTCGTGACCCCGCTCGACGACGGCCGCTCGCTGCAGCTTTCGCCCGACACCGCCAAGAGCGTCGCCGCGATTCGCGCGCTCTCCCCCAGCGACGCGGCCAAGTGGCCGGAGTTCAGCGAGCGGATGAGCCGGCTTGCTGGTTTTCTCGAAGGGCTGTACTTCGGGCCGCCTCCCCAGCCGCTGCGCTCTGCGCCGCGCGACCTGCTCGCGCTGCTCCGCCTCGGACGGCGATTCCGCGGACTGGGCAGGACCGGCATGATCGATCTGCTCCGCGTCCTGCCGATGGCGGTCGCCGAGCTGCTTGACGATTGGTTCGAGGCCGATGCCTTGAAAGGCACGCTCGCCGCGGGCGCGGTGAGCGGTGTCCTCCAAGGACCACGCTCGGGCGGCACGGCGTTCGGGCTGCTGCATCACCTGGTGGGCCAGGGGGCGTTTCGCTGCCCGGCGAGCGTGCGCGGCGGGGTGGGCGTCCTGGCGCACGCGCTCGCCGCGACGGCGCGGCAACACGGCGCCGAAATCCGGACGGGCGCGGCCGTGGAGCGGATCACCGTGAAGGACGGCCGCGCAGCCGGCGTCGTCCTCGCCTCCGGCGAAGAACTTGCGGCGCGCACGATCGTTTCCGCCGCCGACCCTCGGCGCACGCTGCTAGGCCTGGTCGAGCCGATCCACCTGGACCCGGATGTGGCGTTGGCGGTGCGGCACATCAGGTGTCGCGGCCCCCTCGCCAAGGTGAACCTCGCCTTGGATGAGCTGCCGCGGCTCCCCCCCCCCGGCCTCACCGGCCACGGCGTCGTCTCGATCAGCCCGAGTCTCGACTACCTGGAGCACGCCTTCGACGATGCCAAGCACGGCGCCATATCCCGGAAACCATACTGCGAGATCCGCGTTCCGAGCGTCCTTGATCCGAGCCTCGCGCCCCGCGGGAAGCACGTCATGTCGGTGCTCGTCCAGTACGCGCCCTACCACTTGCGGGACGGCTGGACCGCCGCCCAACGAGAGGCCCTGGGAGACGCGGTCGTGGCGACCCTGGCCGAGTACGCGCCGAATCTCCCGGCCGCGATCCTGCACCGGCAGGTACTCACCCCCAAGGACCTAGAGGACGGCTGGGGCCTCACCGAGGGGAGCCTCTACCACGGAGAGCTCTCGCTCGACCAGATTCTGTTCATGCGGCCGGTGCCAGGGTGGAGCCGTTACCGCACGCCGCTGGACGGCCTCTACCTCTGCGGCCCGGGCGCGCACCCGGGCGGCGGCATCGCCGGGCTGGCAGGCCGCAACGCCGCGCGCACCATCCTCAAGGACACACCGCGGAGCTGAGCCGATGCCCGCATTCCTCAAGACCGCCGAGAGCTACCGCCAGGGCGCCCGCACCCTGCCGGGGCGCTATTACACGTCGCCCGAGGTCTACGCCGAGGAGATGGAGCGGCTGCTCCGAACCCGCTGGTTCTGCGCCGGTCGCGCCCGGCAGATTGCTCAGCCGAGAGACTATTTCCTGCGGGACATCGCGGGCGAGAGCATCATCGTCCTGCGGGACGGCCAGGGGATGCCCCGGGCCTTCTACAATGTCTGTCGCCATCGCGGCACGCGGTTGTGTGAAGCGCCGCGCGGGCGGCTCGCCGAGACGATGCAATGCCCCTACCACGCGTGGACCTACACGACCGAGGGGCAGCTGATCGGCGCGCCCCACATGAACGAGGTCGCGGGGTTCGACAAGGGCGACTATCCCCTCCACGCCGTCGCGCTCGAGGAGTGGGAGGGATTCCTGTTCCTCTCGCTCGCGCAGCATCCCGAGCCATTCGCGCAGGCCTTCGCTCCGCTGATCGGCCGCTTTGCGCGGTTCCACCTGCCGCGGCTCGCGGTCGCGAAACACATCGAGTACGACGTGGCCTCGAACTGGAAACTGATCTTCCAGAACTACTCGGAATGCCTGCACTGCCCCGTCATCCACCCCGAGCTCTCCCGGCTGATGCCGTACACCAGTGGTGCGAACGACCTCACTGAGGGGCCGTTCCTGGGCGGCTACATGCTGATTACCGAGCCCAACACCAGCGTGACGGTGAGCGGCCGAGCATGCGCCCTGCCGCTGGGCGACCTGACTCCCGCGGAGGCCCGGCGGGCTTACTACTACACGATCTTCCCCAACCTGATGCTCAGCATCCACCCCGACTATGCGGTCTCCTACACGCTATGGCCGCAGGGACCGGGACGGACGCGCATCGAATGCGAGTGGCTGTTCCACGCCGACGCGCTCGGCCGCGCCGACTTCAACCCGGACGACGCGGTGCAATTCTGGGACCTCACCAACAAGCAGGACTGGCACATCTGCGAGCAGAGCTTCGCGGGGATCTCCTCCCGGGCCTATGTCCCGGGTCCCTACTCACCGCGCGAGAGTATACCGGCGGCGTGGGACCGGGCGTTTCTCGCGGCGCTGGGTTACGAGAGGGAAAAGGGAGGGAGGAATGGGGAAGGGTAGGACCTGGCCGCCCTGGCCGCCCCATTCCTCATTCCCCATTCCGCACTTCCACAGTCTCAGTCACGACGCCAGCTCCCGTAGTACCGCAGCATCGATCTCGTGGCCGCCGGCAAACCGCCGCACCGCGTACGGGATGCCATGCTCGCGGAGCAGCGCCTCGTCGCGAGCCAAGACTTTGGGCGTGATGAACTCGTCATGATCTCCCGCCACCAGTAGCAGCCGCATGTGACGTAGCCGCTCGGCAGCCGCCGGGAACTCGAGATCGGGCGGCACCTCTCCGCCCCAGAGAATCAGTCGGTCAGGCCGGACAGCGCCCAACACCGCCCACCGCGTGCTGGTGGCCGTCCCCTGGGAGAATCCCAGCAGGTGCAGCGACACCGCGTCGCGCCGGAGCGTCCGGAACACCTCGTCGTGCAAGGCGTCGAGATAGCGCACATAGTCGGCGATCTCGCTCAGCCGGTCTTCCCGAGTCATCCAGCTCGCAC
>DASQAH010000242.1:0-2651 GCA_035635835.1 Gemmatimonadales bacterium
CTGGGACAACGTGATCCAGAAGATGACCGACGAGCAGTGGTACGCGATCCTCGACGTCCACGTGACCGCCCCCTTCCGGATCCTGCGGGCCTTCGCCCCGTACCTGCGATCGCAGTTCGAGGCCGAGTCCAAGCGCGGGGAGCGGGTCGTTCGAAAAGTCGTGCAGGTCTCCTCGACCTCCGGGGTGCGCGGCAACGCGGGCCAGGTCAACTACTCGTCCGCCAAGGCCGCGGTGACCGGCATGACCCGTACCCTCGCCAAGGAGTGGGGCCGCTACGCGGTCACCGTGAACTGCGTGGCCTTCGGCTACATCCAGACCCGCCTGACCAAGCCGCTCGCCGAGGGGGAGGCGGGCACCATCGAGGTCGGCGGCCGCCAGGTCAAGGTCGGCGTGCAGGGCGCGCGCGTCGCGGCCATGAACCAGACGATCCCGCTCGGCCGCGGCGGACTGCCCGAGGAGGCGGCGGGCGCGAGCTACCTCTTCTGCACTCCGGACAGCGACTTCGTCAGCGGCCAGACGCTCGTCGTCACCGGCGGCGCCTAGACGGAGGATCGGCCGGTGTCGGGGCCGCTCCACGGGGTGCGCGTGGTGGACTGCACGACCGTCGTGCTCGGCCCCTGGGCCGCCCAGCAGCTCGGCGACCTCGGGGCCGACGTGATCAAGGTCGAGCCCCCCGACGGCGACACCACGCGACAGCTCGGGCCCATGCGGAATCCCGCCATGGGGGCGTTCTACCTGGCGGTGAACCGCAACAAGCGATCGATCGTGCTGGACCTCAAGCAGGACGCGGCGCGGCGCGTATTGCTCCGGCTCGCCGAGGGCGCCGACGTGCTGCTCCACAACTACCGGCCGCAGGCGGCGCGGCGGCTCGGGATGTCGTACGAGATTTTCAGAGCGGCTAACCCGGGCCTGGTATACGTCGGCACCTACGGGTTCCGGGCCGCCGGCCCCTACGGCGACAAGCCCGCCTACGACGACATCATCCAGGCCGCCTCCGGCATCGCGTCGCTCCAGGCCTCGATCGTGGGCGAGCCGCGCTACGTGCCGACGATCGTGGCCGACAAGTCGAGCTCGATGACGGTGCTGGCCGCGGTGCTCGCCGCCCTCTATCACAAGGCGCGCACCGGGGAGGGCCAGGAGGTCGAGGTGCCGATGTTCGAGAGCATGGCCGCCTGGGTCATGGTCGAGCACCTCTACGGCGAGACGTTCGCGCCGCCGATCGACACCATCGGCTACAAGCGGATCCTCAATCCGAACCGGCGCCCGTTCAAGACCCGGGACGGCTACCTCGCGATCCTCCCCTACACCGACCAGAACTGGCGGGACTTCTTCGCCCTGGCCGGTCGGCAGGACCTGCTCGACGACCCGCGCTACCGCACGCTCGCCTCGCGCCTGCGGCACATCGAGCTCCTCTACGAGGAGCTGGCGACGATCGCCCTCACCCGCACCAACGCGGAGTGGCTCGCGGAGCTGGACCGGCGCAACATCCCGGCCATGATCGTCAACACCCTGGAGGCCCTGCTGCACGACCCGCATCTGGAGGCGGTGGGCTTCTGGCAGACGGTCGAGCACCCGACCGAGGGCACCCTGCGCCTGCCCGGTCTGCCCGCCACCTACGGCAAGACCCCGGGCGCGATCCGGCGCCTGCCGCCGCGGCTGGGCGAGCACAGCGTGGAGATCCTGCGCGAGATCGGCCTCACCGAGGACGAGATCACCGCCCTCGTCCAGGCGGGGGCCGCGCGGGTCCCGACGGCTACCGCCGGCCCGGCTTGATCCGGAGGTCCTCGTAGGGCGCGGAGTAGAGGTGGCCCGCGATCAGGCCGAGGCCCGACTCGTCCACGCGCGGCCCGACCCCGTTGAGGAAGGCCGGCTCCACGATCGGCGCGAACATCACCCGCTCGTGCATCGCCTGCTGGATGCGATGCAGCAGCGCCTCCCGCTTTCTCGGGTCCCGCCGCCTGCTCGCGGTAGATCGCGTCGATCTCGGGGTAGCCCCCGTAGGACCGGATCCCGTCGGTGATCACGCAGGCCTCGATGCGGGTCGCCGCGTTGCCCGCCGCCGCGCTGCCGATGCGCGCGACCCGCTTGAATCCCTTCTCCTGGTCGGCCCGGAGGTAGGCGGCGGCCCGCTCGAGCGCCCGCAGCCGGGCCCGGATGCCGACCGGCTGCAGATCGTTGATGACCGCCTCCACGGCGCCACGCGCCACCAGAAGCCGCGCGCGACGGTGCCGGCGATCCCGAAGCCGAACGCCACGGTGGCGGCCGACTTCATGCGCTCGATGATGGGCGCGGAAAATAGTTGCATCACCATGTCAAGGGACCGCGGACGACCAGATCGTCGAAGGCCGTGGCCGAATCCGCCTTGGTCCGCAGACCGACCCGCCCCGTGCGGAAGCGCGCGTCGCGGTGGTCGAGCAGCTACAACGAGTTCGCCCAGTACAACACGTGCGCCGATGCGCTGGCGCGGGCTGGAGGACGCGCGGCTTCGCCGTGAAGCCGAGGGAGTGGTCTCGGCGTTGTTGACGGGGGTCACGGTGCCCGCCATCATGATGGGATGGCCGAGAACCGGACGCAGAGGATCGAGGAGTTGGTCGCGCGCCCGTGGTGAAGGAGATCAGCACGTCGGTGACCGAGGTGTTCGGGCAGTCAG
>DASQAH010000243.1:0-8176 GCA_035635835.1 Gemmatimonadales bacterium
CAGCGTCGAGACGTGCACCAGCTTCTTCTGCTGCTCGACCACCGCCTCGGTCACCCGCGGGTGGCAGTGCCCGACCGAGACGGTCAGGATGCCGGCGAAGAAGTCGAGGTACTCGCGCCCCTCGACGTCGCGCACGAACATGCCCTTCGCCGAGTCCACCACCAGCGCGTCCTGGTAGTAGGTCGAGACGTTGGGGAACAGCAGCTCCTTCTGCTTGCGGCGGACAAACTCTTGCGTCCATTCCATCCCTGGGGCTCCCGGCAAAAGACAGCACTCCGTGTAGCACGATCCGCCCGTCGCCGTGGACGGTTGCGAGAGGGCCGTGCAGCGGCGTCAGGGCGGCGATCACCGTGGCCCTGGTGGCGAAGTCGTGGGCCTTGAGCAGCGCGCGCAGGTGGGCCAGCCGGGCCTCCAGGGAGGCCATCACCGTGGCGGCCTGCACGCGCTCCACCACGGCCTTCTGGGCGACCTCGAGCGTGCGCTGCACAGTCTCCCGCTGCTAGGCGAGCCGCTGCAGCTGCTCCTGGCAAGCCTCCTCCGCCAGCCCGCGGCCGTCGCAGACGGTGACGCGCGACGGGCGGATCAACGCCCTGCGCATGCAGCTCGAGGATGCGCAGGCCGAGGCCGCCCACCTCGCCGGGCTCGTCGACAGCTTGAAGGCTGAACGAGAGCGGCTGCGGGAGCGCGCGATCAGGTTTGCCGCTGGCGAGCTCTGCTTGCGCTGCGGCTCAGAGATCGAGGAGGCCGGCACCGCCGCTCCGCTCGGTCCGGCGCCGGAATACATCGTCTCATCCTAGGAAGCTCAGAGTCCGATCTTGTGCCCGAGCGCCGTGAAGAACGCTTTGAGCGCGGCGTCGGTCGCCTTGTCTCCCATCTTCGCGAGCGTCGTCTTGAGCCTCCTCGCCTCGGCGTCGTTGTGCAGCGTGCGGTCCCAGCAGGCGTCAACGACGAGGCTCACGGACCCCAGCGCGCGTGCTCCCTGCTCCACGGGCTCCCGCAGATCGGCGAGGAGTTTCAGCATGTGGCTCTGCGCCTCATTTTCGCGCTGCGCTTCCTCGATCAGCTGACCTAGCTTCGTGGATACGTCCAGCCCAACCAGCATCGTGCGGAGTTTTTGGGCGTCGTAGCGCATGCGCAGGTCCATGGCGCGGGCCTCGACCTGCTGCGCCTTCCGCTCCAACGTGAGGACCGCCTCGTGCACCAGGTCGCGGAACATCTCCGTCTGCCGCGCGACGATGGCGGCCTGTCGGGACTCGACGTGCTCCGGCGGGTTGTACACCGCGCGCGCGTGCTGCACATGCATCCATTCCGCAATCAACAAGGCGATCTGCATGTAGATCGCGCGGAACACGTAGGCTTCCTGCGACAGGATGGAGGGGCCTTCCACGTCGCCGGCCATGCGCAGCGCCTCGTGCTCCACGCGCGCCGGCGTCCACCACATCACCACGTTGCGCGCCGAGTTGTAGACGTTTCGCTCGTACGAGGTGAACGGTCCGCTGTTCGACCAGTCGGTCGGCAGGTCGGGCACGTCTCCGGCCGACAGCGCCACGGGGCGGCGGGTGTTGGGCGCGTACAGATCGCCACCTCGCTGCAGTAGGTCCTTCAACTCGTACATGGCGTACTCCGCGGTGAAGCCAACGGCATAGCACGGCAGTCCGACACGATCAGACCTGGGCCGCTCCATTCTTCCGGTTACCCGGTTGGCCGGGTGCGACGCATCCCCGCGCAGCGCGCTGCGGCTCCGATGTACGTCGGCCATTTGGTAGGATACGTTTCCGTGGCAACTCACGGACCGTCCGAAGATCGTGAACAGGTCGTGGACCGCTCCGGCAAGGCGAAGCGCAGCCGCGGCCGCAAGAGCACCAAGCCCGATGCGCAGGCGGACAGGCGGTACGAGGTGTTCATCAGCTCGACGTTCGTTGATCTCCAGGACGAGCGCGAGAAGGTCATACAGGCGGTTCTAAAGCTCGATTGCTTCCCGGCCGGGATGGAACTTTTCCCTGCCTCCGACGCCTCGCAGCGGAAGGTCATCAGGCGCGTCATCGACCGCTGCGACTACTACGTCGTGATCGTGGCCGGCCGCTACGGCTCCCGCGGCGAGGACAACCTGAGCTACACGGAGGAGGAGTTCGACTACGCCGTTTCCAAGGGCATACCAGTGCTCGCCTTCGTCCACGGCAACCCCGACAGCATCCCCGTCGGAAAGACTGACCAGAACGACGACGCAAGACGGCGGCTGGAAGCCTTCCGCGACAAAGTGAGCACCGGCCGGCATCGCAACGAATGGGTCAACCCCGACGACCTCGCCGCGAAGGTGGCCTTGGCGCTCGTCAACGAGATCAAGACCAACCCGCGGCGGGGCTGGGTGCGCGGTCCGGCTCGTAGCGTCCGCGGTCCGGTCCGCAGGGGCGAGAGAAAGCAGGCGAAGGAGGCCACCGTCGTCGAACCGCAGAAGCCCCCACCTGCGTCAAAGGCAGCTCTGCGAGAGTACCTGCAGCAGGGCGATTACCGCTTCGAGGAGCTGATCAGTGATGCTCTCCGCCGTGGCACGGACGCAGCTGGATCCATCAGCGCGGCTGCTCAAATTCCGCCGGAGGAATACCGGGCGCTGGTGAAGCAGTGCGAAGAGGCCAGCGCCGATCTCGTGGAGATCGCGGGTGAGACCGCGTACTTCGGCAAGGAGGCGCAGCACGACGTGCTCCTCGCCGCGGTCGAGCAGCTGTGCAACTTCGAGCCTCGCGGCGGCTTCGTTTACCTGAACCAGCTGCGGTTCTGCCCGGCGGTGCTCACGTTCTACGCGGCCGGCGTCGCCGCCGTGGCCAAGGGCAATTACGATCTGCTGCGCAAGTTCCACGCTCTGCCGCTGGTGGATCAAGCGCACGGCCGGGCGCCGGCCCTGCGCATTCTTTCGCCCAGCTATGCACTGCAAGGACCGTTTCAGGTCCCGCGGCCTGATGGGCAGGTTCTCAAGACGCCACAGAGTGACCGCATCATGGAAGTCATCAGAGCTCCACTGCTGCGGCTGCCGATGATGAACATCAAGAATCGGTACGAGGACCTCTTCTCAAGATTCGAGTACATCAACGCGATTGCCGCCGCCTTGGCGGAGGGCGTCTACCCCTACTACGGCCGCTTCACCTGGTATGGAGGCCCCGGGCGGTTCACCGAGAACGCTCTGGCCGAGGCGGTCGCGCGTGAAGTGAAGGAGCAGGGCAAGGAATGGTCGCCATTCAAGGCCGGCCTGTTCCGGCAGGACCTCGATGCATTCATGGCAGCCAAGGCTCAGGTGGATCGTGAGGTCCAGGGGATCAACATCCAGTTCGGGTAAGCGGGGCGCAATGACGTGCCCTCCTCACGGTGGTTCTCTGCACCTACCACCATAGGTGTACAAGCCCAGGCCGGGCCGTGTAGCTACGAGCGATCCTTGGACAAGGCCGCCCGCCAGAAGCCCGCCCACCAGAAGCGCCTCGCCCGCCGGGTGCGCGAACTACGCAAGGCCAACGGCATGAAACAGGACGACCTCGAGGACTTCGGGCTCCACTGGAAGACGGTCCAGGCGATCGAGTACGCGCGGGGCGACGTGAAGCTCAGCACGCTGATCAAGCTGGCCCGCGCCTTCGACCTGACCGTGGCCGAGCTGCTGCACGCGGTAGTACCCGACCGGCCACCCCGGCGCCGGTAGGCGTCCACCTGCGCGCCTGGACTGGCGGTCCAGAGGACCATTGGTCGTCGACGCGACCACCCCATCCCGGAACCGGCGGAGGTCACTTCGCAGGGTACCATGCGGGTTCAACCGGCCGTCATGCTTCGGAAAAGCTCTTCTCGGCGGCGAGAGGTGCATGATGGGCGCCCGCACCGGATGCGGCCCAGCCCGCCCCGGCCAAGCGATCACCCAGCAGAAATCCCGCGAATCGGCACCCCAGCTGCCCGGCCCCGCGGACCTACCGCGGTAGGCCCTACCTGCGTACGTGGCCCAGGAACGGCCCTCCGGTGCCCGGACGCGCACGCGGCGGGGCGGTCTGGGCTTGGGCGCCGCCCTAGTGCAGCTGCGCGCCCAGGTGGGCCGCCTGCGCCCGCCCAGGTGGGCCGGAAACCCCCTCGTCGTCGGCGCCCTGGCTGCCCAGGGGCAGCGCACCCCCTAGCCGGGGGCTGGCCGTAAGGGTACTATCGGCCACACCTACTACGGTAGGTACGCCGACAGGGCGGCAGGAGGTACGGCATGGGCACCACCGCGGCGATCTACCTTCGCGTTTCCACCGACCAGCAGGACAGCGCGCACCAGCTGCCGGACTGCCAGCGGCTCGCGGCCGCCCGGGGCTGGCAGGTCGTCGAGGAATATCGCGACGACGGCGTGTCCGGCGCCGCGCAATGCCGCCCCGCGCTGGAGCGGATGCTGGCCGACGCCCACCGCGGCAAGTTCGAGACCCTGCTGATCTGGAGCTTGGACAGGCTCGGGCGCGGCGGCATCGCCCAGGTCGCCGGCATCGTGGCCAAGCTGGACGCCGCCGGGGTGGGGCTGGTGAGCGTTCGCGAGCCGTGGGCAGACAGCACCGGCCCGGTGCGCGACCTGCTGGTCTCGATCTTCGCCTGGGTGGCGGCGCAGGAAAGGGCGCGCCTTCTGGAACGGCTCGCTGCTGCCCGCGCCCGCCTCGAGAAGCAGGGCCGCCGGTGGGGCAGGCCACGCCGGCTCGATGCCGCCCAGGTGCAGCGCATCCGCGAGATGAAGGCGGCCGGGAAGTTCACGCGCCAGATCGCCGTCGCGGTCAGGACGCCGAGGTCGACGGTGCGCCGCGCGCTGGCCCGGGCGAGTAGCCAGGCGCTCGGCGTGTGAGCCACTCTGTTATCAACCGTGTGAAAGGCGCTGTGAATCCACACCTGTGGACAAGTCGGAATTGCTTGTACTGGAGAGGGCTTCGGTTGCTGCCGCTGTGGATAAGTGGTGGATGGGCCCGGTGACACGGTTTGCGCGTTGACGCGCACACGAGCAGGCGTCCTATCCTCTCGGAACGATGCCGCCCAGGCGCCCACCGCCACGCCCGCCACGTCAGGCATACCGCCAGTCGCTGAAGCCCGCCTCGAGCCGGGCGACGCGGAAGCTGACGGCACGTCGCCAACCCGCGCAGCCGCCGCCGGCGCTGCCGTTGCCGTTCCCGCCTCGGCAGCTGCAGCTGGTCGCGCAGGGATGCGTGGACTGCGGCACGAGGCTGACGGTCGAGGATCACCGCGCCCGTGGTCCCGACGGGTTGTGCAAGCACTGCAAGCTGACGGCGCGGGCCGCCAGCGCGCGCACGCCACCGCGACTGAAGCACCGGCCCGAGCTGGGGCCGCGCAGGTAGCGCAGCGTAGTTCGCCGGAAAGTGTCGTGGCGCCGTGGCAGAGTCCCTGGGCATGAGCGTACCCTCGAGTCCTTGGCTGTGCATCTTCAGGGGTCCCGGCCTGCACCATTGCTGTATCTACGTACTGCGCTTCAAGGAGGGCATTGGCCTACCGCTGCTGCACCTGCAACAACTCCGCGGGGCCTGGCGAACCGCACCCTCCGCTGCCCGAACCCTACCCGCCCGGGGTGCAGCACGGCCCGCTCCAGCTGGGCTGGCCTGCGCGGCGGAAGTAGGGGCGCGGCCGGCCACGGTTCCGTATACAGAACCCATGGCTCGCCCGACCACCGATCCCAAGCCGCACGTGCTGTCCCTCCGCCTGGGCGACGCCGACCTCGCCGCCCTGGACGAGCTCGCCGATGCCCTGGGCGCCAGCCGTGCCAACGCCGCCCTCCGGGTGCTGCGCGCATTCGCGCGCCGCAAGGGCGCCACCACCCACCACCCGGGCCGAGGCGCATGAGCACGGTACACCCAGCAGTGTCCGGTACGTCTGGTACAACGCGCACGATGACCAAGAAGGCGGCGCCGACCCTCCACACACTTGACGGCCTCCTCGCAGCGTGGCGGCCCGGGCAGGGGCCGATCTACTGCCCTGGGTGCGGGGATCAGCGGCAGGCCAGCGTCTACTTTTTCTCGGGCGGTAGCCCGTGGCAGCACAAGGCGTCTGAGCTCGGAGTCGAGTACCTGATCAGCGAGCAGGTCCACGTGCTCTGCATGTGCCGCCAGTGCAACTTCTCGTACATGGGGTGCGTGTTCAAGAGCGATGACGAGAGCCCGATCTACGTACTGGTGCCGACTCGGCCCGGCGGCGTGGTGACTCCGCATACGCCCACGTCGGTGGCGTACTACCTCGACCAGGCGCAGCGCGCTGAGGGTCTAGGCGCGACGGCGGCGGCGCTGCCGATGTACCGCGCGGCCTTGGACAGAGTGCTGTACATCGCCGGGTTCAAGAAGGGCACGTGCGGCCAGAAGCTCAAGGCGCTGGAGGAGGCGAAGGAGGGCGATGCGGCGCCGGACTGGGCGGATCGCGTGGACGCCGATCTGCTCGACATCCTCAAGCGCCTCGGCGACGGCGTGATCCACCCGGATGAGGATGAGGAGAACCTGAACCTCAAGGCGTGGAGCGAGCAGGACGCCCAGCTGCTTGGGCAGGTCAAGGCCGCGTTCACGTTGCTGCTCCACGAGGTGTACGAGGTGAAGAACAAGCGCGAGCAGCTGAAGGCGCAGCTCAAGGCCGCCCTGCGGCCGAAAGGGTTGCGGGAGAAGCCCGAGAGCTAGGTCGGCGCCGGCGCTCCAGCCCGGCCGGCCGTCTTCACGCACGAGCGTTGTGCCACCCATGGGTGACGTGCTTGATCCCGCAAAGCCAATGGAGTCTGTCTCTGCGCCGCGCGACATCACCGTCCGGGTCCAGCGGGCCGCCCGCAAGGCCCTCTGGCTGGACACCTCGGTCATCATCAAGATCGCCAACGCGCGGCGCGGAGAGCTGAAGAACCACCCTACCGACCTCGCCCGCGTCACCGAGATCGACCGCATTGTCACCGAGAAGGTCCGGTCCGGGCGTCTGTTGTGCATCGACTCGGAGCAACGGTACGAGGCGTGGGTCTCGGACGATCTACACTCCGGGCAGGGGTGACGCATGGCGATCAAGCTGACGGTGAAGCAGGTGAAGCTGTGGGTGTTCCATGGCGGCGACCGCAAGGGATTGCTCGCCGATGCCCTGGAGCCGCTCGCCGCGGCGGGCGTGCACCTCCAGATCGTGATGGCGTATCGCTTCCCCACCGAGCTGGACCGGGCGGCGATCGAGGTGTTCCCGATCGAGGGGCCGACCGCGGAGGCGGAGGCGCGCCGGTTCGGATTCGTGCAGTCCGACACGCCCTGTCTGCTGGTGGAAGGGGACGACCGCCGCGGGCTGGGCGCGCGCATCTCGCGGGCCATCTCCGACGCGAAGGTGAGCATGGCGTTCCTGATGGCCCAGGTGGTGGGCAAGAAGTTCTCGGCCGCGATCGGCTTCGCCAGCGACGAGGACGCGGCCACCGCCACGAAGGCGATCCAAGTCATCGCCCGAACGAAGGAGTAGCTGCGTCCGTCCTCGAGTGTCGGAGGGGGCTGCTACGCTCGTGGCGTGAACGAAGCTCCCCGCATCTTTCGGACGGGCACCTGGAGGCGCTCGCCGCGGTGGTATCCATGGTTCCGTGGGGAGGCCGAGGAGGACGAAAAATGGATGCGCCTACGCACGTCCGTCCCACCGGAGGGGAGGCCGGCCTTCGATGAGGCGATGGAGCTCGCCGGAAAGGCGACCTGCCTGACCGTGCCCAGGTGGGCGGGCCGAGCAGATCTCCTGCATCCAGCTCCGCCGCGAGCTCCAGGCACGAGGAGACGCAGATGTCCGCGCGGGGCGAATTCGACCTCTGGGTGCCTCGGCGGGTCGGAGGGCTGCTCGCCCTCGCGTTTGGCGCCGCCCGGAAGGCCGCGGGGAGGTGGCTTTCGCCGAGGCCCGGATCCCGCGTCACCGCCTCCCCGGCGGGCGCGCGCGGGGCCAGATGATCGCCAGCGCGACTCACACGCCGAGCGCCACGCCCAGGCAGATGCCGACCGAAATTGGACCGGGTAGCTCCACTTGAATGGCTCCGCCGAGAGGCTCGCGCAAGCGGTGCGGCCGCACCGTCGCTCCTGCGGCCGTTCGTCGTCAAGCCGGCGGCTCTCCGGGTGCGGCCGCCTGCGTCTTGCCATGCGACCCCATTTTGCGCGAGGCTTCGTGCAAAGCTTTAGCTGCGCGGCCCCTTCCGGACCGCGTCGTTCCG
>DASQAH010000244.1:0-7367 GCA_035635835.1 Gemmatimonadales bacterium
GTGATCCATGGTCCTCCCGACCCACCGTGATGGCCGAAATGACCCTGTGGCCGGCCGCCAATAACGGGCCGCCACTCTCAAGTCTCGACCGATCACGACGCTAGGTGGCAGGCGAGGCGGCGGAACGGTTCCTGCTCTGTCGGCGGGCGCAGTCCGGTTGCGTCCGCCGCCACCCCGAGGACCGCATGTCCATCCGCTATTCGTTGCTCCCGCTCGCGTTGCTCGCCGGCGCGTCCGTAGCAGCCCTGAGCTGTGGGGATGCTGCACCGACGAGCGTTGCTCTCCAGACGCCCACGCGGGCGGCCGCTCTGGCCGCCTCGAAATCGCAGCCCACTAGCACCAGCAATAAGACCGGGCTGGTCGTGTGTTCCCAAACCTACGACTCCGTCACCAAGGTGATCGGGCCAAAGGGAGATACTCTGCGGGTCGGGAATCACATTCTCTGGGTCGATTCACTGGTGCTCAGCGTCCCGGTGACGATCACCGCCGTGGCCCCAAGGGACACCGTGCGAAGGGTGCGCTTCCAGCCCGATGGCCTCCAGTTCCCACCCAGCTCCGTGGACCAATCGTACGGATTGCGCGCGGGCGCGCTTCTCTACACGAACTACAAAGACTGCGCGTTGCCGACGGGCGTTACGCTCCAGATCGCCCAGGTCAGCGACTCCCTGTCCATCTTGGGATACCTGCAAACGTGGTCCCAAGTCAAGAAGAACGCTTGGAGTCAAGGGCAACAGTATGTCATCGGACAGCTGCCGCATTTCTCGAATTACGCCGTGGCCTGGTAGGCCTCACATGAACTCGGAGAATCGTATGGCTGTTCGCCATTCACTGATCCCGCTCGCGCTCGTGTTGCTGGCAGTGGGATGCGTTGGACCGCATCCCACCGCTGTGCAGCAGCCGCCCGCCCAGGGGCCGCATTTCCTCCGGTGGGCGGGGAACTCGCCTCCACAGTTCCGCGCGATCGATCCCCTCGCGGGGTCCGCAGCCGGTGGCGGGGGCCTCTCCTCCGGGTCCGGCGCCCTCAGTTACGATCTGGCCCCCGGGAGCAGCATCAAGCTTACTCACTCCACGGCGACGTTCTGGGCGGTGCGGGGGCAGCAACGGTCCGCCCAGATCAACTACGTAAGCGTCACCGGCGACACGACCTCTCCATTTCTGCGGCTCACAATCAGCGATCCGACGAATGTGCCGGTAGTGGGCGCCCTGGCGCCGGGCGACTCGGTGTTGATCACGGTGACCATCGACACGGTGAAAATCGCCGTGTCGCTCGAGCCGACGGGGTTGCAGTTCGGCGATCCCGCCCAGCTCCAGATCTGGTACGCTGGCGCCGGCGGCGACTTGAACGGGGACGGCGTCGTGGATAGTACCGACGCCAGGATCGAGAGCCAGCTGCTGGGGTTGTGGTATCGCGAAGGCGCGACCAATGCGTGGACGCAAATCCCCGCGGTCCAGTCGCTCGCGGAGAAGACGTTCACGAGCTCGTTGCTGCACTTCTGCGACTACGCGGTTTCCTGGTAGGAGAGCGACATGTACCCTTCACTCCAGGAGCGCGACGGAGTGCGGCAGCTGGGGATCACGCCTCTCTCGATGATCGAGGCGGGAGTGGCCTTGCCGTGATGTCCACGCAACGTCGGTCTTCGAAGCGCGCCAGCCGTCGGCTTCCCGCGTCCGTCACGTCGCGGAGCACCGTGGTGAACGTGGACGGTCAGCGGCCTGCACCGGCGATCCGCCACTGCGCGAACTACGCGGTGGCGTACTGAAATGCGTAGCCATGGGACGTCAGGAGGGGCTGTGTTGACGCCCCGGCGGTGGTTGCCGCTCGCAATGGCGCTGGCGTTCGTGGGATGCCGGGAGCCCACGGCCCCTTCTAACGAGCCGCGCGTGCTGGGCGAGGTGGCGAGTCTGGCCACCGTGGACTCAGGGCTGCACATGCTGCAGCAAGCGCCGGGCGCGCCGCCGCTAGAGACTTATCAGGTGTCGTTCTGGGCCTACCAGGGCCAAGCGTCCACGGTAGTGGTGCACTACCAGCCCGCCGCCGGGGACACGGTGGGCCAGCCATTCCTGCAGTTCGACATTCCGGAGGACGGGCTACGGGCCGGGGCCGACGGCGTCCGGCTGCAGCAGGGCGACTCGGTGTACGTCACCCTGACCATCGATTCCGTCACCTTCTCCGTGAACTTCCAGCCCTCCGGGGTTGAGTTCTCCAAGCATGTCCCGGCGGGCCTGACCCTCTGGTATGAGAACGCAAATCCCGATCTGAACGGCGATGGAGTCGTGGACGCCACCGATCAGGCAATGCTGCTGCGGCTGGCCGTGTGGTGCCGTCCTGTGGGAACCAGGTCGTGGCTCAGGTTGTCGTCGAACAACGATGCTACACTGCCAAGTATCTCGACCGCGCTGTACCACTTCTCCGAGTATGCGGTTTCCTGGTAGTCGGAGCGATGGTGCCGATGATATTCTCGAAAGCTGGAGGAGAGGTCCGATGCACACGTCGTCCGTCGTAATCGAGAAGGCCCAGCGGCTCGCTGCAGCCGGTCAGCACGCCGAGGTCGTCGAGTACCTTGGCGCGCGCAAAGGAAGCGAGCTGGAGGAGTCGCCGAGTCTCGCGTTGCTGTACGGGGCCGCGCAGGCGCGGCTGGGTCGCCACGAGGAAGGACTGCGGTGGCTGGATGTGGCGGTCGACCAGGCGCGCAAGCGGGACGATCAGGCGCTCGAGTGTCACGCCCTCAACGCGCGGGGCGCCATCGCGTTGGTCAGCGGGCGGATCGATGAGGCGGCGGAGTACTGCACGCGGGCGCTCATCGTCGCCAGCCAAGAGGGCGATCTAGCCACCATCGGTCGCTGTTCCAACAACCTGGGGATCATCAGTAACCTGCGGGGACGGCATGCGGAGGCGATTGGGTCCTGGGAGATCGCCGTCGCGGCCTTCGAGCGGACCGGGCTGCAGCAGGGCGTTGCCGAGTGCTACCACAACCTGGGGATCACGTATCGAGAGCAAGGGGTGCTTGAGCGTGCTCTGGCCGAGGCTGACCGGGCCGTTGCGACAGCCGACGCCGCCGGCGACCGCGCGCTGTGGGCGGTGGCGCGCCGGGGGCGGGCCGAGATCCGTGTGGCCCGTGGCGAGATGGAGCTAGCGCGGCGCGAGCTCGACGCGGTGCGGGAGATCCGCAACGAGGTGCCCAATCCCGTCGCCGAGGCCGAGGATCTGCGTATCACGGCGGCGGTGCTGGCAGCGGAGGACCAGGCGGCAGCCGCCGAGCAGGCGCTGCGCGAGGTGATCAGCCGGGCGGCAGCGCACCAGCGGCCGCTGCTGCAGGCCGAGGCGACGCGGGACCTGGCGATGGTCCTGCGCCGCGGCGGGCGGACTGCGGAAGCCCATGTGGCCGCGCGGAGCGCGAAGGCGATCTTCACCCAGCTTGGCGCCGAAGGGGAAGTCCGCAATCTGGCCAGCCAGGAGTGGGACGAGGACTTCGCGGCCGAATTGCGCCGGTCGCTGGTACCCCTGCATGCGGCGCAGGAGCTGGCCGACACCGGGCGTTATGCCGAGCTGTTCACTTACTTGAACTCGCGCTCGCACGACGAGCTGGAGCAGTCTCCCATGCTGGCCCTGCTGCATGGCATCGCGCACAGCAGGCTCGGGCGGTTGGAGGAGGGCCAGAAGTGGGCCGTGATCGCGATGTCGCGGGCGCGGTTGCTGGGGGATCGGACGCTGGAGGTGCGGGGGCTCAATGTCTGCGGCGCCATCGCGCTGGAGCGCGGCGGCATCAACGAGGCCACGTCCTTCTTCACGCGGGCGCAGGACGAGGCAATGCAAAACAACGACATGGCTACCGTCGGCCGGTGCGCCAACAACCTCGGCATCATCGCGAACATGCAGGGGGACTACGGCCAGGCGGTCGGCGCCTACACCCGGGCTATCGCCGCCTACCAGAAGGCCCGCTGCGAGCGCGGCATCGTCGAGTCGGAGCACAATCTCGCGATCACCTTCCGCGAGCAGGGACATTTGGACGATGCCATGCAGGCCGCCGACGCCGCGGTGCGGGAGGCCGAGCGCCTGGGCGACCGGCGCCTCAAAGCCCAGGCGCTCGCAGGTCGGGCCGAGATCCAGCTGGTCCGGGGCGAGCCCGACCTCGCTATCCGGGAGGCGGAGAGCGCACTCGCCCTGCACCGCGAGCTGCATGACGCCGTCCTCGAGACCGAAGACCAGCGGATCCTGGCGGTGGCCTTGGGTATCATCGGCAAGGTCTATGTCGCGGAGGACATGCTCCGCGAGGTGATCGACCGCGCGACGGAGCACGGGCGCCCCCTGCTCGTCGCCACTGCGCAGCGTGATCTGGCACAGTTGCTGGCCCGCGCGGGCAAGGTCGTGGCCGCGCGGGAGGTGGCGGAGACTGCTCGGGCGGGGTTCGACCGCCTGGGAGCGCGGGTGGAGCTCCGCAAGCTTGGCGCGTTGCTCGAGGAGCCGGCACCGCTGGTACCGCCCATCGCGAAGCCGGGATCCGAGCCCAAGACCTTCTGGTCCCAGGAGTGAGAGGCGAGTCGATGGGGGCGGTTAGCGCTGCCACGGCTGCGGACCTGCTGCACGAAGCTCGCGCCCGCGAGCGGACCGCTTGCATTCCCGAAGCGATCGCATCCTACGAAGCGGCGATCGCGGCGGCTCAGCCCGAAGAGCAGGCGGTGTTGGCCGAGTCGCTCCGCCGCCTCGCGGTGGTGCGGCACCGCCAGGGCGCATCGCTGGAGGCGCGGGAGCTGTGCCGCCGGAGCCATACGGTCGCGCGCGCCGCCGGCCAAGACGTGCTCGCCGGCGAGGCCCTCAACACGCTGGGTGGCATCGACCTCGAGGCCGGCGCTCTCCCTGAGGCCCGCAAGCACTTTCTCCACGCCGTGGAGCTCGGGGGGCAGAGTCGCGAGCTCCGCGCCCGCGCCGAGCAGAACCTGGGTATCCTGGCGAACATCCAGGGCGACTTCGACGAGGCGCTGGCGCGCTACGCGCGGTCGCTCGAGGCCTACCGGGCTTCGGACAATGAGCATGGCTGCGCGATCGCCTATCACAACCTCGGGATGGTGAGCGCCGATCGTGAGCTATGGGATGAAGCCGAGAGCTATTACCGAGAGAGTTACGCGATCGCTCAGCGCGCCGGCGACGTCTACCTGCAGGGGCTGTGCCTGCTGAACCGCGCCGGAGTGCACGTGGCGCGCCAGCGGTTCGCTGACGCCTTGCGGGACGCCGAGGCGGCGCTGGTTACCTTCGAGGAGCTCGGCGACCAAGCGGCGAAGGCGGGCGCCTATCGCGTCATCGGGGTCGTCTATCGCGAGACCGGCCGGCCGGCGCTTGCCGAGGCGCGCCTCAACACCGCGATCGAGCTCGCGGTCGCAGCCGGCTCCGTCCTCAACGAGGCGGAGACATCGCGCGAGCTGGCCCTGCTCTATCAAGCGATGGGACGGAACCAGGAGGCGCTCTCGCTGCTGAACGTGGCCCACCGGCTGTTCCGCCGACTCGACGCCCGAGTGGCGCTGGTCCACGTGGACGGCAAGCTAGCAGAACTGGTGGGGACGTACTTGGCCGTCGTGCGGGACTGGGGACAGTCGATCGAATCGAGCGACAGCTACACGTTCGGGCACTGCGAGCGCGTGGCCCGCTACGGCGTCGGGATTGCGCGGGTGCTCGGGCTGGACCAGCGCGCCCAGACGACAGTCCACCTCGGCGCCTACCTCCACGACCTCGGGAAGGTGCGCGTCCCGCACCAGATCCTTGGTAAGCCCGGCCCGCTGACGCGCGACGAGTTCGAGGTCGTGCAGATGCACCCGATCTGGGGCGTCGAGCTCCTCGACGACGTCGAATTCCCCTGGGACTTGAAGCCCATCATCCGCTGGCATCACGAACGCTACGATGGCACGGGATACCCGGATCGCTTACGGGGAGAGGATATTCCGCTGTCCGCCCAGATCGTTGGCATAGCGGACGTCTACGACGCGCTCACTACCGAACGCCCCTACCGCAAGGCCTACTCGCCCGAGGTGGCGTTGGAGAAGATCCGCGGCTCTCGTGGGTTGTGGTCGCCGGCGGTGTATGGTGGCTTTCTCGCGTCCCTGGCCCCGTCCCGGGCCTCGGCAGCCGCGGTACCTGCCGTTCCCTAGAGGCCTTAGCGCAGGTTGAGCCGGAGCGTGAGCACCGTGGCCGGCCCCCGGTCGCGGTTGTAGCCCGGATTGGCGATCAGCTCGAGGTCCGGGCTGATCTGGGCGTGCGGTCCCACCTGGAAGCGGTAGTACGTCTCGAGGATAGTCTCGCCGTCGTAGTTGAGGCGCCCATCACCCAGCAGGAAGCCCTTCCCGCCGGCGGCGAGGTAGGCTTGGTGCTCCGGTGAGAGGCCGTGTCGCACGTAGGCGATCGCGAGGCGGTCGCCGGGGCGGCCCCAGCGCGTCCCGACGAGCTGGAAACCGACACTGAAGTGGCGATCGACCTCCGTGAAGGCGAAGTCTTCTGTTCGACCGTCATTCCAGCCCGCGCGCAGGAACGCTCCGGTCTCGCCGAGGTCGGCAAGCGGCTGCTCGAGGCTCAGTCCGAAGCCGTACTTACGTCGTCCCGGCTGATCGTCGGCAGCGATATCCGGCGGCTGCCCGGTGCCTTGCCCCCGCGTCAGCGCCTCCCGATAAACGCCCATTCGACCGTGGTTCTGATAGGCCAGGAACCGGAGCACGCTGCCGAGGCGGGTTGGCTCGAGCGCGAGCTCGACGTTGTCCCCCCGCGCACGCCGGACATTCCAGTCGAGGACATTACCGTTCGCGAAGGTCGGCATGAGGAAGCTGCCCACGTGCAGGGCCCACCGCGGATACAGCAGACCGAGGACCACCCCATAGCTGTAGCCGCGCGTGTCGGGGGCGTAGTCCCACGCCGTGTTGTTGAACAACCCCCAGTCGCAAAACTGGGTGCGGGTGGAGTTGGCGTAGCGGTTCTGGTCGAAGTCATCCGTGGCGGCGAGCTTGCCGAGCTTGAGCTCGAGCCGGGCGGCGGGTTGGAGCCCAGGGAGCTGGTCCATGGCGCGTGGTAGGGTGTCGGTGGCAGGCCAGAGCGGGATCGTGTAGCGAAGGAAGGCGCGCGCGAAATAGGGGCCCTGTCCCAGATCGATGCTTCCTTGGCGGATCACGTCGCCATTCGTGATCCCGGCGAGGCCGACCGCGCCGCCGACCGCGGAGCCGCGTGCCATCTCGACGTCGAGGTACGCCTGCAGCCGGCCGGAAAACCGCGATCCGAAATAGATGCCGTATGTGTGCGTCGCCGCGGCGTCGGCGCTGTTCGTCAGGCTATTGGGTCCGCTGTAGAGAGCGGGAAACCTCGGGAGCTACTGGGCGATCATGGTGAACTGCCA
>DASQAH010000245.1:0-9213 GCA_035635835.1 Gemmatimonadales bacterium
CCTCACACTCCGATATTGACTCGCACTTGGACGCTGCGCGGCCGTCCCACGGACGCCCCGCTGAAGAACGCGCCCTTCAACGGATACTTCTTGTCGAACACATTGTCCACGTACACCTGGGGCCGCAACACCGTGTTCCCAACCACCAATGCGTACCCAGCGCTGGCGTTGAGGACAAAATTGGGGTCGACGTGGTTTTTCTTGTTGAAGGCGAAGAGACCGCTCCTATAGGCTGAGTCGGGCGGCGTCGCGCTGATGAGCCCAGACCCGTAGATCCCCGTGAGGCTGAAAAACAGCCCCTGGTGAGAGTACAACCCACTGGCGACGACCGACAAGCGCTGATCGTGGTCCAGGTCGTGAGGGGTGGTCGGGGGCGCAGTCGGGAAAAAGCCGCCAGTAATCGGCCCGTACCCGTAGGCGTGGTTGAGCGAAACATTGGCGTAACCGGAAATCGCTCCGGCCGGTCGAATCTCGAGCACGCCCTCGATCCCGGTCACGCGAATCTGGTTGACGTTGACCGACGTGACGATCGCCGAGCCAGGCACGGTGTTGTCATCGATGCCCGGGGAGCTCCTCTTGTGGTAGCCCGACAACTTCGCCACCACCCCCATAGGGAACCGGTGCACGTAGCCCACCTCGAAGAAGTGATCGCGCTCAGGGAGGGTGGGTGCGGTCACCACGCCACTGTCGGCGACGCTCGTGATCGCGCGCAGATCTTCGACGTTGGTGGGGAGGAAGAGCCGCGCGTAATACAGGTATACCGTGTTAGCCGGGTTGGGGAAGATGCTCAGCTTCACGCGGGGGCTCACTTGATGCTGGTTCCCCGCGAACGGGGCGCTGTGATTGTCGAACCGCACGCCTACCCGCAGCTCCCAGCGATCCGACGGTGAGATCGCCGTCTGGGCGTAGACTCCCACGTCGCTCCCTCTGAGGCTCGAATTCGAGGCAGGGCCGGGCTTTCCAGCCGAGTCCACAGTGGAGAAGTTCTCGTGCCCACGAGTGAGTGAGGCAAGTACACCGGTCTTGAACTCCAGCCCGTGGTGAGCTCGGACGGCATAGTCCAGCTTGACCCCGGTCGTGCGGAAGTCGCGGTTCTCGGTGAGTTTGAACGGAGTCGTGTCGGGGTAAAAGATGAAAGTCGCCTGGTCCCGGGACCCCGGTGCGAAACTCAGGGTGCCGTCGCGGAAGAAGAGTCCCGCAAAGAGCTCCCGGGACGATTCCGACCCCCCGCCCTCCCCGAAGCGACGGCGCCAGCCGAGGTTGACGAACCCGTTGACGTCCTGTTGATGATCGTCGGTTATCCCTGCGCTGGAATCGAATGGCACGGCGAACCGCGTGCGCGACCGGTTCACATCAAGATTGATCACGTCGCGGTCCGAAGGGAGGAACTGGACTTTCCCGAAGCCGAAGATGTCCTCGCCATGATTGTGGAAGTTCTCCACGGTTTTGCTGGCCGTGTCGAACACGACCGGCTCGCGCCGCATGTCCGTCAGCTGGCGCGCGCCCGAGAAGAACAGCCCGACCTGGTTTGCGTTGGTACTGAAGTTCAGACTTTGCCCGTTCGTGCTGAACGAGCCATCGTACCCCGCGGCGTCGAGGTGGAACCCGCCTGCCGGGATTCGGGTCGTCACGTTGACGACAGCCGTGTTCTTATTGCCATACTCGGCATCCCAACCCCCGGTCTGGAAATCGATCTGGTTCACTACCTGGGGGTCGAACAGCTCGTTGAGACTGCCCGAGATGCCGGCCGTCACGGGCACGCCGTCCACGTAGTAGGTGTACTCGGCGTGCTGCCCACGGATGTGGACCTCACCGGTCGGTGCCCGCACCGCTCCCGCGATCGATTGCTGCAAGATCTGGGACGTCGTGTTGGTAGGAGCGCCGTGGTAGTCGTTCTGCTTGAAGATCTGGTCACCCGTCCGGGTGTCGACCGCAAGCGGGACTGTGGCCCTTACCTCGACGGCGGCGAGGCTGATGGGTATGGGGGCGAGTCGGAAATCTGCCGTCGTCATCGCATCACCGGTCGCGGCCACGGTTACGTCCCGGCCGGCCGCACGATACCCCAGGTAGCGGACGTCCACCGTGTAGACGCCACTCGGCAGGTTATGCACGACGTAGCGGCCGAACGCGTCGGTGGTGGTCACTGCCACGACGGCGCTGCCTCGCAGGATGCGGACTTCGCCGCCGGGGAGGGGCTTACCGGTCGTGCTGTCCAGCACGGCCCCCGCGATGTCCCCTTCGGCTATGCCGACTCGGGGGAGGGGGGCGTGCGGTCGGGATAAACGCGGCCCGGCATGGGCGAGGCCCACGACGAACGTGGCCAGCGCAAGAATGAGGAGTGTCTGCACCGAGCCGCGGTGAGAATGTACAGGCATAGAGCGCCTCTCCAGGTCCCAAGGGTTGCGCGCACCACGCCCTGAACGGGAATGGTGACGCGCTTACGTTTTGGACGATGGTTCAGGCGGTCGCCGCGAGATGCGCGGCGCCGTCACTCAGGAGAGCGTGGGAGGAGCGCGCGAATCGGGGAGCTGGTTGTGCAGCGCCGCGCGGCGCAGGCCGCGGACCGGCAGGGGTGGCGTACGCCGGGCCGCACCGCGAACGGTGAACGACACCGCTCGCCCGACCACGACCGGCGCAGAGAGGAAGCGATGGAACGCGCAGTCCGCCGGGTGGATCCGGGCGCAGGCGTCGGTCGAGCGCGATTCGATATGAACCGGACCGGCCACACCATCCAACAGCGCGTCGGCCCACGCCGCGGCGGACGGCAGCGTGAGCTGCAGCAGCCCGGCGAGCAACAGGCAAGCGCGGACAGCCCGCGGGGGGGGGGAATGCCGAAGCATCGGGCCCAATTTACCCCTGCCGGAACGAAATGTGCGATTCCCGCTCCTAACCCTGTAAGTGCTGCCCTGCCTTGACGGTCCGACCGTCCGGCCCTCCGATCGACCACCCGCGCTGCTTGACATCCCCTCCGGGGGGGCATAGCATAACCCCTTCCCCAAAAAGGACTTGTGTCCTAGATGTCCACGCGGCGCCAGGAGGCCCTCGACTATCATGCCCGAGGGCGCCCGGGGAAGATCCAGGTCACACCGACCAAGCCTTTCAAGGACCAGCGGGACCTGTCGCTGGCCTACACGCCCGGGGTAGCCGAGCCGTGCCTGGAAATCGCCAAGCACCCCGATGACGCCTATACCTACACGGCTAAAGGCAACCTGGTCGCTGTGGTGACCAACGGCACTGCCGTGCTCGGTCTGGGCAACATCGGCCCCCTGGCAAGCAAGCCAGTGATGGAGGGTAAAGGGATCCTCTTTAAGGCGTTCGCCGACCTCGATGTGTTTGACCTGGAGGTGGGCTCCGAGGACCCTGAGGATGTGATTCGCTTCTGCCAGCTGCTCGAGCCGACCGTGGGCGGGATCAACCTGGAGGACATCCGCTCTCCGGACTGCTTCTATATCGAGGAGCGGCTGCGGGCCACGCTCTCCATTCCCGTCTTCCACGACGACCAGCACGGCACGGCCATCATTTCGGGCGCGGCGCTGCTCAACGCCCTCGAGCTGGTAGGCAAGGACATCGCCACCGTCCGCGTCGTGTTCGCCGGGGCCGGCGCGGCGGCGATCGCCACCGCGGACCACTACGTCCGGCTGGGGGTGAAGCGGGAGCGCATCACCTTGTGCGATCAGCAGGGCGTGGTCCGCGCGGACCGCACTGACCTGGATGAATACAAGCGCCGCTTCGCGCATAAGACCAAGCACCGCACCCTCGCCGAGGCGCTGCAGGGTGCCGATGTATTCGTCGGCCTCTCGGTTGGCGGCATCGTCAGCGGGGAGATGTTGCAGGCCATGGCCAGTCGGCCGATCGTGTTCGCGCTCGCCAATCCGACTCCTGAGATCATGCCCGACGAGGCGATGCGGGCGCGCCCCGACGCGATCGTCGCCACCGGGCGGTCGGACTTTCCCAACCAGGTCAACAACGTCCTTGGCTTCCCGTTCATCTTCCGGGGCGCCCTCGACGTTCGGGCCAAGAAGATCAACGAGGAGATGGAGATGGCGGCCACGCGCGCACTTGCGGCGCTAGCGCGCGAAGAGGTGCCCGACTCAGTAATGCGGGCCTACGGGATCGAGCGCCTCAAGTTCGGCCCCGGTTATCTGATCCCCAAGCCGTTCGATCCGCGGGTGCTGCTGTGGGTCGCCCCGGCCGTCGCCTGGGCGGCGGTAGGCTCGGGCGTGGCGGGCCGGGTGATCGACGTAGAGGAGTACCGCGCCCAGCTCGAGTCGCGGCTGGGGCGCGCGCGCGAGGTGATGCGCGGCCTGATGACCCGGGCCCAGCAGGACCCGCAACGCATCGTGTTTCCCGAGGGAGAGGACGCGCGTACCATCCGCGCCGCGCGCATTCTGGCCGATGAAGGGATCGCCTCCCCGATCCTGCTGGGCGACCCCGACGCCATCCGCCGCCAGGCCGACGACGTCGGGGTGACGCTCGAAGAGCTCACCCTCGCCAATCCCGCCGACGCAACCGACGGCGAGGCGTTCGCGCAGGAGTTGTGGACCAGACGCCAGCGCCGGGGCATCACCCTGCGCGAAGCCCGCGCCCGGGTGAAGGACCCGATGTATCACGGATTGTTGATGCTGCGCGCCGGGCGCGCTGACGCGCTGGTCGCGGGCGCGGAGATGTATTACCCCGACGCCATCCGCCCCGCGCTCGAGGTGATCGGCGCCACACCGGGCCGCAAACACGTGAGCGGCATCTACATGCTGGTGCTGCCGCAGCAAACGTTCTTCTTCGCCGACTGCACGGTGAACATCGATCCCGACGCTGAGACGCTGGCGGAGATCGCCTCGGCGACGGCGCAGTTCGTGGGGCGGCTGGGGATCGAGCCCCGCGTGGCACTGCTCTCCTTCTCCAACTTCGGCTCGGTGAAGCATCCGGCCGCGGACAAAGTGCGCCGCGCCGTCGCCCTGCTGCACCAGCAGGAGCCCACGCTGCAGGCTGACGGCGAGGTACAGGCCGACGTCGCCGTGGTGGATCGCATTCTGACGCGTACCTACCCGTTCGCCAGGCTGCGCGGTGCGGCGAACGTGCTGATCTTCCCCAACCTGGACGCCGCGAACATCGCGTACAAGCTGCTCGACCGGTTGGGGGGGGCGCAGGCCATCGGCCCGATCCTAGTAGGAATGGCACAGCCGGTGCACCTGTTGCAGCGCGGATCGGAAGTCAACGACATCGTCAACATCGCAGTCATCGCCGCCGTGGACGCGCAGGAACACCGCCGCCGGCAGCCGTCCCGGCCATAAAGGACGAGGGCATGGGAACCGAGGTGAAGCGTTCGGCGCCGGCCTCTCACACCGTGGGGGCGTCCGGAGCCGCAAAGCCTTCTGGGGGGGGGGCGGGGCTCGAGGTCTCGGGCCTGGCGCCGCAGAGCGCCGTGCACTGGAACCTGACGCCGCCCGAGTTCTACGAACACGCCGTACGACGGGGTGAAGGCGTCATCGCCGAGCGCGGCCCCTTCTGCGCCGTCACGAGCCCGCACACGGGCCGAAGCCCCGGCGACAAGTTTCTTGTGCACGAGCCCGGCAGCGCCGATCACATCTGGTGGGGGAAGGTGAATCAACCGCTCGAGCCGGCCCACTTCGAGCGGCTGCATCAGCACGTCGTCGGGCACCTCGACACCCAGGAACTATTCGTGCGCGATCTGTACGTCGGCGCCGACCCTGCCTACCGCGTCCCGATCCGTTTCATCACACCCAACGCCTGGCATGCGCTGTTCGTCTACAACATGTTCTTGCGGCCGACCGCCTCGGAACTGGTGGACTTCACCCCCGGCTTCCAGGTTCTGCACGCCCCCGAATGCCTCGCCGACCCCGCCATCCATGGGACCAAGTCGGGGACGTTCATCGTCGTGAACCTCGCCAAACGGACGATCCTTATCGGCGGAACGCGGTACGCCGGCGAGCTGAAGAAGTCCATCTTCACGATCCTGAACTACCTGTTGCCGCGCCAAGGCGTGTTGTCGATGCATTGTGCGGCGAACCTAGGCGAGGCGGGCGATGTCGCCCTGTTCTTCGGCCTCTCGGGCACCGGAAAGACCACTCTATCGGCCGACCCAGAGCGCAAGCTCATCGGCGACGACGAGCACGGCTGGAGCGACCGCGGCGTGTTCAACTGCGAGGGCGGCTGCTACGCGAAGGTCATCCACCTCTCGCGCGACGGCGAGCCGGAGATCTACGCCACCACGCGGATGTTCGGCACAGTGCTCGAGAATGTCGTGGTCGACCCCGAGAGCCGGGCCATCGACCTCGACGCCGCCACCATCACCGAGAACACCCGTGCCAGCTACCCGATCCACTTCATCCCGAACCACATCCCGGGCGGCGTGGCGGGCCACCCGTCGCACATCCTCTTCCTGACCTGTGACGCCTTCGGCGTCATGCCGCCGATCGCTCGGCTCTCGCCCGCTCAGGCGATGTACCACTTTCTCTCTGGCTATACCGCCAAGGTCGCCGGGACCGAGCGCGGCGTGACCTCCCCCCGGGAGACATTCTCTGCCTGCTTTGGCGCCCCGTTCCTACCACTGCATCCCCACGTGTATGCCGAGATGCTGGGCGAACGGATCGGCAAGCACGGCGTGCAATGCTGGCTAGTCAATACGGGCTGGACCGGCGGGCCGGCCGGGGTCGGGCACCGGATGCTGCTGAGCCACACTCGCGCGATGGTGCGGGCCGCCTTGGCGGGCCAGCTGGACCGCATCGCTACGGAGCGAGAGCCCGTATTCGGCCTCGCCGTCCCCACGCACATCGGCGGCGTGCCGGACGAGGTCCTGCGGCCCCGCGCCACGTGGCCCGATCCGACCGCTTACGATGGCGCGGCTGCGAGTCTGGCGGGGCTGTTCCAGCAGAACTTCCGGCAGTTCGCCGACCTGGTCCACCCCGCCGTGCGGGAGGCCGGCCCGCGGTCGTGAGCCAGTTCGAGGTCGTTCGCGACCCGCTCTGGAACAACATCCATCTGGACCGCGAGGCGCTCGCCGTGGTGGATACCCCCGCGGTGCAGCGCCTGCGCTATGTGCGGCAGCTAGGACACGCGTTTCTAGTGTACCCCGGCGCCACCCACACCCGCTTCGAGCACGCGCTGGGCACTTACCATCTGGCCCGCCGCGCCCTCACCCAGCTCGCGGAGAGCGGGGCCCGCATCGCCCCGGCCGACGCGCAGCGTATCAGGCTCGCAGCCCTGCTCCACGACATCGGCCACTATCCGTTCTCCCACGCACTAGAGGAGGCAGGGCTCCCGGCGCACGAGGGCCTGGCCCAGCGTCACCTCTCGGATGGCCCCCTCGCGGCGGCGCTGGCCGAGCTCGGCGTCTCGGCCGACTCGCTGCTCACCCTGATCAGAGGGACGAGGGAGGCGGCGCCCCACGAGCCGCTCGCCGGTTTGGTGGCCGGCTCGCTGGACGTGGATAAGCTGGACTACCTGTCGCGCGATGCCTCGATGTGCGGGGTGCCCTACGGGGTGATCGACGTAGACCGCCTGCTCGCTTCGCTGACGCTCGCCGCCGGTCGAGACGGCCGGCAGACGATCGCGGTGCACGAGAAGGGGCTCGCGGCACTCGAGTCGCTGCTGTTCGCCAAGTATCAGATGTACCGGAACGTGTACTGGCACCACGCGGTGCGCAGCGCGACGGTGATGTTCAAGAGGCTGGTGCGTCGCGCCCTGGCCGACGCCCACCTTCGCGTCGACGACGTCGCGGTGGCTACCGACGACGGGCTGCTGCAGGAGCTCCAGGGACGTGACCCCACCGGCCTGGCGCGGGCCCTGCGCGAGCGTCGCCTGGCCAAGCGGGCGATCGATGTCCCCGCCACCGACCTGCCAGACGATACTGCTGACTGGCCGGCGGGCGACCCCGACCTCCTCGAGCGCGTGGAAAGCCGGTTGGCGCGCGAGGTGGGCCTGCTCCCTGGGGAGCTGTTCCTCGACTTCCCCGCCAAATCCGCCATGCTGGACCTCGACCTCCCGTTGGTTCGGCGTGACGGGAGCGTAGCCCAGCTTTCGGGTGGCGAGGCCGCCGCCCATCTCGGCCTGCCCCGCGTGGCGGCCGAGCTGTACCGTACGGCGCGGCGACTGCGGGTGTTCACCCTGCAGCCGGCCACCGTCCCGGAGCGGAAAGTCGTCAACCTGGTGTGCGCGCCGCGCGATGACGTGGCGGCACGGCTGGCAAGCGAACGGGCGCTGCTCTAGTGCGGCCGCGTGGCCGCCGATATCGCGGTGGTCGTGTCAGCCTCCGGCTGCTCGACGGAATCGATCCGCACGATAATAGCGGTGATGTTGTCGAGCCCGCCGTGGCGGTTTGCCTCGCTCACCAAGTCGTCCACCTGGTCTTGGGGCATCCGGTCGGCGTGCAGCACCTCCGCCAATTGGTGGTCCTCGAGCATGCCCGTCAGCCCGTCCGAGGCGAGTAGGAAAACATCCTTGGGCCGCACGGCCCCGACGTAGACATCGGGCATGACGTCGCTGTTCGCACCGACGCACCGCGTGATCACATTGCTGTAGGGGTGGGCGCGCGCCTGCTCGGGCGTCAGGTAGCCGGCGTCTACCTGCTCTTGGACGTAGGAGTGGTCCTTGGTGATTTGCGTGAGCCGGCCTTCGCGTAGCAGGTAGCAGCGGCTGTCGCCCACCTGGCCGACCAGGAACCGCGTGTCGTAGAGCACCAGCGCCGTGACGGTTGTGCCCATGCCACGCTTGTCGTGCTCGGTGAGGGTGCGCTGGAAGATCGCGTTATTCGCCGCGCGGATCGACACGCGCATCCGCTCGGCCACGAGATCGTCGCTCAGCCCTTTGAGCGAGCCTAGGTCGCGCGCCACGAAGCGCACCGCCATCTCGCTGGCCACTTCGCCAGCCGCGTGGCCGCCCATACCATCCGCGACCACGAAGATGCCCCGGTCGGGCACCATGAGGTAGCTATCCTCGTTTCCCGAGCGGATGATGCCGACATCAGTGCGACCGGCGCAGGTGATGTGCACGCGTGTTTCGCTAGGCTAGGAACCAGTAGACGCAGGCCGCGGCGACGACGAGTAGCACGGCAGCGCTCCCCCCGCAACCCTTACCCTTCTTCTGTTGCGGCGCGGCCGGCGGGCCGGCGGTAGGCCGCTTCGGGGCCGGCGTCCCGGCGCGGGTCGGTTTGACCGGTGCCGCCTTCGCCGCCGGAGGAGAGGAGGGGGGGGGGGCGCG
>DASQAH010000246.1:0-6351 GCA_035635835.1 Gemmatimonadales bacterium
GGAACACCCACAGCTTCACCTGCTTCACCGTCAGCTTGATCGCCATGCGTCACCCCTGGCCGGAGTGTAGATCGTCCGTGGTAGAAGGAGGTCCTTCCGAGGAGCCCTAGCGTGGACGCCGCCGAGATCCGCCGCAAGCAGTTGCAGCGGACAAACTATTACCGTTCCGCCTGACCGCCCGGTACGCCGTGGCGCTGGGCAGGACCCGGCGCTGAATCCCTTGTGGGAACGCTATGGCCCGTCTTCAGGTTTGCGCCTGAAGCCGCCCTGCATCCAAGTGGGGCGCCCTGTTGCCGACTCATCTGAATGAACAAGGCTGAGCCGGGCGTGCGAGCCCACCGAATTTCGTAGCCGCACCGAACGGTCTTGCCGCCCCACACGGCCCCATTGCCCTGGTCACCGGAAATCGCGTCTCCGACGACCTTCAGGTCCGCTTTGCTGAGTAGCACGGCACCGGCGCGCAGCCCGCTGACCAGCGCAGCGATACGAACGTCTTCACCTCGGGCAGTTCCATCTTGCCCGAGGGCCAGCGTGACGCTCTGAATCACCTCGGCGGGCGAAGACACGACCAGCGTGATCGTGATGTACGGTACGGGACTGGCGTAGAGCGCTCTCACTCCTCCGTTGTCAGGCGTCTCCGCAAACCGGGGCAGGAGCACTCCTTCCTTCAATGAGGGCACCGTCTCGTTGTAGACCGTCCGGAACTCCGCTGCGGTGACGTAGAGACTCTTGAAGTCCAAATCGGCGGCCGGCGCACTGCTCACGCTGGTCGTAAGGCCAGCGAGCGCGACTGCGGCACCTAACCGCCTGAGCAACTGCATCAGCGTTCCTTCCCCCTGAGCAACTTCGGGACCTCGGGCAATGCCGATCCTAGGGCGGTGACGGAACTGGCGATCCCCACGTGCCTGCCGCCCGGATGTAGTTCCGAGCTGATCTGCTCCTCGAGCTCGGTCAGCTTTGCGTCGGCTTCCGTCAGGGCTGGTGTGGGGTTCTCGGGTTTGGGGTTGCCAGGCAAGCTGTTGACGTGGACCACTACCCACCCGTTCCAGATGGCGGAGGCAAACGCCTTCGTCTTTTCGCGCACCGCGGGCGAGAGGAAGGGCGACTTCAGCGCGGCGTAGTTGGTCGCCCTGTACACCTTCCTGCGCGCGTTGTGGATCGCCACCTGTCGAAAGACCCGCTCTAGCTCCTGTTGCCCCGTCCGGCGGTCGCGCTCTATGGCCTCTTGCAGCCGCACCCGTTCGCCGTGGGGAATGGCGGCATCCGCCAGCAGCTTCGCGAAGTCCTCCGCGTCGTAGTTGTCGTAGCTGGGCGCGAACCCCGACCCGACCAGACCGCCGACGGCGCCGTGGGCGCGGACGATGCGCTCCCAGAGGTGGCCGTAGACCTCGTGCATCTTGCTGGTCGCCAGCTCGGCCTTCAGCATGTCGCGCTGCAGGTCGTACTTCAGGTGCTCGGTGAGCCTGCCCAGCGACGCCTTGTGCGACTCCAGCTGGCGGTCCATCAACTTGTCGAACCATTTCACGCCGATCAGCTGGAGGGTACCAAGGACTCCGGCCGCCAGCGCGGTGGCGCCGCCGAGAACCCTGAGAACCCAATCAAGAGCCTCACTGACCCTCATTCAGCCCACCTCACCCCGTGCAGTGTACCTGCAGAGGCTGACATGGCCGGTCGGTCAGTCCTCCTCGATGATGCTGACGAGCGCCTGGAGCGCCTCCAGGCCCGGCAGAACCCGTGCACGCGGGGCCACACGGAAGTGCCCATCCGGCTGCTACGGTACCCAAGGTCGATGTTCGACCGCACAGGGAGACAGATATGGCGCAGCTGAAGAAGGGCGATGAGGTGGTCGTCAAGTCCGGTGGTCCGAGGATGGTCGTGGAGACGATCGGCACGGCCCACATGACCGGCGACGCTTTCGCCGATTGCGTCTGGTTCGAGGGCAACCAGCGGCATGCAGCAAGGTTCGACGTGGAGGTGCTGGTGCTCGCCGGGCCCAGGGGCTCCTAGCTTCTGCAGGTTCCAAGGGGGGCGCGATAGCGCGCAGCCAGACGGCTAGGGCTGGCTCCGCCGGCTGCGGAAGCCAATGTCAGCTGCCGACGAGCCGCGTTCTCCAGCCCCAGCACGTGCGCGGCGATCTTGCGTCCGAGCCGATTCGGTCCCGCCCAGATGAGGTGGTACAGAGGCTTGCCGCTCGAGCTTCTCACCTCGTAGGGAGTCGTTACGTAGCCGAAGGCTCGCTCGAGGCGGCCAACATACCAATTCAGCAGCCGATCCCCGGCGTCATCACGCTTGACGACGCGCCGGCTGAACAGCCCCTCCTCGACGCGGTACACCTGATCGAACCAGCCCCGGTCGCCGAAGTAGATGTCATTGTTCATGCAGCGCCGGATCTGCAGCTGCTCCCCGTCCCTGGGCAGCACGCGGTGGATCGCCATTCCTAGGGGGAAGTTCACGATGATCTCGAGCGCCTTCGTCCTGGCAAGGCCCTCGATGGTCGACCACGGTACGTGCATCCCATACGGATCGAGGAAGACGACGCCGCGCCAGCGCGTCCAGTCGATCCGCGGGTTCGCCTCGATCAGCTTCTCGTTGAAGTAGTCGTTGCAGTTGCCTGGATGGATCCGCACGTCGCGCGTGCTGCCGTACCCCGCCTTCAGCTGCTCCAGCTGGCGCAGCCGCTCAGGATCGCGCTCGATGAACACGTACACGTCGAACGGTGGGTCCGTCTTCAGCGCGACCTGGGGTGACCCGTCCAGCAATTGGCGTTCCTGCTCTCCTAAGTCTTCCGGGAGCAGGACGCCCTGCAGATCATCGTCGACATCCGGCTCGTCCGACCGGATGTACGCGCTGCCCGCCCCGGCGAAGGCGTCGATGAACACACGTCGGAACGGTTGGTGCTTCAGCGCCGTCGTGAACGCTGGGAGGTAGTCGGCGAGGCGCCCGAGCTTCTCCATAGCCCAGGGGCCGACAATGGGTCGATCAAGCTGCTCCGCCACACGACCATTCTCTCACAGCCGCCGGCAAGAAGGTTTCCAGCGCCGGCGTGGGCGCGTACACTCCGGCGCAAGTTCTTGAACTGTCGGACCCTGCTGGCACATTGAGCGACGGCGACGGAGGCCCGATGAGCGACCGCAGCACCATCGAGTGGACCGACGCGACGTGGAACCCGGTGCGCGGCTGCACGAAGATTTCCCCCGGCTGCAAGCACTGCTACGCCGAGACGTTCGCCGAGAGGTTCCGCGGGGTGCCTGGGCACCCCTACGAACGGGGCTTCGATCTGCGGGTGGTGCCGGAAAAGCTGTTCGAGCCGCTCGCGTGGAAAGCGTCACGGATGGTGTTCGTCAATTCGATGAGCGACCTGTTCCACGACGACGTGCCTGACGACTACGTGATCAGCGTCGCCCGAGTGATGGAGATGGCCGAGTGGCACACCTTCCAGGTGCTCACCAAGCGGTCGCACCGCGTGCGGGAGATGCTATCCGGCAAGCTCCGGTTCGCGGCGGACCTCCCCAACGTCTGGTGGGGCGTCAGCGTGGAGGATCGCGACTACGGCCTGCCCCGCATCGCCGACCTGCGAGCCGCGCCTGCCCGCACGCGCTTCTTGTCCGTCGAGCCCCTGCTGGAGGACGTGGGCGATCTCGACCTCGACGGCATCCACTGGGTGATCGTGGGCGGCGAGAGCGGCGCTGGAGCCCGGCCGCTCGACGCTAGCTGGGTGCGCTCCGTCCGCGACCAGTGCGTGGCCGCGAAGGTGCCCTTCTTCTTCAAGCAGTGGGGCGGCGTGCGGAAGGGACTCGCCGGGCGGCTCCTCGACGGCCGCACGTGGGATGAGCTGCCCGCGGCTGGACAGGCCCGGCAGAGTGCAACCGACGCCGCGCCGAAGCAGGCGCGCACCAGCGCCGCGTAGCCCTGCCCTGTCGGTCGCGGCGGCCGCTACTTCGGCTGCTGGTTGCGCACGGCGGCCTTCAGCAATTCGATGTCCCGCTTGTGCTTTTCCATCGGGCTGTGTGCCAGATGCGCCTGCTGGTCCTCGTTTGCGATCACCTTCACGCGCTCGTAGCCGATGGTTTCATCGAGGGCGCGCTCCCGGTACGCGGCGAAGTCCTCATCGGCATGCGGGGTCAGGATGTCCGCGTAGTAGTAGCCGTTGTCGACGCGCAGCTGGCACCACGGTTTGGCAAGGCGTTCGGGCGCCCAGTCCGGCGATGCGAACCCAATCGAGCGCAGCGCCGCGATCACCTTCTCGGCGTTCGCGATGGTGGGCTCGACCAACACGTCCAGCTCGCCGGGGTGCTCGCTCTGCCGCTCGGCCACGTAGTGCTTCGTCGCGGCGCCGCCCACGACCAAGTACCGCACGCCGTGCCGGTTCAGGGCGGCTACAAGCTCATGGTTCGCGCCGAACGTGCCAATCGGGGCCATGGCGCGCTACGACTTCCACGGCCTGAGGTGCGGCCGGTCCTTCAGTCTGGGCGGCGTGCGCGCGCCGGCGGCACGCGCGGTCAGCCTGCAGTGCTTGCACAACCCGTCGGGACTGCGGGCGTGGTGATCCTCGGTCGTCAGCTTCGTGCCGCAGTCTCCGCAGTACCGCGCGACCAGCTGCAGCTGCCTGGGCGGGAAGGGCAAGGGCAGCGTCGGCGGCGGCCGCGCAGGCTTCGGACGCACCGTGAGCTTCCGCGTCGCCCGGCTCGCGGCGGGCTTCAGCGACTGGCGGTATGCCCGACGTGGCGGGCGTGGCGGTGGGCGCCTGGGCGGCATCGTTCCGAGAGGATAGGACGCCTGCTCGTGTGCGCGTCAACGCGCAAACCGTGTCACCGGGCCCATCCACCACTTATCCACAGCGGCAGCAACCGAAGCGCTCTCCACTACAAGCAATTCCGACTTGTCCACAGGTGTGGATTCACAGCGCCTTTCACACGGTTGATAACAAGGTGGCTCACACGCCGAGCGCCTGGCTACTCGCCCGGGCCAGCGCGCGCCGGATCGTCGTGCGCGGCACCTTCAACGCGACGGCGATCTGGCGCGCCGACTTCCCCGCCGCCTGGAGCTTGCGCACGCGCTCCGCCTGGGCGGCGTCCGCAGCCGGCGGGAAGCCCCAGGGCGAGCCACCTTATGGGCTCACCTACGAGTGCGACACCAAGACTTGGGGCACCAACCCCGAGCGCGCCGAGGTGGTCACGGACATCTTCAAGTGGGCGGCGCAAGGCCTCTCCCTGCGGCAGATCATGCGCCGCCTGGAGGATAAGGAGATCCCCTCTCCTAGTGGCGGTACCCGTTGGAACACCACTTACGTTCACGAGATCCTCCGCTCGCCAGTGTACAAGGGGGAGAAGGTCTACACCTTCGGCGCCGAGACGTTCCGGTGCGCGGTACCGCGGATCGTGCCCGATGCTCTGTGGCACGCAGCGCAGGCCGCCCTCGACAAGCGCCGCAACCATCACGGGCCGCGCGTCCAGCACGACGCCCTCCTACGTACCCGCGCCGAGTGCGGCGAGTGCGGCCAGCCGCTCTGGGTCCAGGCGTGCAACAGCGACCGGGCGCGGCGGCGCCGCTACGTCTGCTCGGCCAAGCTCCCTGCCTCTGCCGGCGCCTGCAAGTCGCCCCGGCACGACATCGACGCCGTGGATCAGGCCGTGTGGGAGAGCGTCGTTGCCGCCCTGGGCGACCAGGCGTTCCTGAAGCGCGTGCTGGAGAAGCAGGTGGCGCCCGCCGCGGACGACTCGTGGGAGGAGCAGATCCGCGGCTGCGAGTCCAAGCTGGCCGAGATCAAGCGGAGCGAGGCCGCCACGCTGCGCATGCTCGGGCGCGGGCTGGCGGAGGAGGCTTGCCAGGAGCAGCTGCAGCGGCTCGCCCAGCAGCGGGAGACGGTGCAGCGCACGCTCGAGGTCGCCCAGAAGGCTGTGGCGGAGCGCGTCCAGGCCACCACGGTCATGGCCTCCCTGGAGGCCCAGCTGGCCCACCTGCGCGCGCTGCTCAAGGCCAACGACTTCGCCACCAGGGCCACGGTGATCGCTGCCCTGGCGCCCCTGCACGGCCCCCTGGCCACCGTCTACGGCGACGGGCGGATCGTGTTACACGGGGTGCTGTCTCTTGCCGGGAGTCCGACGCATGGAGTGGACGCAAGAGTTTGTCCGCCGCAAGCAGAAGGAGCTGCTCTTCCCCAACGTCTCGACCTACTACCAGGACGCGCTGGTGGTGGACTCGGCGAAGGGGATGTTCGTGCGCGACGTCGAGGGGCGCGAGTACCTCGACTTCTTCGCCGGCATCCTGACCGTCTCGGTCGGGCACTGCCACCCGCGGGTGACCGAGGCGGTGGTCGAGCAGCAGAAGAAGCTGGTGCACGTCTCGACGCTG
>DASQAH010000247.1:0-20172 GCA_035635835.1 Gemmatimonadales bacterium
TACGCTAGCCCTCCTGTTCGACTGGGATTGGGGGCGTGCCGCCACCGACCTGCGCCGTGCCATCGAGCTGAACCCGCGCTACGACGCCGCCCGCTACTGGCTCGCCTTCTACCTCACCTACATCGAGGGCCGCTTCGAGGAGGGTGTGGCTCATGCCGAGCGCGCAGTGGCGCTTGACCCGCTGGCCGCGTTGCCCGCTGCCCAGCTTGGTCTAGTGCTGATCGGGGCGGGCCGTCACGAAGCCGCGATCGCCACCCTGGAGCGTTCCATAGCGCTGGACGCGGGTCTGTTCCTGCCCTACCTCATGCTCGGGGTGCTCTACGAACACCTAGAACGGAGCGAAGAGGCGTATGCGATCCTGGAGACAGCCGTGGGCGTGTCGGGGCGCCACCCGTGGACGCTGGTACACTTAGCGTTGTCCGCGGCCTCGCTGGGACGGCTAGAAGAGGCGCAGGCGATCTACGACGAGCTGTACGCGCGCAGGCGACGCGAGTACGTGCAGTCGGGGATGTTGGCGCTCGTGACCGCGGCCGTCGGGCGGGTGGATGAGGCCTTCGCGCTGCTCGAGCGGGCGTGTGAGGAGCGGGACGGCATCCTGTTCTACTCCAGACGTTACCCGGCCTTCAAGGTTTTAAAGCGCGACCCGCGCATGAACGGCATTTACCAGCGGATCGGGTTCCCGGAGTGAGCCGGGCCAAGCGGCCATCCAGGGCGCGGGCCCATACGATCATGATCCGGGCGCTCGGCCCGGTAGACGTCCTGGTCGACGGGGCGACCGCCCCCCGCGAGCTGTTATGGCGGCATCCGCTGATCCTGCTGCTCTACCTCGCCCGCTCCCCGCGGCGCACCCGCACGCGCGAGCACCTAGTCGGGCTGCTATGGCCGGAGAAGCAGTCCGACAAAGCGCACCACTCACTCAACGTGGCGCTGGACATCATTCGGCTTTGCGCCGGACGGGCGCTGGTCGGCAGCCTCGGCGACCAAGTGCGGCTCGGCTCGGCCCAGCTCGACCTCGACACCGACCGCTTCGATCGCCTCGTCGCCGAGCGGCGCTGGGCCGAGGCATGCGATTTGATCGGGGGCACCTTCCTCGAGGGCTTCGTGATGCCGGGGGCGTCCGGGGTCGAGGACTGGCTCAAGAGCGAGCGCGACCTGTGGGCTCGGAAAGCGGTCGACGCTCTGGTGCAGCACGTGGCGCAGCTGCTCGAGGCCGGTGATCTCAAGCGCGCCGCAAACCGTGCGCAGCAGGCGGCGGCCATCGACCCCCTTTCCGATGCCGCAGCCTGCGCCCTGATGCGGAGCCTGGCTCTGGCCGGCCTGCGCAGCGAGGCGGTGGTCGCCTATGAGCGGTTTACTGAGCGGCTCGCTCAGGATCTCGGCACGCATCCCGATGCGGCTACTGCGGCTCTCGGCGAGCGGGTGCGCCATGGGCGGGTGTGGCGGCGGCCGGCGGCTCCCGCCGCTCAGGCCGGACCGTCACGCCGGACCCCCCTCGTGGGCCGCGCCCGCGAGCTGGCGCGCCTGCAGCGAGTCTGGCAAGCCTGCCGCACCGAACACCGCGCCGCGCTGGCGCTCGTATGCGGCGACCCGGGAATGGGGAAGAGCCGGCTCGCCGAGGAACTGCTCGAGCGGGCCCGGCTCGATGGGGCGGCGGTGGCGACCACCCGCGCCGTCGAAGCCGACATCACCGACGCGTGGAGCGGGATACTCGCGGTGGCCGAGGGGGGATTGCTCGAGGCTCCCGGAGTGGCGGCCGCCTCGCCGGCAGCGCTAGGGGTGTTCGCCGCCCGCCTCCCGGCGTGGGCTGAGCGGTTCCCAGAGGCCCCGCCTCCCCCCCCTCGAGGCGAGGGCGGCGCCATGAGCCTCGGGCGGGCGCTACGCGAAGTGATGCGGGCGGTGTGTGGGGAGCAGCCTTGCGTCTTGGTGCTCGACGACGCCCAGTGGCTTGATCGTGAGTCGTTACTCGCCTGTGCGGCGATTACGCGTGACCTGCGCGCGCTACCCTGCCTCCTCGTACTCACAGCGCCGTCCGTGCCGGACCGGGTGGAGCTCGACAGCATGCGGGCGCGGCTCGGCCGTGAAGTGCGCGGCGCGGTGGTTCGCCTCGCGGCTCTGGGGCGTGAGGATCTGCGCGTCCTGGCCCGGTGGGCCCTCCCGCACTACGACGAGGGGCAGATCGACCGTGTGGTGCGGCGGGTAGCGACTGACTCGGCGGGACTCCCCTTGTTGGCGGTCGAGTTGCTCCACGCCGTGGCGCTGGGTCTCGAACTCGGTAAACTGGCCGGCGCCTGGCCCGAGCCGCTGCGGACGCTGGATCAGACGCTCCCTGGCGGGTTCCCGGACGCAGTGGTGGGCGCGATTCGCGTCAACTATCGGCGCCTCTCGAACGACGCTCGGACCGTGCTCGCGGCCGCGGCGGTGCTAAGCGGCCGGGTGCGGGCCGAGCAGCTGCGGCGCGCGACCGGCCTCGGGCTAGATGCGGTTCAGGTCGCTCTGGATGAGCTGGAGTGGCAGCGATGGCTCACGGCCGAGTCGCGGGGCTATGCATTCGTCGCGCGGATCGTCGGGGAGATCGTCGCCAGGGACCAGGTCGAGGAGGGCCAACGTCTGCGGATTCGCGAAGCCGTCACTTGACGGCGGCTTGACCGGCCTCCCCGAGTATCTACCCTCACTCATTCCGCTCGGAGGCCGCTTATGTTCCGCCACTTCCCCCTCCCCCTCCCCCTGCTCGCTCTCACCATGGCGGTGATCGCCGCCTGTGACACTCCGACCGACCCGCAACCGCTCGCGCCCTCCCCCGTGGCCGACCGGGTTGCCGCCGCCGGCGTCCTCGTCAACCCGGGCGGGTCCATTCAGGCGGCGATCGACGCCGCCGCCCCCGGCACGGTCATTCGAATCGCCCCGGGCTCGTATACCGAGGCGCTCACCATCAAGAAGCCGAATCTCACGCTGCTTGGCCTCGGGGGGGGGGCGGGGGGAGACGACCCGGCGAGTGGCGTCGTGCTGCAGAACCCTGGCCACCAGGAGGACGGCATCACCGTCACGGCCGCGGGCAGTGGGGTCGCGATCCGTGACCTCACGGTGCGCGGGTTCGGGAGCAACGGCGTCCACCTCGACGGCGTGGACGGTTTCCGCCTCTCCGGCATCACAGCCCAGGATGATGGCGAGTACGGCCTGTTTCCGGTGCGCTCCTCTCACGGCGTGATCGAGGGCTGTCATGTTTCGGGGCACAGCGACACGGGGATCTACGTGGGGCAATCCCGTGACGTCGCGATCCTCGGCAACGTGACGTTCGCCAACGTCAACGGCATCGAAATCGAGAACTCGAGCGATGTCCGCGCGATCGCCAACGAGACGTACGACAATACCGCCGGGATCCTCGTGGTGGTGCTGCCCGGCCTCGACGTGAAGGCCACCGCGCACATCCTCATCGCTGGTAATCGGGTTCACGACAACAACCATGCCAACTTCGGCAATCCCCAGGACATCGTCGCCGTCGTCCCCCCTGGGTCGGGGATCCTAGTGGTGGGCGCGGATACGGTCAGCGTCGTGGGCAACGCCGTCACTGGCAACCACTTCGTCGGCATCGGGCTCGGCAGCTCGCTGACCCTCGGCGCGCTCGCGGGGCTCCCGCCTTCGGCGTTCGCGGATATCGACCCCGATCCCGACGGTGTGCGAGTCGTGGGGAATCGCGTGACCGGGAACGGGGGCGCCTCCCCGATTCCATTCCTGCCGGCTGTGGACCTGCTCTGGGACGGCCGCGGGACGAGCGACTGTTGGCAGGGCAACACATTCGGGACCAGCGCCCCGGCACCGCTGCCCGCCTGTCGCTAGCTTTGATGCTCGCGTGAAGCGCGGTAGGAAGATGGGGCGCGGGAGTCAACCCGAGGGGGTCGATGGGCGAGCCGTGGGACGTCGTCGTGGTGGGCACTGGGTTCGGGGGAAGCATGGTGGCGCTCGCGGCAGTCAGCGCGGGACTCCGGGTGCTGCTCATCGAGCGCGGCCGGTGGGTCGATCGGGACGACTCGGCCTGGGATCCTCAGGCGATCCTCCTCGGTCGTAAGTACCGCAGCCGCTCTCCGATCGAGCTGCCGCGCTACGGATTCGGCCGCACACGGTTCTATCCCGACGATGCCGTCGGGGGCAAATCGGTGTTCTACGGTGCCGCGTCGTTCCGGCTCCGCGAGGACGACTTCCGGCTCAGCGAGCGGTTCCCGGGCGCGTGGCCCGCGCTGGCGGACTGGCCGGTGAGCTACGCCGATCTGGCCCCGTTCTATGACGACGCTGAGCGGGTGCTCGGCGTCGCCGGCGTGAGCGGTCTTGATCCGACGGAGCCGCCGCGCGTGGCGGGCTATGACAGCGGGCCGCCACCGTTCAGCGCGCCCGCTCGGCGCGTTGCCGAGGCCGCCTCAGCCCTTGGACTGCATCCCTTCCCCATCCCCCTAGCGATCAACTTCGCCGCGAGCGACGGACGCCGGACGTGCATACGCTGCACGACTTGCGACCTCTTCCCCTGCAAGATCGGGGCGAAAAACGACCTTGCGGTGACCGTGCTTCCCGCGGCGATCCGGCAAGGTGCGAAGGTGCTGCCGGGAACGATTGCCGCGCGGGTCGTCTCCGAAGGCGGGCGCGTCACCGGAGTCGAGTGCCTGGATGCCGTGACGGGGCGCCGCTTCGTCGAGCCCTGTCGCGTGTGTGTGGTGAGCGGAGGGGCCATCGCCTCCGCCGGCTTGCTCCTAGCGTCGGGGCTCGCAGCGGTGGAGCCGAACGGCCGCTGGATCGGCCGGAACCTCATGCGCCACTGCAGCGGGATCGTGGTCGGGATCTTTTCATCCCCGACCAATCCCGAGCGCGTCTTCCACAAGCAGGTCGCGCTCACGGACTTCTATTTCGGACACCCCGAGGGGAGAGCACCGGCGGGGCCCTGGGGGATGATCCAGGGTCTCCAGGTGCCGCCGCCCGAGTATCTGGCCGCCGAGGGCGGCTTCCCGATCGGCACGATCGCGGCGCACACCGCCGACCGCCAGATCTACCTGCTGTGCCTCGCGCCGGATCTGCCGGACCCCGAGAACCGCGTCGAGATCGATCCCGCCGTCACCGACGTCTACGGCCTTCCGGTGCCGCGTGTGTTCCACCGCTACTGCCGGCGGGACCGCCGGGCGCGCCAGGCGCTGTACCGGGAAGCCGCCCGGTTACTCCGTCGCGCGGGCGCCGTGTTACGGTTGCGCAAGCCGATCAACACCTTCTCGCACGCCCTGGGAACGTGCCGCTTCGGGCGGGTGCCCGAGCAGGCCGTGCTGGATCCGTGGTGTCGCTTCTTCGGCGTGCCCAACCTGTTCGTCGTGGACGGCAGCTTCATGCCGAGCTCGGGCGGTGTGAACCCGAGCCTCACGATCGCCGCCAACGGGCTGCGCGTGGGGCGGCACATCGCCGCCGAGTGGGACCGGTGGATGACCAAGGGCGGCGAGTGAGCGCGGTGCGCCTCTGCATGCTGGGGTGCGGGGCCGTCGCCCGGCTGCACAGCCGTGTCGCCCGGTCGTTGCGGCCGCGCGTGGACCTGGTGTATGCCAGCCGCACACGGGAGAAGGCTGAGGTATACAATCGTCGCTACGGCGGCGTTGGAGCGTTCGGGAGCTATGAGGAGGCCTGCGCCGACGCCAAGGTGGACGCGGTGTTGGTGTGCACGCCCCAAGCGTTTCACAGCGAGCACGCGGTTCTCGCGGCGCGCCACGGCAAGGCGGTGTTGATCGAGAAGCCAGTGACGCGCACCCTCGGCGAGCTCGCCGCCATCGAGACGGCCGTGCGTCAAACGGGCGTGGTCGCGATGGTGGCCGAGAACTACCATTTCAAGCCGGTCGTCCGGGTACTCCGCGCTCATCTCGAAGCGGGAGACATCGGGCAGCCGCTGTTCGTGGAGCTAAACCGGGGCGCGCGCCGGCGGGTGAGCGGCTGGCGTGCAGACACCGAACTGATGGGCGGGGGCGCTCTGCTCGAGGGCGGCGTTCACTGGGTCAACTATCTCTGCCGTCTGGGCGGCGAGGTGCGCGAGGTCTGCGCTGCCCGGCCCGAGAGTGGGCGGCCACCCGTCGCCCCGTTCGAGGACGGTCTCGAGCTGCTCGTGACGTTCCGCTCCGGGGCGGTGGGGAAGCTGCTGCACGCGTGGAACGTCCCCAACCGGCTCGGCGGCCTGCAGTTGTCGAAAATCTATGGGGCGGAGGGAAACATCACCTTCGAGAGCAACGGCCTCTTCGCCCTCGTCGCGGGCCGGCGCACGCGCCTGCGCTTCCCCGGCGTGCGCGACCTAATGGGGTACCGGGCGATGCTGCGGCATTTTCTCGAGTGCGTGCGTGAGCGGCGGGCGCCGGAGATGTCGCTCGCTGCGGCCCGGCGGGATCTCGCCGTGGTCCTTGCTGCGTACCGTTCCTTGACCACCCGGCGCTTCGAATCACCTCCTGCGGAGGATTGAGCACCATGCAATTCGGACACGTTCCGTTGGCGCTCGCAATCGCTACCTACGACTGGAACCCGAAGACCGCGGTCTTCGTAGTGGGCATGCACTTCCTGCCCAACGCGGACTCGCTGGTGGAACGCGCCGGTCTGGCGAAGCCTGGCTTTCATTGCACGGTGACGCACAGCATCCTCTTCGCCGTGGTCGTCAGCGCGCTCGTGGCGTTGTTCTCCGTGCACTACGCGATCTTCGCGTTGGTCGCCATCCTCGCCCATTACGCCGCCGATATTGGGAGTACCGTCGGCCTCCCGCTGTTATGGCCGTTTTCCAAGCGCAAGTTTACGCTGGCGCTGTTCAAGGACACGGGGTATTGGGGCAAGGAGATGTACTTAGGGTACTATCGCCAGCCGATGGCCTGGGTACTGGAAGGGCTCGTGCTCGCGTTCTTCGTCTACCGACTCTCCACCCTCTCCGCCTGAGCCGACGGTTGCGACGCCTGCTCGGCTTGCTCACCCGGCGCTACGGCAGTCCCCAATGGGACGCGGTGGTCCGCGGCACTGGGTTGGTCGCCCTCCTGGCCCTGTATCCCACGATCCGATGGCCGTCGGTTGCGGGCATCGTCGGGTTTCTGTGCATCACCTTGTTCGTGCACGGCCCGCTCGCGCCCGTCCTGCCGGGGGCCCACGAGGCTGCCATTCTCGTGGCCGGACGGGCCTATTCGCCGCTGCTCGTGACGATCGTCGGCATCGCTGGCACACTCTACATGGAGTGGATCAACTACTACGTGTACCGTGCCGCGCTGCTCCACCCGCGGCTCGAACGGACTCGCCAAACCAAGCTCGTGCGGACCACGGTCGCGTTGTTCGAGAAGGCGCCCTTCTTCTGTGTCTGGATGTGCTCGTGGAGTCCGCTGCCGTACTGGGCCGTGCGCTTCCTGGGCCCGCTGACCGGCTATGACGTCCGCCGCTACATGCTCGCGACGTTCTTGGGGCGGGCGCCGCGGTTCTACTTCTTGGCGCTCTTCGGGAAGATGCTTCCGGTGTCGAATCTCGCGCTCGCGGCGATCACGCTAGCCATGATCGCCGTCGCGGTGCTCGTCGGCATGGTGCAACGCGCGCGCCACCAGCGGGCGGCGGCGTCGAGCGAGGTCGCGCCCGCTTAGCGCGACGCCTCGAGCACGCCGACGACGGCGGGCTCTGGAGCGGGCGCCTTCACCCACCGCATCGTCGCCAGCATCGCCCCGCCCAACACCAGGCCGCTCAACGCGTCGACGCCGTAGTGGAACTGTCCGTAGACGACCGACAACAGCAGCCCGATGGTGAGCGGGAGCAGCACGAGCCCCAGGGGTCGGTAGTACCGCAAGGCCATGCCCACGGCCACGACCGAGGCGGCGACATGCGAGGAGGGGAAGGCCGCGCCCCAGGAGTCCCCGCGATCGAGCACCCATTGCGCCCAGCGTGCCGGCGCGACGTTCGTGGCGGCGTTGTGGGCGAGGTCGAAGGCGTAGCGCGGGCCGGCCACTGGGAAAAACAGGAACGCGAGGTAGCAGAGGTAAAACGTGACCATCACCGCGAAAATCGTGTCCCGCGCCGCCTCGCGGCGGCCGATCAGCCAGAGCCCGAGCGGTGAGGCGTAGAGGATCGGGTAGTACGCGAGGTAGCAGAGGTGCAGCACCCAGGAGAACGCGACGTTCGGCATCTCGCGGATCCAGTTGTAGCTCACCTCTGAGCCGAACACCCACATCTCGAGCCGCTGGATCCACCAGTCGTTCTGCAACCCGGCGCCGACCGTGAGCACGCCGATCTCGCCGTACAGCGCGGCGAGGAGCGCCATCGGATACCACTCGCCCAGGAAGCGGCCGACCGGGCCCGCTGCCCGGGCGCGCGGCGCGAGTAGGACGACCACGAACACGAGCGCGTGGGCCACGAACAACCAGCCCCCACCGGGCACTTCGCCCCTGTAGGTCACCAGCACCGCGATCGTCGCTGCGCCCAGGTACAACAGCGTGGCGATGTCGATCGGGGTGAAGGGGCCGAGTCGTCTCACAACCACGCCTGCGCGCGATACCACGCCGCTGTCCGGTGCACGCCCGCCTCCAGATCCATCTGAGCCCGCCAGCCCGTGTCCCCCGCTAGAGCGTCGGCACGGCACGTCCACGCGGGCGCGAGAAACTCGTTGGCCTTATCCGCCGACAGCAACGTCGCCCGGCCGGCTAGGTGCGCCAGGCTCCCGATCGTCCACAGCAGCGCGCGCGCTACCGGGGCCGGCAGCGGAATGATACGCGGCGTCCGTCCCACCGCGCGCCCGACGGTGCGCACCAGGCCCCGGCTGGTTGTGATCACCGGGTGGGCCGCATAGTAGAGCTTGCCGGCCGCCGCGGGCTTGGTCGCCGCCGCGATCAGTGCTTGGGCTAGATCCCCGGCATACACGACCGAGAGCTCCTGCGATCCGTCACCGAACACCGGGGCGAGTCCGGTTCGGGCCACCTTGAAGAGCTTCAAGACCTCTCGGTCCCACTCCCCATAGACTACTGGCGCACGGATGATGGTCCAGGGGAGGGCGGCGGCCCGCACCAGGACCTCGCCGGCCAGCTTGCTGCGGCCATAATCCGTGACGGGGGCCGGCGGCCGCTTTTCGTCGATCGGCCGGCCCGGCACGGTCGGGCCCCCGGCCGCGAGGGAGGACAGGTACACGAAGCGACTGGGCGGGTCGGGCACTGCCGCCTCCAACAGCTCTGCGGTGCCGTCCCGGTTGACCGTCATGAACTCGCGCAAGTCGCGCGCGCTGATGCGGCCGGCGAGGTGGAAGACGGCGTCTGTTCCGGCGCAACCGTCGCGCAGGGCCGCGGGATCCCCCAAATCGCCGCGCACGATCCGCACGCTGCTCCATCCAAGGGCGGCGGCCTTGCTTGGGGAGCGCACCAGGCACGTCACTTCGTCGCCGCGCTCGAGCAGCGCTTGGACCAGGTGGGCACCGACGAACCCGGTCCCCCCGGTGACGAAAGCCTTCACAACGCCTTGTCGAAGATCCGATAGGTCTTGTAGGGGCGGAACCCGAGGGCCTGGGCGGCCTTGTTCATCGGGGCGTTGTCTTCGAGGATCCAACCACCCTCACCCCAGCTATAGCCTTTCGCCACGCCCTTGGTCCAGATCCAGTTGTAGAGCAGGGCATCGATGCCCCGACCTCGGAACTCGGGGATGGTGCCGAGGAGCAGCACACGGACGCGATGAATCCGCCGGGCGTGCCACAAGATGAGCGGCAGGCCCCAGAGCCGGCCCGACGGATTGTGCCGCAGGGCGACATTCAAGTCCGGGAGAGCAACGGCGAACCCGACGACTTTGCCGTTCCGCACCGCGAACGGCACGAGATCGGGCACGGCGATCGGCTTCAGCTGTTTGGCGAGGTGATCGATCTCGGGCTCGGTGAGCGGGACGAACCCCCAGTTCTTCTCCCAGGCCTGGTTGTAGAGCTCTTTGATCAGGTCCACCTCGGCTGCGAACCGCTTCAGGTTGAGGGGCCGCAGGGTGATGCCCGCCCGGTCGGCTACGCGTTGGGCGATTTTGAGGTAGCGCTCCGGTGGCGCTTGGCCCGAGCCCTCGTAGGCCAGCAGGTCCTTGGCCTTCTGGAAACCGTGACGCTGGTGCAGCGCGACGTAGTAGGCCGGATTGTGCGGCATCATCAGCGTAGGGGGTGTGGTGAACCCGTCCACCAGCAGGCCGCACTCGTCGTTGATCGACGGGCTCATCGGCCCGCGCATCGTATCGTGACCCTTGCCAGACAGCCACCCTGCCGCCGCCTCCCATAGCGCGTTCGCGACCTGCTGATCGTTCACGCACTCGAAGAATCCGTAAAACCCGACCCGGTCTTGGTGGATCTGGTTGTGGAGGTGGTTCCGGATGGCGCCGATCCGTCCGAGCGTGCGACCGTCCGAGCGCGCGACGAAGAATTGCGCTTCGGCGTGCTGCCAGAACGGATTCTTCTTAGGAGACAGGAGCGTGCGCATGTCCATGCGCAGCTGGGGGACCCACAGCGGGTCGCTGCGGTGGAGGTCGTAGGGAAAGGCGATGAAACGATTGAGACCGTGCCCGTCGGTGACGGGCACGATCTCGGGTCCGCTCAGATGACCCCCAGCTCTTTGCCGAGTCGGGCGAAGGCTTCGAGGGCCGTGTCGATCTGCTGGTCGCTGTGCGTCGCCATCAGGCTGGTGCGCAGCCGACACTGCGACGGCGGCACGGCGGGCGGGACGACCGGGTTGGTGAACACGCCCGCGTCGAACAGCTTGCGCCAGAACAGGAACGTCTTTTCGAGCGGCCCGATGAGCACCGGGACGATCGGGGTCTCAGTGGGGCCGATATCGAAGCCCACGCTGCGCAGCCCATCCTGCAGGCGCCGCGCGTTCTTCCACAGCCGCTCGCGGCGCTCGGGCTCGCGCTGCAGCACCTGCAGCGCAGCCAAGACGCCGGCGGTGTTTCCCGGGGGCAGCGCGGCGGTGAAGATCAGCGGCCGGCTGTGGTGCTTGAGGAAGTGGATCACGTTCTCGGTCCCGGCCGCGAAGCCGCCGATCGAGGCGAGCGACTTCGAGAAGGTTCCGACGATGAGATCCACTTCGTCCGCCAGGCCGAAATGGGCGGCGGTCCCGTCGCCCCGCGGGCCCAGCACGCCGACCGAATGCGCGTCGTCAATGGCGAGCGCCGCGCCGTACTTCTGCGTCACCTTGAGAAGGTTCGGGACATCGGCGATGTCGCCTTCCATCGAATAGATGCCATCCACGATCACCATCGTGCCGATCTTGGGGTCCACCTTCTGCAGCTTGCGCTCCAGGCCGGCCAAGTCCCCATGGTTGAAGCGCATGGTCTCGCCGTGCGACATCTTGGCGCCGTCCACGATCGACGCGTGGTCGAGCTTGTCGAGGAAGACCACGTCTCCCCGGCCCACCAGCCCGGAGATCAGCCCCAAATTCGCCTGGTAGCCGGTAGAGAAGACGAGACAGGCTTCCTTGCCGAAGAATTCTGCCAGTTCGGCTTCCAGTCGCTCGTGCAGGTCCAGCGTCCCGTTCAGGAACCGGCTGCCGGTGCACCCCGACCCGTAGCGCTCAAGTGCGCCCTTCGCGGCCGCCAGGACGTCTGGATGGTGGGTCAGCCCGAGGTAGTTGTTGGAGCCCATCATGATCCGGGACTTGCCCTCGATCATGACGATGGTGTCTTCGGAGTGGGAAATTGCCTTGAAGTACGGATACAGGCCTGCCGCCTGCACCTCGCGCGCCCGGGTGAAATTCCTGCATTTGTCGAACAGCGCGATGTGCTGGAGGGTCTGGGTACTCACGCGGCCTCAGGGGGTAGGCGACGGTACAGCTTAGCCGGGGGGGCAGGAAACCGCAAGGTGCCGCGCCCGTGGCGTTTAGCGCACTAGGGCAGCGCCAGGTAACTTGTACGGCCGTGCTTCGCTTCGCCTGTGTCCTGCTGATCTTGGTCGTGCCAGTTCCGTCCCTCGTCGCCCAGCGTGCGGCGTACACGGCGGGCTGGGGCGACGCTGCGACGGTCGGCGGGGCGGGCCTGCTCGCCCTGCTGCCCGCCGCCTTGCGCCTGCCGCATGGTCCGCCGCCGTGTGCGCCGTGCGATCCGGCCGGCCTCTGGGGCATCGATCGCTGGGCGATCCATCCGGTGGATATGCGCGCAGGCCGGGCTAGCGATGTCCTCCTGCTCAGCGTCGCGGGCTCGGCGGGGTTGGCGTCCGTGCTCGGCGTGCCGGCCGATCGCGCCCGCGGGAACGTGGCAGTGTATCTGGATGCCATCTCCTTGACCGGCGCGACGACTGACTGGCTCAAGGTGCTCGTGCATCGCAGTCGGCCGGTGCTGTACACGGCCAATGCCGTCGCGGCGGCGGGCAGCCACGAGAGCCGCGTCTCTTTCCCCTCCGGACACACGTCGTTCGCCTTCGCCGCGGCGACCTCCTATGCCGTTCTGGCGCGGCGCCAGCAGCTACCGCACGCCACCCGCAATAGTGTACTGCTCCTTCTCGGGGCTGCGGGGGTTGGTGCGCTCCGCGTCGCCGCCCATCAACACTTCCCCACCGACGTGTTGGCCGGCGCGGCACTTGGCAGCGGCATCGGATGGCTAGTCGCCACGGTGCATCCGACGACTCACTCCCCTCGTTCCTCCCCCTCCTCCTTCCCACCCCCCCCTCCCTGATATGAGCCGACTCCCGCGGGTGATGACGTTGCGCGACGTCGTGCTCTTCAACATCTCGGCGATCGTCGGGCTCCGCTGGTTGACGACGGCCGGCCGGATCGGTCCCGCGAGCCTGTCGCTGTGGGTGTTGGCGATGGTCATCTTCTTCGTGCCGTCCGCTATGGCGGTGCGGGAGCTCAGCGACATCGACCCGGGCGAGGGTGGGCTGTACCGTTGGGTGACGCGCGCGTTCGGCCCCACGCACGGGTTCATCGCGGGGTGGGGCTATTGGGTGAACAACCTGGTCTACTACCCGTCGCTGCTGCTCACCAGCGCGGCGATCTTCGCCTACGTCGGGGGCCCCAGCTTCGTCCACCTAGCGGATAACAAGTGGTTCATTGCGGCGTTTTCTCTCGGCAACCTATGGATTGCCTTGGGGCTGAACCTGGTCGGGCTGCGGGTGGGAAGGTGGGTGCAGAACCTCGGCGCGTACGGCACCTGGCTCCCGGCGATGATCTTCGTGGCGCTCGCGGCGTGGTCCCTCGTCGCGCACGGCAGTGCGACTCCGATCACGGCGCCGGCGCTGCTGCCCAGCCGCCTCGACCTGCCGCTGCTCAGCCTGTTCGCCACGATGACGTTCGCGTTCGCGGGGCTCGAGCTCGCCCCGACGCTGGGCGACGAGATCCAGGATCCGGTGGCGACGCTGCGACGCGGCATCATCGTGTCGGGGATCGGGATTGCGGCCACGTACGTGCTGGGAACGGCTGCAATGTTGGTCGCGCTGCCGGCTACGACGGTGAGCATCACGAACGGCCTACCGCAGGCCACGGCCGCCCTGAGCGAGCGGCTGGGCGCTCCTTGGCTCGCGCCTGCGGCGGCGGTGGTCGCCTGCCTGATCACCCTCGGCAACCTGGGGGGCGTGGGCGCGTGGATCGCGGGGACCGCCCGCATCCCATTCGTCGCTGGCGTGGATCAGGTCCTGCCGCCGGCGTTCGGGAGGGTTCACCCGCGGTGGCAGACCCCGTACGTCGCGTTGCTGGTGCAAGGCGGTGTCGCCACCCTGTTCATCGTGGCGGGGCTCGTCGGCTCGACCGTGCGAGACGCTTATCTCGCGCTCGTGGATACGACGATCGTGCTCTTCTTCATCCCCTACCTGTATCTGTTCGCGGCGTTTCTGCGGCTGCGCCGAGTCCGCACGTTGGGTGGCGCTGTCGGCGGATGGGTGGGACTCGGTGCCGTCGCGCTTTCCATCGCGCTGGCGTTCGTGCCTGCTGCGGATGTCGCCAATTCGGTCTCGTTCGAGCTCAAGGTGGTGGGTGGAGTGGTGGGCTTCATGGGCATCGGCTGGTGGCTCGCTGTGCGGCCGCGGCGTGCAACCTCCCCCCCCTCCACTAGCCCGCAATCAGCTGCGTGACCTGACTCTGCCCCCCTCCTCCCCCCCCCCTATTTGGGGGTGGGAGGGGGGGGGGAGGGGGGCGACGCGGTGCAACTGTCTCCCGCTGCCTGGTGCTCGAAGGCCGGGCTGCCGTCCGGCAGCCGTCGGGCGACGAGCGCCGCGCGCCACGGTCCCATCGCCCATTCGGCGAAGTGTTCCCCTCGCGCCACTATCGGGGCGCTCCGCGATCGCACGACATACAACGTGTACGGATTGCGCAGCAGCGTGTCAGCTGTGAGCAGGATCCGCAGCCGCATGCCCGAGAGCTGGGAGAGCGTCGGGAGGTCCGCGAGGGCGTAGGCGTTGCGCTCGTCGGCCAAGTGCAGGGTCGCCGCCTGATCGGTGCCGGACTCGATGTACCATCGCTGGCGAGTGGGCCGCACGCCGGCGGCGGCCCAGAGTGCGAGCTCCCGAACGTGCGTGCCGGAGGAATCTCCGCGCGAGACGAAGCTCGCCCCGTGCTGCGCGATCCGCGCGAACGCCTCGACCGCACCGGCTGCCGTGGCAACGCCTGCCGAGTCAGCGGCCGGCCCGATGATCGCGAAACGGCTCGCGACCAGCGAGCAGCGCAGGGCCGCGTGGCCGGGGCGCACCAGCAGACGCTCCTCGAGCGTGGGTGCGTGCGTGATGACGACGTCGAGGTCGCCCCGGGCGGCCGCCTGCAGCACCTGGCCCGAGGGCCCGATGACCGTCGCCACCCGGGGGCCGCGCCACAGAGAGTCGAGCAGCGTCAGGGCGCCCGACTGCTGCACTGTGTACGTGGTGCCGAGTCGCAAGGGCGGTGTCACCGGCTTGCTCGTGCAGGCGGCGAGGCCCAGACAGAGTAGCGGTCCCAGTTGTCTCATCGTGTTGCTCATCTTCGCCCCGCCTACTCTCGAGGCGCAAGGTGGCAGGCGCCTGCCTGTGCGCTTGGTCACCGCCCCGGCTAGCAGGGAAGGGCAGCTTTGGCTTGCTGGAACTGCCGCATCCGCCTAATGTTCCGATTCGTTGCGACCCCTGGCAGGAGCCGTATGCCCAACATCGTGTTCAGCCGCTGGTCCCTCATCGCCAGCTCAGTCGGCATCGTCGCCTTGGCGGCGTGCGGCGGGACCACGGAGCCCCCCGCTCCCGCTGGCATCACCGTGACGCCATCCACGCTGTCGTTCTCCGCGAGAGGGGCCACGAAGCAGCTCACAGCCGCAGTCACCGACCAACATGGCAACGCGCTCCAGAACGCCACTGTGACTTGGGCCTCCAACAACACCGCGGTCGTCACCGTTTCTTCCAATGGGCTGGCGGCCTCTGTGGGCAACGGCACGACCCAGATTGTCGCGACGGCGGGGTCGGTGAACACCCCGGTGACGGTCACCGTCGCCCAGGCGGCCTTCACTCTCAAGAAGACCGGTGGCGACAACCAGAGCGCGTCGGTCGGGACCCAGTTGCCCCAGGCCCTGGCCGTGCAGGTGACCGACTCGCTCACCAATCCAGTCCCCAACGCCTACGTCAGTTTCACCGTGACGTCGGGAGGTGGCAGCGCGACCCCAGCCGCGGCCTACACAGATGGAACGGGCAACGCCAGCACCCAGTGGACTCTCGGCACGACTACGGGCGTCCCGCAGCGAGTGACTGCGAACACCGGCCCCCTCGCGGCTGCAGTCTTTAGCGCGACGGCAACAGCCGGACCGCCGCAGACTGTGGTGAAGCAGGCCGGCGACAACCAGACGGTGGGCGTCGGCACCGCTGTTGCGATCAAGCCATCGGTGTTGGTGAGCGATCAGTACGGCAACCACATCCCCAACGCGACAGTGACGTTCACGGCCGGGGCGAACAGCGGCAGCGTGACGGGTGGCACGGTGCTGACGTCGGCGTCGGGGATCGCCACAGTGGGTGGATGGACGGTCAACAGCAGCCCGGGGATGGACACGCTATACGTGACAGTCGCCGGGATTACGGGCAACGCGGCCCGGTTTCTGGCGAAGGCGGCGACGCCTGGTCCGCCAGCGTCAGTGGTTGTGCAGGCGGGGGACGCTCAGACCGGCCTCATCGGGTACGCGCTCAACTTCGCGCCGGCGGTGCTGGTTCGCGACACCGCGGGCATTCCATCGGCCAATGTTCAGGTGACTTTCGCGGTCGCCAGCGGCGGCGGCAGCGTCACCAATGGTACCGTCATGACTGGGAGCGACGGTGTGGCGACTGTCGGCAGCTGGACGATCGGGGGAACGATCGGCTCGAACACACTGACCGCCACCGTCACCGGCAGCGGGATCACCGGTAATCCGCTGACATTCACCGCCGACGGCCAGGGGCCGGCCTACACTATCACGCTGCGCTATCTCAGCGCAGTCCCCACGGGCACCCGGAAGGCCGCAGTTGACAGCGCGGTGGCGCACTGGCAGCGCATCACCTACGGCGCGCTGCAGCCCATTACCCTGAACGTGCCCGCGAACCAGTGCTTCCCAGGACAGCCGGCGATCAATGAGACGATAAACAATATCCTCATCTACGTTAGCATCGACTCGATCGACGGACCCGGAAAGATTCTCGCGGAGGCGGGCCCTTGCTACGCCCGTAGCAGCTCATGGCTGCCCATCATGGGCCTGATAAAGGTCGACTCCGCTGACATCGGGACCTACGATGCGAACGGCCAGCTACCCTCGATCATCCTGCATGAAATGGGGCATGTGCTCGGATTCGGCACGATCTGGACGTACCAGAACCTGTTGGTGGGCGCCGTCGCTTCTGGCGGCACCGATCCGCACTTCATCGGATCGCAGGCGCTCGCCGCGTTCGACCGGATCGGCGGAACGAATTACACCGGTGGGGCCAAGGTTCCTGTAGAGAACGTCGGTGGTTCCGGGAGCATCGATGGGCACTGGCGCGAATCGGTCTTCGGGAACGAGTTGATGACGAGCATACTCAACGCAGGTACGAACCCGCTGAGCGTGCTGTCGATCGCCTCGATGGGGGACGACGGATACACGGTGAACTACGCGGCCGCAGACCCGTACATGCACACGTTCTCGTTGCTTGCGGGCCCCGCCGCCGCGAGCGGTGTGCACATGCAGAACGATATCCTGAACCTGCCCATTTTCGTGGTGGACGCGGCGGGTCGGGTGAGGGCGGTACTGCGGCGATAATCAGGCTGGCACTCTTCCTGCTGCCTACCAGTCTCAGGGCATGATCCGTATGTTCCTGACGGGGGGCGGTAGCTCAGCTGGGAGAGCACCTGGTTTGCAACCAGGGGGTCGTGGGTTCGAATCCCATCCGCTCCACTCGTTGCTCCACACTAGCCATCGCGCGAGCAGGACGTAACATTCCAAACTCGGCCCGTCACGGATGCTTCCATGAGCCTGATTGATCGTCGCTTAGGCCGTACCGGGAGTCGTAGCGTGACCGGGCGGAGCGAAGCATTGCCCTCTCGCGTCGCTTTCCCGCTTGCGGGCGCCCGCTTGGCGCTTGCCATCGCCCTGGTCGCGATACACCCCACGATCGCGTGCCGCTCTGACGGGCAGGGCCCCGTTTCCAGTGGCACACCCAGCACCCCCCCACCGGCGCCGGCGTGGCGGCTCGTGTGGCACGACGAGTTCGACGGCACTGCGCTCGACACCACGAAATGGGTGCGGGAGACCGGAGGCAATGGCTGGGGGAACGCCGAGCTCGAGTTCTATACCAATCGGCCCGAGAACGCCCGGGTCGAGAACGGCTACCTCGTAATCGAGGCGCGTCAAGAGCAGTTCGGCAACCAGGCGTACACTTCCGCGCGCCTCAAGACTCAGGGCCTGGGCGCGTGGCGGTACGGCCGGATCGAGGCGCGCATTCAGATCCCGCGCGGGCAGGGGCTGTGGCCTGCGTTCTGGATGCTGGGCGACAACATCGGTCAAGTCGGCTGGCCCGGGTGCGGCGAGATCGACATCATGGAGAACATCGGGAAGGAGCCCGGCCGCGTGCACGGCACGGTGCACGGCCCCGGCTACTCCGGCGCCAACGGCATCAGCAGCACCTATAGCCTAAGCACCGGCGCGTTTGCCGACGACTTTCACATCTTTGCGGTCGAGTGGCAGCCGGGCGCGATTACGTGGTACGTCGACAGCACCTACTACAAGACCGTTACCTCGAGCGACGTGCCGGGGACCTGGGTATACGACCATCCCTTCTTCATCATCCTCAACGTCGCCGTCGGTGGCTATTGGCCCGGCAGTCCGGATACGACGACGGTCTTCCCGCAGACGATGCGCGTGGATTATGTGCGCGTGTACCAGAGGTAAGAGTCACGGAACTGCAGGACCATCGCGTTAACATCTCGGCGAACATGTCGCGCGCAGGGTGCGCTAGCTGACCTTCAGCCTGCGCGGGATACGCGGGCAACGTGCGGGAGGTATCCAGGTTGCCTCAGTAGGGCGCGCAGGCGTGCATCCCCGCTTCGTGCTTTGCACCCAGGGGATCGTGAGTGCAGATCCCATCCGCTCCATCATCCGAACCGCAAGCGCTACAGTGAGATCCGCTGTGGGGCTGTTGCTTCCGCCGAGCCAATGTTGTGAGTTGTGTTGCGAGTTTCTCCCCGCCTCGAGCCGCTCACGATCCGCTGCGTCGCGTGGAGCACCACCTGCTTGACGGTCTCGGGCCCGACCTGCTGGGGTGTCGCGTGGTGTGAGTTCCCGACCTCAGCAGCTAAGAGTCCGGCAGCGAGCCGCTGTGTAGTGGTCAGGCCGTTGCCGGGTGGGAACGGAGCGAGCAGCTGCACCGCATCCCTGCGGCCTCGGGCGCGCTCGGGAACAGGTGATAGTACATGGCCACCATCATCGGGACGAAGACCAAACTGTTGTACAATAAGTGCAGCTCGAGGCGCGGGATCCACAGCTGTGCGATACTCGTGGGAACGGGGGCCCCGAAAAGCGTACGGCCCGCGATGGCTTGACCCTGCAGCAGCAAGTGCTCGACGTGATGCCAGAACTGGATTACGAGCGCTGCGAGCCACCACCTTCGCGACCGGCCCACGAACCCGGGCAACAATGTCCAAATGCCGACCAACATGATCAGGGCATAACCATAGTGCAGTACTTCGGAGTGCACGAGCCAGGGGAACGCTTGGCCCAGGACACCCCGCGCCTGGTGCAGCGGCCACCCCAGCACGTATACCTGATAGGCTTGCACCAGATGCTCGGCCAAATGGACGATGACGATGATCATGAATGCTCGAAGCGTTCGCTTGTGCAACGGGCCGTTCAGCTTCTCGAAGAACGAGCGGACTCCACGGGGCTGGGATTGTGAGGACGTGAAAGCAGTGCTTGCCATGCCGGCTGTCACCTGGTTCGCGTTGCTGGCTGTCGTCGCGGGGAGCCGAAGAGGCATATTATGCGGCGATCCGGCTAGGCGCGGCAAGGGCCTCGATCCAGTGTGTTCGAAGACTGCGGTTCCCGTGAAGTGAAGATCGAGCCATGCGGTATCAACGCTTTGCTACCGGGGTGGTGGGTGCGAATCCCATCCGCTCCATTACATCTCGGCGTCCTCCTCGTCGGATGACCCGTTCGGCGGGCGTACCGGCAGCCCAATGTGTCCGGCCCACTCATCCGTCAGCTCGAAGGTCTTTCCCATGTCGAACCGCAGCACCCGGAGCCGCCGCGCTAGATCCTTGAGCGCCCAGAGGACCGTGTGCTGGACCTCGACCGAGGACCACTGACCGAACTCATTGTGGCCGAGGTCGGCTTGGACGGCCGCGCCGATCCGTGCGGCATAGTGGCCATGCGGCTCCCCAGGTGTCGGCGCGGGGACTGAGGTGGCCTGCGGTGCATCTGCGTGGGCACTCGGTTGCCCAGAGGAGCGCCTGTAAGATGGGGCCGTTTGTGGGGTCTTTTGGGGCCCTGTTCCCTCGCCCCAAAGCACCCATTCCAATGTCACGCCACTGATGCGACGGTCCTGGGCCTTCCGCGCGATCATCCGGGCGATATCCGCTGGAAACTTCTTGCGTTGGGGCCACTTCTTGACTGCCGACTCGGTGACTGGCGGACCGATCTCTGCGGCGAACTGCCGATAGGTCAACGAGATGTCATCCCAGGGACTGAACACGTCCAACAGGGTGGCAAGTCGTTCCGCTACAGGGCCTTGTTTGGCGCTCTTTCTACCCTTGACAGTAGACAATGTTGTCC
>DASQAH010000248.1:0-2328 GCA_035635835.1 Gemmatimonadales bacterium
AACCCTCGATGAAGTCGAAGACGGCCAGACGGGCCTCGGCCTGAGTCGAGAACCGGCAGCGATCGAGCAGCTCACATTCGAGGGTCGCGAAGAAGCTTTCGCACAGCGCATTGTCGTAGGCGTCGCCAACCGAGCCCATCGAGGGCCGAACGCCCGCCTGCTGGCATCGCAGGCCGAACGCAACCGAGGTGTACTGACAGCCGTGGTCGGAATGGTGGATGACGCCGGCCTCCAGCTGCCGTTGGTAACACGCCATGGTGAAGGCCTCGAGGACCAGCTCCGTGCGCAGATGCGTGGCCATGGCCCAGCCCACGACGCGCCGGCTCCATACATCGAGCACGACCGCGAGATAGAGGAACCCGGCCCACGTCGGAATATAGGTGATGTCGGCGACCCACAGCCGGTTGGGGCCGGGCGCGACAAAGGCGCGGTCGACCAGATCCAACGCCGGCCGGTCGGCGGGATCTCGCTGCGTCGTGGTGACCCACTTCCGGCGACTCACGCCCTGCAGGCCCGCCGCCCGCATCAGCCGCGCCACGCGCTTGCGGCCGACCAGTACACCCTCAGCCCGGAGCTCCGCGTGGACTCGCGGCGCCCCATACGTGCCGCGCGACTGACCGTGGATCGCCTCAACCTGCGCGGCCATCGTCACATCCGCCCGCGCCCGGCCCGACAGCGGTCGGTGGCGCCACGCGTAGTACCCGCTGGGGGAGACACCCAGCACGCGACAGGTCGTCGCGACGCGATGCTCGGCCTGGTGCGCCTTCACGAACTCGAATCCTTGGATGGGATCGAGCCGGTCTCCCGCGCAAACCAGGCCGCGGCTTTGCTCAGAAACACCCCCGTTGATTCGACCGTGCGCTCAGGCGGCGGGTTCGAGGGTGACGCGATACCCTTGCCGCTGGAGCGCTTGGATTGCGCGTCGCCGAACGTGCTCGGCATGGCGTCGCTCGTAGTAGTCCCGCCCCGGCTCCTGATAGGTGGTCTGGCGTGCCAGCAGATGATAGGCGGTCTCCAGGATGGCGCGGGCCACCGCCACGACGGCTTTCTTGTGCCCGCGATGCGGCATGATGCGTCGATAGCGGGCGCCGAACGCGCTCCGGTTCGAGCGAGTGCTGGCCGCCAACGCTGCTTCGACCAATGCGGCCCGCAGCCAGGGATCACCCTTGCGGGTCTTGCCCGATCGGTGCTTCCCTGCGCTCTCGTTGTTGCCCGGACACAGGCCGGCCCAGCTGGCCAGATGGCCGGCCGTCGGGAAGACCCGCATGTCCACGCCGATCTCGGCGATGATGACTTCCGCGGTGCGCTTATTCACCCCGTGGATCGTGTCGAGGCGCGCGACCTCGTCTGCGAAGGGCGCCATGACCACGTCGAGCTGCTGGCTGACCGCGTCGATGGCCTCGTCGAGGTAGTCCAGGTGGGCCAGGATCTGGGCCACCAGAAACCCATGGTGGGGGCGAAACCGCCCGGCCAACGCCTGCCGCAGCGCGGGCAGCTTCTTGCGCAGGTTCCCCCGCGCCAAGTCCGCCAGCACCTCGGGATCGCGCGTGCCCGTGACCAAGGCCTGCAGCATGGCCCGGCCCGACACCCCGAGGACATCGCTGGCCACCGACGCCAGCTTGATGCCGGCGTCCTCCAGCACCTTGTGCAGCCGATTGGCCTGCCGGGTGCGCTCTTGAATGATGCCCTTCCGATACCGCGTCAAGTCTCGCAGATCGCGGATCGGCGCCGGTGGCACGAAGCTCCCCCGTATGAGCCCATGCTCCAGCAGTTGCGCGATCCACGCGCAGTCCTTGACGTCCGTCTTGCGCCCGGGCACTTGCGCGATCTGGGCGGCGTTGGCCAGCACGCAGATGAACGCCTCCTCCAGGACGTAGAAGATCGGCTTCCAGTACACACCCGTGCTCTCCATGGCCACGTGCGTGACCCCATGCGCCTCGAGCCAATCGCGCAGCACGAGCAGCTCGGCGGCCGTGGTCCCGAACGTGCGCACCTCCTGCACTCGCTCGCCGTGGCTCCCCGGCACGCGGATGCACGCCGCCACCGTCTTCTTGTGGACATCCAACCCGCAGCATCGCTCGATCACGCGCTCCATGGCCGCACCTCCCGGTGAAGTGGCGCCGGCACTCGCAGGAGCGTTCGCAGCACGACTTTGCTCGACGGGCTCATCGGCACCAATGCGGGGTTCCGGAGCGCTCCCTCGTCAGTTTTTTTCCGGATTCGCGATACCAAAGCTACGCGACGTATCCGAGTGCGCGGCGCTGGGGGCCCATGATAGCCCCGTTTCATGCGGCTGGGTGGGCGGCCGCCGCCCATGACCGTTTTTTT
>DASQAH010000249.1:0-4640 GCA_035635835.1 Gemmatimonadales bacterium
GGGGGGGGGGGGGGGGGGGGGGGGGGGGGGGGGGGGGGGCCGGAACGCCGCGTTCAAACCGCTGTATGACGAGAGGCGGTCGATCAAGGAAAAGATCGAGACGATCGCCCGCGAAATCTACGGGGCGGCCGACGTCGCCTACTCCCCCGCGGCCGAGCGCGCGCTCGAGCTGCTGCCGACCCTCGGGCTCGGCGAGACGCCGGTGTGCATCGCTAAGACGCAATACTCCTTCTCGGACGACGCCACGAAGTTGGGCGCACCGAGCGGATTCACTCTGCACGTGCGTGAGATTCAGCCATCCGCTGGCGCTGGGTTCGTCGTGGCGTTGGCGGGGGACATCCTGACGATGCCGGGGCTCGGCAAGAGCCCGGCGGCGGAGCGGTTCCGCCTTCATCCCGACGGTACCATCGAGGGCCTGTTCTGATGCGCAAGACGAAAGGGCTGGGCGTGGTGGCGACCGACGCCGCACCCAAAGCGATCGGCCCCTACAGCCAGGCGGTGACCACCGACGGGATGGTCTACACGGCGGGCCAGGTGGCGCTCGACCCCAAGAGCGGCGAGCTGATCGGCAAGACGGTCGCCGAGCAGACCGAGCAGGTGTTCCGGAACCTGGAGGCGGTCTTACTCGCTGCCGGCTCCTCCCTCGGCAATGTGGTGAAAGCCACGGTGTATCTGGCCGACATGGCCGATTTCGCGGCCATGAACGAGGTGTACGCCAGACGGTTCGGAGCCCACAAGCCGGCGCGCTCAACAGTGCAGGCGGCCGGACTGCCGCGGGCAGCACGAGTGGAGATCGAACTCATCGCAGTAAAAGGATAGATTGCCTCGCACGTAGACGCCGATAGGATCAGCGAGATCGGCAATGTCTCAAACCCTTAGGAGTTCCCAGTGAGATCCACGTCACTATTGTTCGCGACCGGCATGGTCCTCGCGATCTTCGCCCCCCCCCCGATCGCCAGCGCGCAGCACGACACGTCCGCTATGGCGCCCAGCCCCGACCCCCGTGTCGGGCTCCGCGCCGGGTGGATGAACGCCGCCCAAGCCGCTTGGAACCTGCGGCTCGTGGCCGCGGCGCCGAAGCCGGCGCAGTTCACGAACGACAGCGATCCCGGCGACTTTGCGTTCCTCAACTCGGACCTTGCGTTCACCGGACACTACGTGATCCAGGGAAACTTCCACGGTCTGCAGGTGTGGGATATCGCGCAGCCCGCGCACCCTGTGCTGGTCACGACCTTCGTCTGCCCCGACGCGCAGAACGACGTCTCCGTCTACCGGAACCTCCTGTTCACGTCCGGCGAGGACTTCAACGGCCGTCTCGATTGCGGCACGCAGGGTGTGGCCGATACGGTGAGCCAGGACCGGTTGCGCGGTATCCGCATCTTCGACATCTCGGACATCGCGCACCCCAGGAGCCTCGCCAACGTCCAGACGTGCCGTGGCTCCCACACGCACACCGTAGTGACCGCGCCGAACGACACGGCCAACGTCTACATCTATGTGTCGGGCTCCGCTCCCGTCCGCTCGCCGAACGAGCTGGCGGGGTGCTCGGCCTTGACTCCGGACAAGGACCCCAACAGCGAGCTGTTCCGTATCGAAGTAATCCAGGTGCCCCTGGCGAATCCTGAGCAGGCACACGTGGTGAGCAAGCCGGCGATTCTCGCCGCCCTGACCGCACCGGCAGCCCATGGCGAGGCACCCGAGGATTTGGCCGCCATGGCGCGGGCCGCCGCAGAGGCGCGCGCCCGGGGCGGCTTCACCTTCACCATGCGCGGCATGGAGATGGTCGCGGGGCCGCGATTCGTCGCGGCACGGCTCGACAGCATCGTCAAAGCGCGTGGTGGAACCGGGGCACCCACGGGCGCCGACAGCGCCACACTCCGGGCCGGGCTGCAGGCCCTCGTGGATCGCATCGTCAATCCGCCAAACGCCGGCAATAGTCCGCGGCCCGGACCAGTCCAATGCCACGACATCACCGTGTATCCGGCGATCGGACTCGCAGGGGGCGCGTGCGCGGGATACGGGATCGTGCTGGACATCCGTGACCCGGTCAACCCACGACGCATCGCCGCTGCGGCCGACTCGAACTTCGCGTTCTGGCATTCGGCGACGTTCAACAACGACGGCACCAAGGTGTTGTTCACCGACGAGTGGGGCGGGGGTCTGCAGCCCAAGTGCCGGGTGACCGACAAGCCGGAGTGGGGAGCGGACGCGATCTTCACCCTCTCCCACGACACAATGACGTTCCGGAGCTACTACAAGATGCCGGCCCCGCAGACGCCCTTCGAGAACTGCGTGGCGCACAACGGCTCGCTGATTCCCGTGCCCGGTCGCGACATCATGGCCCAGGCATGGTACCAGGGCGGCGTCTCGGTGTTCGATTGGACCGACCCGTCGCATCCGAAGGAAATCGCCTACTTCGACCGCGGCCCGATGGACTCGACCAAGCTCGTGGGCGCCGGCTCCTGGTCCGCCTACTGGTACAACGGCTACCTCATCAGCTCCGAGATCGGCCGCGGGCTCGACGTGTTCGAGCTGGTGCCGAGCGGCCTGCTGTCGCAGGACGAGATCGACGCCGCGAAGCTGGTGCATTTCGACTACCTCAACGTGCAGGATCAGCCGAAGCTCGCGTGGCCCGCGAGCTTCGTTGTGGCTCGCGCGTATCTGGACCAGTTGGCGCGGTCGAATGGGCTCGCGGCCGACCGGGTGGCGGCCGCGCGGACGGCGCTCGCGGCGGCCGAGGCTCGCTCCGGGCGAGCGCGGCAAAGCGCGCTGTGGCAGCTGTCGACCCAGCTGCTCCGCGATGCCCAGGGAGCAGCCGAGCAAGCCAAAGTGCGGACGCTCGCCGCGACGGTCCTGGCCATGGGCAACGCTGGGCGCTGACGGCCGATAGCGGTGGCGAGGTGGCCGACGTCCACGGCGCTCGGTCTCCTGAGCGTCTGGATTGCCATTCTCTCGCTGCCGATGTGGGCGAGTCAGTATCTCGCCGGCCCCTGGAGCGACCAGTTCTCGACGGGGTGGGCGATTCGCCACTGGGGGACGGAGCAGTGGCGCACGACGGGTCGGCTGCCGCTCTGGAACCCCGAGATGTTGGGGGGAGTCCCGACGGTAGCCGGCTTCGGGGACCTGTTCTATCCGACCGCCTGGCTCCGGCTCGTTCTGCCGACCACCATCAGCGTGGACCTCGCGTTCGTCGGGCACTACGTCCTGGCGGGTCTCTTCCTCTATCTGCTCCTGCGCCTGCTGGGCACGAGCTGGCTCAGCTCGGTGGTCGGTGCCACCGCCTATCAGCTGAGCGGGCCGGTGATCTCGTACGTGAGCCCCGGTCACGACGGGCAGCTGTTCGTCGCGGCTCTGTTCCCGGTGATGTTGATCGGACTCGTGCTCGGCATCCGCCGCCGCCGGCTCGAGGGACACGCCTTGCTCGGCCTGGCCGTCGGCCTCGCGCTCCTCAGCCCCCATTACCAAGCGATGCAGTACGCGCTCATCGCCGCCGCCGTCTTTGCCCTCTATCTCACTGTCGGAGAGCCCCAGGGACTCACACCCGCTCAACGCTGGCGCGGCCTTGGGCTCGCCCTCGTGAGCGTTGTACTCGGCTTTGGCGTCGCGCTGATCCAGCTGCTCCCCTTCTTGCACTACCTCCCGTTCTCTCCCCGCGGTGGCGTGAAGGGCTTCGAGTGGGCGACGTCCTACGCCGTTCCCTGGATCCACCTCCCAGAGCTCGCGCTCTCGGGCTTCATGGGCTCCACCCCGGACGCCACCTATTGGGGTCCGAACGACTTCAAACTCCAGAGCGCGTACCTGGGACTACCGGTAGTAGCCCTAGCGCTGCTCGGCGCCACAGGAGGAGCCCCGCGGCGGCGACTGGCGCGGTGGACCATGGCGATCGGCGCCCTGTTCCTACTCGTCGCCTTGGGCAGCGGCACGCCCTTCTATCGTCTCTGGTGGGCGGTGGTCCCCTTCGTGAACAAGACCCGCGCGCCGGAGATCGCGCTGTACCTGGTGGCGTTCGCCGCCGCTGTGCTGGCTGCGTTCGGAGTGGAACGCTTGGAGCGTGGCGAAGGCAAACGGTGGGCCATCGCAGGGCTGATCGCCGGCGGGCTCTGCGCCCTCCTTGCGCTCGTCGGGGCGTTCGGGGGAATCGCGCTTTCCTATGCGCAAGCGCACCAGGAGGACATCGGGGGGGAGCTCGCTCAGGCGGCCATCGCCGCGCAGCCGGGCATCTTGTGGGGCGCCCTCGCCAGCGGAGTCGCGCTGGTGATGGCGGCCGGCGTCGCGCTCTCTTTCCAGCAAGGGAAACTCACCGTTCCGGTGTTCGCGGGGGCGCTGGTGCTGCTGCTCGGCATCGATCTGTGGCGATCCGGACGAGCGTTCTGGCGCTGGAGCAGTCCGGAATCGCAGCAAATGGCCTCTGACGAGCTTATCCAGCGCCTCGCGCTGGCGCCGCTGCCACTGCGCGTCTGTGACTACGGCGGCGTCTATCCGAGCGACGCGCTCATGGCCCACGGTATTCCGGAAGTGGGTGGTTACCATGGCAACGAACTTCAAGCCTATGATGAGCTCCTGGGGGTGGGAGCGGCCGGCATGGACCTCAGCCGGAGCCTCCGGCTCTGGAAGCTCCTGGCCGTCCGGTATGTGATCTC
>DASQAH010000250.1:0-12522 GCA_035635835.1 Gemmatimonadales bacterium
GGTCCAGCAGGCGCTCGGGGAGCAGCACGGCGGGGACCACCGTCGCGAGCGATACCGTGATGCCGAGCCAGCGCTCGAGCCGGCCCGCCGGGAGGAAGACGTAGTACCAATCCCGCAGCCGAAAGTTGATCGCCTCGAACACGAACCAAATCACCGCCGACCACCACAACATCACCGCCAGCTCGCGGGGGCGGGCGAGCAGCGACTCGCCGCCGAGCAGTACGACCACCTCGTCCAGGATGATGAGCGTGGGGTACCAGGCGAGGACGTAGAACCACGTGGGGATAGGCGGGATCTCGTAAGCGCGCAGCAGGACGGCGGCGATCAGCACCACCGCCGCCGTCGCGAGTCTCACGCTCGTCACGCCCCTCCCTGCCTGCATCACCTACTCCCGCTTGGCGCCGCGACCGGTCGGAACAGCAGATCCTGGTAGTCGAAGCTGAAGTCGGCGAGCGGCGATACGGCCGACATCTGGAGCCGGTCGACGGATCCGTCCGGGGTGAGCGCGAAGCTCACGTACGCGTCTTCGAGATGTTTCGTGCGCCAGCGCGCAATGAACGTGTCGTACTGCCAGTGCTCGAGATCACCCACGAACGCCGGCGAGCGGCTGAACCGGAGGACCAGCCGGCCATTTTCGAGGGCCACGCTGGCGTCACCATACAGCTCGTCGCGGTATGAGCCCGCGTACCTGGTGAGCGGCAGCGACGGCCGAGACGCCGAATCCCGCTCTACGCGCGTGGCCTTGAGCGTCGAGTCGGCTCGCACCCGGGCGATCTGTTCGGCTTGGGCGAAGGCCGCCACCCAGTCAGCTCGCGGGCGTGGAGCCCCGAGCAGATCGTCGAGCAGGCGGTAGGTGAGCGCCGCCATGAGATCGGACTCCGAGTTGGTGAGGATCACGATCCCGAGCTTCTCGGTCGGGACGAGCGTGATCTGCGACGACATCCCGGCGAGGCCGCCCGTGTGCGATACGGTCTTCCGCCCCTGGTAGTCCCGCAGCCGCCAGCCCAAGCCGTATTCGGCGAAGGTCGGCCGCAGCGCGGCGAGCGGCGGGTCGGGCTCCCCAATCGGGAGGATGGTCTGGCCCGACCACATCTCGCGCGCCTGCCGCTCGCTGAAGAGGCGTCCCCCTGAGTAGCGGCCTGAATCCAGCCGACAGACGAGCCAGCGCGCGAGGTCGGTTGCGTTGGACGCGATCCCCCCCGCCGGGGAGATGTTGTCGACCGAATCGAGCGGGACCACCTGCAGTTTGCCGTCCTCGATCGCGTGCGGCGCGGCCGCTTTTCGGCTCGACGTGAAAAAAGCCGTCGTCGTGCCGGATTCGCTCATGCCGAGCGGGGTGAAGATGCGGTTCTTCACGAAGTCGTCCCAGCTCTGCGCGGCGATGGCGGGGAAGATCTCACCGGCCACGATGTACAGCACGTTGTCGTACGCGTAGGCGCTGCGGAAACTGGATACGGGCTTAGCGAAGCGGATCCGGTAGGCGATCTCGCCGCCATTGTAATTGGAATGGAACCACAACAGGTCGCCCGCGCCCAGGCCCAGGCCGCTCCGGTGCGTCACGAGGTCGCGTACCGTGAACTCACGGGTCACGTACGGGTCGTGCAGCTGGAACCCGGGCAGGAGCCTCGTCATGGGGTCGTCCCACGACAGCTTCCCGTCGTCGGCGAGCATCGCGAGCGCGGCGGTGGTGAAGGCCTTGGTGTTCGAGGCGATCTGAAACAGCGTGTGGACGTCCACGCGGGCCGTATCGCCCACTGTGCGTACGCCGTACCCCTTGGCGAACAGCACCCGGCCGTCCTTCACTACGGCGATACTCGCGCCCGGGGTCCGGAGCGCCTGGAGTCCTCGGGCGACGTAGGCGTCGAAGTCTTTTTGGCGGAAGCTTTGCGCCGGGGCCCCGGAGGGCGCGAACAGCGCCAGCCCCGCGGTGACGAGGGTGATCCTCACAGGCCGGTGGAGAGGCGCACCACGATGTTCCGACCCTCCCCAAATGCGAATACCTTGTAGCGGCTGAGGAAGTCCGTGTAGCGCGCATTCGTGGCGTTGTGGACTCGGACATCGAGGTAGATGAGACGTCCGCCGACGGTCTGCTCGAGGCCCGCCCCTACGTTGAGGAGCTGGTACGCCGGGGTCTGCTCGTCGAACGGACCGAGTCGCGTCTGACGCGTCACGGCCTGCAGCCCCGCCCGCAGGTAGACGCGCTCCGCCCAGCGCAGCCCGCCCGTGTGCCATTCCGCCTCGACATCCGCGCGCGGTGCCGGGATGAGCGGTAAGGGCTCGTTTGTCTCGTGGTTGGTGCCCCGGACCGCGTCCGCCCGGGCGCGTAACGTGAGCACCGGGGCGGCGACGATTTCCGCCCCGACCTCCGCGCCCACCAGCACGGCGCGCGCCTGCCGGTACCGATAGATCGCCAGCCCGGACCCGGGGTCGGTCGCCCCGGTCGGCGCAATGTAGAGGTAGCTGTCGATCTGATTGCGATACGCGGCGACCTCACCCCGCAGGCGCCTGCTCTGCCACCGGACGCTCAGGTCGGCGTTGACGCTCACTTCCGGGCGCGCGTTCGGCAATCCGATCTCGTAGCGGTCTTCCCCCAGGTGGGGCCCGTTGGTGAAGAGCTCGAACAGTGTCGGGGGGCGAAAGGCGCGGCCGGCGTTCGCCGCGACCGCCAGCCCCGGGGCGGCCCGATACACCACCCCCAAGTTGGCGGTGAGCGCGGAGGCGTTCCGTGTTTGCGCCGAAACGTGCAGTGCGGCATTGGAGTCGGCGCTCAAGTGGCGGGCGTCGCCTCGAGCGCCGAACAACAGTGTCCAGCGGCCCAGTGTGGCCGTCTCGAGCGCAAACACCGCCCCGCCGGCGATGCGGGCCCCGGGGACGAGAGGCTCGACACCGCGGGTTTGATTGTCCTGGTACAGGCCGGAAACGCCGACCGTCCCGGTCAATCCGCGGTGCGAAGAGTGGTGCAGCAGGACGTCCGTCGAGTACGTGTTCAGCAGGAGATCGAAGCTTGGAGTCGAATCTCCGTTACGGCTCTGGTCGGATACTTCCTGGAGTGAGTGGCGTTGCCATTGGGACTTCGTTTCGAGGCGCACGCCGCCGAACATGTTGCTGCTCGTGAGCTGCAGCCTATTGTCGGACAGCCGGCGCAACGGGCCGTTGGTGTTGTCGGCGGGCACCGGAGGGCCATCGAGCAACCCGAACGCGCCTCCATACCGTGTGTAGCGGAGGGTCACCGACCCGCGGTCACCATGCAGGCCCGCCTCCGCTTCCCCGTTGATGGCGTGGTACGCGGTATTGTAGATGTCGCCAGTCGGAGTGGAATCGTTGCCGGGCGGCGTGTGAAAGTTGTCCGCGCGACGCCCGATACCCGTGACGCTCCAGCCGAACCGGCCGCTCGCTCCCTCGGCGTGGAGCACCGTTCCCACTTCGGTGTTGTTGGTCGCGCCGTACAGCTCCGCGGCACCCCGTATGAAGGGGGCACGGCCGCGGCCGTCGGGCACCTCCCGGGGGATCACGTTGATCACTCCGCCGATTGCATCCGAGCCGTATAGCACACTCGCCGGGCCGCGGATCAGCTCCACGCGCTCAGCCAGCCGGGCGTCCTCGGAAGGGCCGTCCTCGTCGCTCCACGAGTAGTCCTCGAGCCGCTGTCCGTTGTCGAGCACCAACACGCGCGGTCCGGTGAGGCCGCGAATGATCGGTGTTCCGACCTGCTCGCCCGTGCTCAAGGTGCGGACACCTGGGAGCTCGTCCAGCGCATGCGCGAGCGATACGTCGTGGGCGAGGCGCAGCTGCTCGCCCGCGAGTTCGGCGGTCGGCAGCGGCGAGGCGAGCGGGCTGATCGCGGAGCGAGTGGCGGTCACCGTGACTGCGCCCACGTGCAGCGCGCTGGGCCGCAGCACGAGGGCTAGTGGTGGGCCAGGAACCGCGGCGGTCGCAAGGGTCGGCGCGTAGCCCAGGCGGCGAATGACCAACGTGTAGCGACCGGCGGGTAGGTCGGCGATCTGGAACGTTCCATCCACTCGAGTGACCAGGGTCAAGCCGAGCTCAGGCACATTCACACTAGCGCCGGCGAGGGGATGACCAGCGGTGTCGACCACTGTGCCGTGCAGCGTGTCGCCGCCCGCGACGAGCGATGCGAGAAGCGCCAACGGACCCAACGTCACCACGTGTCTCCTCGGGGGGGCCGGGCTCGCAGATTACCGTCCCCCGAGGAGCGTGGCAAGTCACTGCGGCGTGTTCAATCCTTATCGTACTGGAGGGCGAGCTTGAGCTGCACCAGCGTGGCATCGATTGCGCGGATCGCCTTCACCCGGTGGCCACCGAAGTCATGCGCGGCGCGCTGCAGATGCAGCCTGGCAGCTTCGAGCGCGCGGATCGCGGCCATGATCTGAGGGTGCGGCTCCTGGACGACGCCGCTGACCGGACGGGCCGGTTTCGTCGGTTGCCCGGCGGCAGCGAGCGGCAGGGTGAGCACGGCGGTGAGCAGGGCTACGACGACAACGCGAGGGAGCGTAGCAGGCATGTTGCCTCCTTTAGACGCTTGACCTCTCTCGCATGGGAACCGTCACGAGTCCTCGGCGGCCCGCTTGTACATCCAGTACTCGGGCCCCGCCTGCGCCTCCGGCCAGTCGGCGACGTGCTCCAAGCCGCGCCAACGATCGTCGGCGTCGCGATGGAATTCGCCGCGCCATGCGTCGTCGTCGTCCGCCCAGTCGTCCGGTCGCCAGGACTGTGTCATGCGTCACTCCTCGTCGGCCGCACCGTGCGGCCGCATAGCCCCGATTCGCAAAGCGTGTGCCCGGCGGGGGGCGTGCAAGACAAGTCGGCCCGTGCTATAAGGATAGGGGATCGGTCGGCGACGACCGCCGGTGCTCGGGCTGTCGCACGGTGGGCTGCGATGCCGCGCTCCGACACTAACATCCAGCGTGACCGCGATCACCATGCGCCTCCGCGTGACGTACCACCTCGCCTGCTCCAGCCGGCTCGCCGCCGCCAGGGCGCGCGACATCGCGCTCGAGCAGACCGTCGAGCTGTCGGCGGACGCGGTGCCGCCGGAGGTGGCGGCGCGGGTCGCGGGACGCGTCGAGTCCGTGGAATCGCTGGGCCGTGGCCGCTCCCGCGCAGTCATCTCGTTCGACCCGGAGGCGGTGTGCGGCGACCTGCCGCAGCTCTTGAACCTCCTGTTCGGCAATATCTCGTTCAAATCGGGCACGCTGATTGCGGATCTCTCGTGGCCCGAGGAGCTGCTCGCCGCGCTACGCGGTCCGCGTCTCGGCATCACCGGGCTACGCGAGCTCACGGGCGCCCGTGATAGACCTCTCCTGTGCACGGTGCTCAAGCCGCTCGGTCTTTCGGCTCCCCAGCTCGCCCGGCTCACATATGGATTCGCCCGCGCGGGTGTCGATCTCATCAAGGACGATCACAGCCTGGCCGATCAGACGAGCGCGCCGTTCGCTGAGCGGGTCGAGCGCTGCCAGGAGGCAGTCGTGCGGGCCAACGACGAGACCGGTGGGAACGCGTTGTACTTCCCGAACGTTACGAGCGATCCATCCGAGATGATGGAGCGGGCGGGAGCCGCGCGGCGCGCTGGCTGCCGCGGCGTCTTGGTCAACGCGCTCCCGGCGGGCCTAGGCGCCGTTGGCGAGATCGCCGCGACCACGGGGCTCGCGATCATGTCGCACCCGGCGCTCGCGGGCGCGTTCTTCCAGCCGGATCACGGCTTCGCTCCCGAAGTGCTGTTGGGAGAGCTGTTCCGGGTCGCCGGGAGCGATGCCGTGATCTATCCCAACGTCGGGGGGCGGTTTACGTTCTCGGCGGTGACCTGCGCCGCCATCAACGCGCGGCTACGCGCGCCGCTCGGGCCGGTGGCCCCGGCGTTTCCGGCGCCGGGAGGCGGGATCGACGCAGCGCGGGTACCGCAGTGGATTGAGCGCTACGGCGCGGACACGATCTTTCTGATCGGCGGGAGCCTGTACGCGCAGCCCGACCCGATCGCAGCTGCAGGACAGGTGGTCGCGGCGGTGAGACGACATTCTCATGGATGATCGATCGAAGATCCTCAAGTTCGCCGCGTTCCGTTGGGACGGGGTCGCTGTGCGCGAGTACAAGACCGGTGACGTACCGTACCGCGACGTCACCCGTCAGACGCTCCTGGGCGAAGGCAGCGGCGAAGAGCCGTTCAACTTCGTCACGCGGTATTTCGAGATCCAACCCGGCGGCTACTCGACGCTCGAGCGGCACCAGCATCCGCACGCGGTGGTGGTGATTCGCGGTCGCGGGCGCGTGATGCTGGGCGACCGGAGCCACGACATCGCGCCGTTCGACTGCGTGTACGTGTCGCCCGGCGTGGCCCACCAGTTCCGGGCGACCGGAACCGAGCCGCTGGGGTTTGTCTGCACCGTGGATCGCGTGCGGGATCGGCCCGAGGTGGTGGGATGACCATCCAGTCGATCAACCCGGCCACCGGCGCGGTGCTCGAGACGTTCGAGGAGACCGCATCGGAGGCGCTTGCGGGGATCCTGGAGCGCGCCGACGCCGCTTCGCGCGAATGGCGCCGCCGGCCGGTGGCGGAGCGTGGCGACCGGCTGCGTGCCGTCGCGCGTCTCCTCCGCGAGCGCAAGGATGCGTATGCCCGCACCATGGCGCTCGAGATGGGCAAGCCGCTGGCGCAAGGCGTGGGAGAGGCCGAGAAGTGCGCTTGGGTGTGCGACTACTACGCGCAGTATGGGGAAGCCTTCCTCGCTGATGAGCCCCACCCGACCGAAGCCTCGCGCAGTTACGTCCGGTTCGAAGCGCTGGGTCCGGTGTTTGCGATCATGCCGTGGAATTTTCCCTTCTGGCAAGTGTTCCGCTTTGCCGCGCCGGCCCTGGTCGCGGGCAATGCCGGGATCCTGAAGCATGCGCCCAACGTGCCGCGCTGCGCGCTCGAGATCGAGAGCGTCTTCCGGGATGCGGGATTGCCGGACGGCCTGTTCCGGGCGGTGTTCCTGTCGAATGCCGCCGCGGGCGGCGTCATCGCCGATGCGCGCGTGCGCGCGGTGACGCTCACGGGAAGTGACCGGGCGGGGAGTCAGGTGGCAGAACAGGCGGGGCGGCACCTGAAAAAGACGGTGCTGGAGCTCGGCGGCAGCGATCCGTTCATCGTGCTGGACGATGCCGACCTGGAGCGAGCCGCGCGCACCGCCGCCGAGGCGCGTCTGATCAACAGCGGTCAAAGTTGCATCGCCGCGAAACGGTTCATCGTGGTGGAGCGGGTGGCCGACCGGTTCCTCGAGCGGTTCACGACCGAGATGCGCGCCCGGAAGGTGGGGGATCCGCTCGACCCCACGACGCAGGTCGGCCCGCAGGCGCGGCTCGATTTACGCGCCAATCTCCATCGGCAGGTGCAGGAGTCCGTGAAACGGGGGGCCCGACTGGCTCTCGGGGGCGAGCTCCCCGCCGGCCCGGGAGCCTTCTATCCGCCCACCGTGCTGGTCGCGGTGGAGCCCGGAATGCCCGCATTCGACGAGGAGACGTTCGGTCCCGTGGCGGCCGTGATCCGCGCCAAAGACGAAGCGGACGCGATCCGCCTGGCGAACGCTTCGCCCTACGGGCTCGGCGCGTCGGTCTGGACCGCGGACGTGAAGCGCGGTGAGCGTGTGGCCCGCGAGATCGACGCCGGCAGCGTGTTCGTCAACGCGCTCGTCAAATCCGATCCGCGGCTGCCGTTCGGTGGGGTGAAGCGCTCCGGCTACGGGCGCGAGCTGTCGCAGTATGGCCTGCGCGAGTTCGTGAACATCAAGACGGTGTGGCTGGCGTGAACGTCCGCGTCGGCACGTCGGGCTACAACTTCCCCGAGTGGAAGGGGCCGTTTTATCCGGCCAAGACGCCCGAGTCTAAGATGCTCGAGTACTACGCCCAGCGGCTCACCACCGTGGAGATCAACTACACGTTCTATCGGATGCCGAACGCGAAGACGGTGGCCGGCTGGGACGCCGCCACCCCCGCCGGGTTCAGCTTCGTCCTCAAGGCGCCGCAGCGTATCACGCACATCGCCCGGCTGCGTGATGTGGACGACCCGCTGCGTTACTTCCTCGAGACCGCGCGCAAACTGGGCCCAAAGCTCGGGCCGATCCTGTTTCAGCTTCCACCCAATTTCAAGAAGGACGTGGACCGCCTTAACGATCTGCTCACGCAGTTCCCGGCGGACCTGCGGTGCGCATGGGAGTTTCGCCACGAATCGTGGTTCACGGACGACGTGTACGGGGCGCTGCGGGTCGGGAACGCCGCGTTGTGCGTCGCGGACACGGAAGTGGGGCATACCCCCTTGGTGGCGACCGCCGACTTCGGCTACATGCGGCTGCGCGACGAAGGCTACAAGAGCGAGGATCTCGAGCAGTGGGCCACGACCGTGAACGAGCTGGGGAAGGGATGGGGGGACGCGTTCATCTTCTTCAAGCACGAGGAGTCGGGGATCGGGCCGAAGCTGGCGCAGGAGTTTGCGAAACTCGTCTCCTGACCCGGTGCCTTGGCTCTTCATCGAGGCCGAGCGCTTCCGCCCGCCTGCCAACCTGAGTCAGGCTGTGTTCAAGCTGCTGTAGCTGCCGCGAAGAGAGTCCAACGAACACCCTCCGGATTACAGCCGCGTGCTGCCGGAAGGCAGGGACGATGAGTTTCCTGCCACGCTCGGTGAGCGCGACAATACGTATACGGCGGTCGTCGGCGCTCTCGACGCGGCTGACCAGCCCCCTACCGTACAGGCGGTCGACCGCAGCGCTGATCGACCCCGGAGTGAGGTTCACCTTGGGCCCGATCGTATTCACGGGGAGGGGTCCCTTGTGAAGGAGCACCTCCAGCACCCGGAAATCTGAGTCGTCCAAACCCGCCTGCTGCACTTTCCCGAACGCGTATCTGTGGATGGCTTGGAGCGCCTTGTTCATGATGAGCCAGACGTGCACCGCGTCTGATGATCGTGCCAAAGTGAACGCCTCTCGTTGACGTCGGTTTTGCCCGGGAACATCCCCATTGCGACAGATGTTTTCACGCCATCTATATCGATATCAATATAATTAGGGTACCTCATTGAAGGAAGGAACGATTCCATGACCGCTATGCAAGACGCCGCGGCTGTCGTGCAGGCCTACGCGATCGACAAGGCGCATTCCGAAGTGGCGTTCCAGGTCCGTCACCTGGTAACCAAAGTGCGCGGTCGGTTCGCGGACTTTGCCGGCACGGTTCGGTTCGACGAGCAGCACCCCGAGGACTCGTCGGTTTCTGTGACGATCGCCGCGTCGAGCGTCGATACCAGTACCGCGGATCGCGATCAACACCTGCGGTCCGGTGACTTCTTCGCCGTCGACACCTATCCGACGATCACGTTCGAGAGCTCGCGTGTCGTGCGGAAGAGCTCGCAAGCCTACGACGTCCTTGGCACCCTGACCATCCGCGGCATCGCTAAGGACATCACGCTGCCGGTCACCTACTTGGGAACCGCGAAGGATCCGTTCGGCAGCAGGAGAGCAGGCTTTGAGGCCGGCATCACGATCAATCGGAAGGACTTCGGGCTCGGCTGGAACGCGGCGCTCGAGACGGGTGGATTCCTGGTCGGCGACGACGTGCAGATCAGTCTCTCGATTCAAGCTGTGGCGCAATAGGGCCACCAACAACTCTTGAAGGGGAAACGGGTGGGCTTGCTGCCCTCCCAAGGAGAGAGGGCATGAGCCGCGTCGTCCGTATCTATCAAGCGGGAGCGCCGAGCGTAATGCGCCTGGAGCAACAGACCGTCGGCGCCCCTGGGCCTGGACAGGTGCGCCTGCATCAGGCGGCCATCGGCCTCAACTTCGTCGACACGCTGTTCCGATCCGGTGCCTTTGGCGCAGGTGGTTTCCCTTTCGTGCCCGGAGTGGAAGGCGCCGGCGTGGTAGACGAAGTCGGGCCCGCGGTAACCAACGTCCAAGTCGGAGATCGCGTCGCCTATTACTCCGCGCTTGGGGCGTATGCCGATGAGCGCCTCATCGAGTCGCATCACCTGGTTCACGTTCCGGACGACATCACGCTGGAACAGGCCGCGGCGCTGCTGGCCAAGGGGCTTACGGCCTGGATGCTCGTGAAGCGGGCGCACGCCGTCGCACCGGGCGACGCCGTGCTGGTTCAGGCGGCCGCCGGCGGTGTCGGCACGTTCGTCTCGCGCTGGGCAAAAGGGCTGGGGGCGACGGTCATCGCCGTGGTGGGTTCGCCTGCAAAGGCCGAGTTCGTACGGCGCGGTGCCATCGAGCATGTCCTGGTGAACGACGAATCCAACCCGCTCGAATCGATTCGTGCGCGCACCGACGGACGCGGGGTGGATGTCGTGTACGACGGCGTCGGAACGGGGACATTCGCGCTGTCGGTCGCCGCGGTCCGGGACGGCGGCGATCTCATTCGCTTCGGCAATTCGTCGAGAGGGGGGCCACCATCGTCGGACGAGGAGCGGAGGCTGGCGGGACGCGGGATCGTCGCGTTGTCGCCGAGCGTGGCGCAGTACATCACGAACCGGACTCAGCTCGATCAGGCGTCGGCGGAGGTGTTCGCAGCATTTCGCGCCGGTACGTTCGGAAGCCTCGCCATCACCCGCTATGCGTTGGCCGACGTCGCCAAGGCGCACCAGGATCTGGAGGCGCGCCGCACAACCGGGCCCCTCATCCTGATCCCGTGGCAGCGCGACTGAAAAGGAGTTCACGGCATCGACAGCCCCCCGGGTCCGTGTCCCGACGCCCATTTGGCGCTGCCGTAGTCCTGCGCCTGAACGGCCCCGAGCCGGCGCACGACCTCAGCTGGGTCGGTGAGGGTGGGGGTGAGGAGATGTTGAGTGGCGAGTCGCCGCTGGGCGATGTCGTGACTCGGGCGAGTCACGGCGCGGCGTTTTCAATCACGGCTTCCAGATCCTGCGGGGCCCGCTTGCGACACTCCTTCTTCAAGTCGGCGATGTCGGCCGCGAGGAACGCGCCCAGAACGCCATTCCCGGTGATCTCGAACGCCGGCAGCTCCTTCTTGGCGACGGTGTTGGAATACAGGGCAATCACCGCGCGCTGATCGAACTGGTAGAAGGAGTACGTCGGGTAACGGCCGAACAGCCACACTTGAGCGGGCCTGCCGTAATCTCTCGCGAGCCGCGCAAAAAACCGGTAGGCATCCGCGATCAGCGCCGGGATCAGAGGACCGTCCTCGAAGTGCTTGCCGAGAGAGAACATGAGCTCGTGGTTCTCGAGATCGGGGAGAAACGCCTCGAGCGTGGTGCCGGCCCGGCTGAGGAAGGCTTTGATGGCGGCGTCGTGATTCTCCCGCCAGCGGCGTGAGTGGATGAAGTACAGGGCCATGGTGGTCGACGAGCCGATGAGCTCGTCAAACCGGTGAACCAATCCGGCGAACGGGGCGACCCGGACGATGCCGAACGGGGGCTCAGAACTGGCGGTCATTGACGGTCAGCCTCCGATAGATCGACAAGTGCCGCAGGGCCGCGGCCTTCTTCCCCGCCTGCTCGTACAGCCGCGCCAGATTGAAGTACGCGTCCGCCAGACGCCGGTCTGCCACGATCGCTTGCTCGTACGCTTTGACGGCGTCGTTGGGACGCCGCCGATCTTCCAATGCGATCCCCAGGTTGAACCACGCGGTCGCATGTCCGGGGTGGTCCGCCACCGCGGCGCGAAAGTGCGTCTCGGCCTCCTCGGCTCGGTCCGCCTCGACAAGGAGTCTACCTAGGTTGACGTGCGCGTCGGCGTGGTGCGGATCCAGCTCGAGCGCGCGACGGTACGCGTCGCGCGCCTCGTCGGCCTCACTCACCTCGAGCTCCAGTCCCAGCGCGAACCACTGCTCGGCGTCGAGGTCCTCCTCGACCCGGCGCGCTGCGGCCGCCCGCCGCCGCGCCAGCGGCGCCGCCCGCTGCGCCAGCGTCGCCACATCGAAATCCAGGACCAGCTGCCCCGACTCCGGATGCCAGGCGATCGCCTCGTCCCGCGCGACAACGCGATGGCCCTCCGCCGTGATGCGGAGCTCAGAGAGCGCCCGCCCGCGTGGTAGCTGCTGCTTCAAGCGACGCAGTGAGCCGCGGATCTTCGCGGCGGGGATCCGGGCCGCCATCAGCCCCTTCGCGGCGCGCAGCAGCACCAGGTCTTGAAAGGAAAAGCGCAGCTCCCCCCGCGCGGCGCGCGAGGGGGAGAGAAAACCGGCTCGGGTGTACGATCGGATCTGCGCGGGAGAAAGACCGAGAAGCCGCGCGACTTCCTCGGTGGTGTAGCCCGTCATCGCCTAGGCGCTGGCGGCCTTTCGTCTCTTGGCTGGCTTGGTTTCGGCGGCGCGCTCGGCGCGCTTCGCGGGCTTGCGCTCGCCGCCGGTCGAGCCCTTGCCCTTCGCGAGACTCGCCTTCAGCGCCTCCATGAGGTCGATGATCTGCGTCTTGGGGGCTTCGGTCGGCTCCTCGGTGATCTCCTCGCCGTCCACCTTCCGCTGAATCTGCTCCTGGATTCTGGCCTTGACCGTGTCCTCGTACTTCTTGGGCTCGAACGTCTC
>DASQAH010000251.1:0-5742 GCA_035635835.1 Gemmatimonadales bacterium
CGCGAGCGGCGAAGTGGAGCGCGTCACGATCGATGCGGCCGATGTGCACGACCTGATCGGCCGGCCCAAGGTCCATCCCGAGCACAAGGCGGGCGAGGACCAAGTCGGCGTGGCGACCGGTATGTACTACACGCCGGCGGGTGGCGACATCATGTTCGTCGAGGCGAGCGTGATGCGCGGCAAGGGGGAGCTCGTGCTCACGGGCCAGCTCGGCGATGTCATGAAGGAGTCGGCGCGCGCGGCCCTGACCTACGCCAAGTCGCACGCCGGCCAGCTCGCCATCCCGACCCAAGCGTTCGTCGACACGGACGTGCACGTGCACGTCCCCGCGGGGGCGATCCCGAAGGATGGGCCGTCGGCGGGTGTCACCATGGCGACGGCGCTGGTGTCGGCCCTGTCCAAGCGGCGGGTGCGCCACGACCTCGCGATGACGGGCGAGATCACGCTGCGCGGCCGGGTGCTGCCGATCGGCGGGGTGAAGGAGAAGGTGCTCGGTGCCGTGCGCGCGGGGATCCGTACGATCGTCTTACCCAAGGAGAACGCCGCCGACTTGGAGGATCTACCCGCCGACGTGCGGCAGACGCTCGAGATCCACTTGGTGGAGGACCTGGACGAAGTCCTGACATTGGCCCTGCGTGGAGCGCGCTTCGAGGCCGGACACATCGTGTTCGATGGCGACGTCCCGGTCGAACCGAGCCTGATCGCCACGCACAACTAGGCCGCTCCACTCCCGAGCGGTCCCTTTTCCCGAGCCCCCCGGCGTGTCCCGCCGGGGGGCTCCTCACGTCCGGAACGTGTCAAACCCACCCAAAGCCCCCCATCCGCGGGAACCGTTTCAACCCTTTACCCGTACGACGTGTCTAAGATTGCAACCTGACTTGGGGGCTCCCTGTGCCGGCTGCCGTCCTGTTCGCCGTCTTGTTGCAAGCCGCTGGTGCGGCGCCCGCCGGCGCCCTACCGCCCGCCGGCGCCACGCGCGCCACCGCGGTGCGGGCGACTCGCCCCGTGGTGATCGATGGGCGCGACGACGACGACGTCTGGAAGACCGCGCCGACGATCACCGCGTTCCAGGAGTTCCAACCGCGCGAGGGCGGCGATCCACGGTTCAGGACCGAGGCCAAGGTCGCCTACGACGACCACAACCTGTACGTGTTCATCCGCGCCTTCGATCCCCATCCCGACAGCATTCTCAAGCTCTTGGCGCGGCGCGACGTGCGGGCCGCCACCGATCAGCTGAAGATCATGATCGACTCCTACCACGACCGGCGCTCGGGCTTCGAGTTCGCCGTGAATCCGGCCGGCGTGAAGCGGGACTACGCGATCTACAACGACAATCAGGAGGACAACGCGTGGGACGCGGTATGGGACGTCGGCACGCAAGTCGACTCGCTCGGGTGGACCGCCGAGTTCCGGATCCCGCTCTCCCAACTGCGCTACGTCCCGCGCGACACGAACACGTTCGGTTTCGGTATATGGCGGGATATCCAGCGCTACAATGAGCGGGAGAGTTGGCCGCTGTACCGCAACTCGCAGTCGGGCATCTCGTCCCAGCTCGGCGAGTTGACCGGTCTCGAGGGGCTCCCGTCCCCCCGCCGGCCCGAGATCGCACCCTACATGCTGACGAAGAACGTCTCGGTGCCGCTCGCGAGTAGCTTCGACCGTTCGCAGAAACTGACCGCGGGAGCCGACTTGAAATACGGCCTCACCTCGAACCTGACGCTCGACGGGGCGGTGAACCCCGACTTCGGGCAGGTCGAAGCGGATCCGGCCGTCCTGAACCTGACGGCGTTTGAGACGTTCTTTCAGGAGCGGCGCCCGTTCTTCGTCCAGGGCGCCGGGATCTTCCGCTTCAACGTCAACTGCAGCCAGGTGAACTGCAACAACGAAGGCCTGTTCTACTCGCGGCGCATCGGGCGCTCACCCCAGATCGACTACGGCGTCCCCGGCTCGCCCGTTGCGACAACGATCCTGGGAGCGGCGAAGCTGACCGGCCGGCTGCCGGGCGGGCAGACGGTGGGTGTGCTCGACGCGGTCACCGAGCGTGCTGCCGACCCGCTGGACCGCACCATGGAGCCGACCACCAACTACGCCGTGGTGCGCGCCCAGCAGGACTTCCGCAACAGCGAGAGCGGCGTTGGCGTCATGCTGACCACGGTGAACCGGAGCCTCGACCCGTTGACGTCGCCGGTGCTGCGCCGCAGCGCATACGTGGGGGCCCTGGACTTTCGGCACCGGTTCTTGAACAGTCGCTATCAGGTCTTCGGTTCGCTCGACTTTAGCGACGTGGCGGGCACAGATTCGGCGATCGCCGCCACGCAGCGCGACCCGGTGCACTACTACCAGCGACCCGGCGCGGGCGTGACCTACGACCCCACGCGGACGTCGCTCGCCGGCAACGCCGAAGAGCTGTTGTTCGGGAAGGTCGGCGGCGGCATCACGCGATTCGAGACGAGCTATCAGCGCCGCTCCCGGGGCTTCGAGGTGAACGACCTGGGATTCCTGTTGCAGGCGGACCAGCAGAGCTGGAACACGTGGTTTGGGTTGACGTCGCTGCACCCGGCGTCGGTGTACCAGCTCGCCTTCTGGAATTTCAACTGGTGGCAGTACTGGACGGCGGCGGGCACGCCGGTCGAGCGCGCCGCGAATACCAACGGGCACGTGCAGCTGAAAAACGGGTGGTGGCTCCATAGTGGCGTCACCGCCGGCCAGCTCGGCACCACGTTCTGCGACCGCAACTGCTCGCGCGGCGGGCCGGCCGTCCGGGCGGATCCCTACCTGTCTTGGTGGGGAGAGGTGGACGGCGACGGGCGTCCCGCGTTCGTGCCGTATGTATGGTTCAACTACCGCCGCAGCGACGGGGGCCGGTCGGAATCCTTCAACGGCAATGCCCAGGCCACCTACCGCATGGCGTCGCAGGTCAACACCTCCCTGACCTTCAGCGCGACCCACAACGTGAACGACATTCAGTGGTTCGGCAACTTCACGTTTCAAAACACGCCGCAGTACACGTTCGCGCATCTCACGCAGAAGACGGCATATCTCACGGGCAGGGTCGATTACACGCTCTCGACCACCCTCACGTTGCAGCTGTACGCCCAGCCGTTCGTCAGCAAGGGCACGTACTCGAACATACGCGCGCTCGCCGATCCGAACGCCGCGAGCTACACGAATCGCTACGCCGCCTACACCGACACCGCCGTGACCAATCATCCCGGCGGGTTCAACGACAAGGAGTTCAACTCGACCGTCGTCCTCCGCTGGGAGTACCGGCCCGGCTCGACGGTGTTCGTCGTCTGGACGCAGGGGCGTGCCGACTACGTCCCGCTCGAGGGGCCGCGCTCGCTGAGCGGGGACTTTCACGACCTGTTTGGCCTGCACCCGAACAACACCTTCCTCGTGAAGGCGTCCTACTGGTTCAACTGGTAGCGCGAGGGCCCGAACGCTCGGTCGTTACGGCTTGGGCGGAGCGCCTCCGCCGGCCCGCGCCCCCGCCCCGACGGCCGCCCCCGCCGGCGCCGTGCGATTCTCGTACGGCGGCCGCTTGGGCGTCGCCACGGGGCGCTGCCCCAGGAGTCGCACGACCTCCTGGATGCCGGCCTCGAGCTGCTGGTCCACCCCCTTGGCGAGCTGCGCCGGGTCTTCCACCACCGGGATGTCGGGATCGACGCCGTGCCCTTCGGCGAACCATTTCCCCTGCGGGTCGTACTGGCGGAACGTGGGCACGGTCACGAAGCCGCCGTCGATCAGGCCCGGCACGCCGCTGATCCCGATGATCCCGCCCCAGGTGCGCTCGCCCAGGAGCGGCCCGAGTTTCGCCTCCCGGAAGAACGTCGGGAAGGCGTCCCCGCCCGACCCACTCCAGCCGTTGATCAGCATCACCTTGGGTCCGACCACGGCGGCGGGGGGCCACTGCCAGTCCGTGCCGTCGCGCACGGCGTAGTAGGCGAACGGGGGCCGGTTCAGGAGCTCGACGAAGCGGTCCGGGATCTGACCGCCCGAGTTGAACCGCTCGTCGACGATCAGGCCGGCCTTGTCGATCTGGGCGGCGAACTGGCGCACGAGCTCGGTCTGGCCGTCGAGCCCGGTACTCGGGACGTAGACGTAGCCCACGCGTCCCTTCGTCACCTCGTCCACGTGCCGCCGATTGGCTTCGATCCAGGCGAGGTAGCGCAGCCGCCCCTCCTCGGCAAGCGTCTTCACGAGCACCGTACGCGCGCCCTCGAGCGCGGGGCGGCTGTTCACTAGAAGCTTGACCGTCTGCTCGGCGAGCCCGTCGAACGCGGCCCAGGGATCGAGCGCCGGGTCGAGCCGCAGGCCGTTCACGGCGAGCACGTAGTCCCCTTCTTTCACGTCCACCCCGGGGGCGCGCAGCGGCGAGCGCACCTCGGCGTCCCAGGGAGCGCCCTCCACGATGTGCTTGATGCGATACGCCCCGTTCTCGAGCGCCCAGTCCACGCCCAGGAGGCCGATCCCCCGGTGCGGCGCCATCTCCTCGTCCCCGCCTCCCCGATAGGTGTGTGACGCGCTCAGCTCGGCGATCAGCTCCCCGATCGCGAAGTTCACATCCGAGCGGGTGACGGCGGCGTCCAAGAGCTTGGCGTAGCGCGCGCGCTCGGCGTTCCAGTCGACCCCGTGCATGCCCGGATCGTAGAAGTAATCGCGCTCGAAGCGCCACACGTCGTTGAAGATCTGGCGCCACTCGGCGCGGGGGTCGACCAGCGTGACGAGCTCGGCGGTGCGAAGCGGTTTGTCGAACTTCTGTCCCGGCTTCAGGTCGACGATCGCGAAGCGCGGTGGCTGCGGCGGCTGCTGTTGCGCCACGAGCAGCTTCTGCCCGTCGGCCGACAGGACCGTTGCGCTCGCGTCGTCCAGCACCAGCTCTTCCTTTCGGTCCTTCAGATCCCAATAACCCACCGGGCTCTTCTTATCCGACGCCCCTGTCCGCGGCCGGCGCCGGAACACCACTTTCCCTGGAGCGGCGCCGAGCTCGGCATAGTTGCCGGGTTCGGGGGGCAGAATGACGACGCGGCTTTCGAAGCCCGCGAGATCGATGTCGACCGCAGTCGCCGGGCCCTTGGCCGCGGCCTTCGCCGCGGTCGAGTCCGGCTTGACGGAGTCGCCCTTGGCGGCCTCCTCGTCGTCCTGCGGGGCCAGCGGTCCGGGGTTGTCGCGGCGCAGGGGCACCGCCGCGATCTGCGTGGCGTTGGGGTAGATCCACGTGTTGTCGAGATCGCTGTAGATCGGCGCCAGGCTCCGGTTCGTGAGGAAGTAGAGGTACTTGCCCTCGGGGTCGAACACGGGCGCGGCGTCGTTGTAGTAGCCCGCCGTGACCTGGGTGCGGCCGCCCGTCTTCAGGTCGAACACGAAGATCGCGTGATTGCGGTTGTCGAGATCGCGCGCGTAGGCGAGCCAGCGGCTGTCCGCGGACCAGGCGAGGCGGACGCCCGTGAGCTCGCCGTGGTACATGAACAGGCCCTTGTCGACCTTCGTGGCGCGCTTCGACTCGCGCTCGACCACCCAGATCGTCATCGTCTGATCGATGAAGGCGAGCCGCTTCGCGTCGGGGGACCAGTACGGGCGGTAGCGGAACCCCGGGCCGAAACTCGTGAGCTGCTCCTCGGCGCCGGCGCCGTCGGCGGCGCGCACCATCAACTGGTAGTCGCCCGTGCGGTCGCTCCAATAGGCGATCAGCTTGCCGTCCGGCGACCAGGCGGGCGTGCGCTCGGCCACGCCCGGCGTGCG
>DASQAH010000252.1:0-13165 GCA_035635835.1 Gemmatimonadales bacterium
GCGGAGTGCACGCCCCGCACGAGATGTCCGCGTGGGACGAAGAGATGACCACGTCGGCAAGCGTCTGGCCGGTGACGGGGTCGAAGGCCGTCACGTGCAGCGCATTGACGGTGATGCTGGCCTGGTTGCCGCTCGCGGAGCCGGACTGTTCATTGATCACGACTCTCAATGCCCCCGGCACGCTCACCGGCTGGTTGGGCTGGCCACTGACGGTGATCGCCTGCCCATTGATGACCAGCCCAGCGAGCTCCGAGCTGCCGCTCGCGCTCGCGGTTCCGCTGCCGTCGCACGTCGCCTCGGCTTGGGACCGCAGCAGGTCCGCCTGGATGGAAATGTTGGCCGCCGTGAGGCTCACGCTGGCGACGGTCGCTTCGGCGCTGCTGCTGTTGCCTTGGCCAACGACTTCGGCGTCGACGACTTCGGCCGCCAGGAGGCCGCCGGACTGGTTCGGGCTGACTGACAGCAGCGACGATTCCTCTGCCCCGCCCGTTGCGGGCAGCGGGCCCGCTTCGCCTACGACAATCGGCGTCAAGCTCAGCACCGCGGCCCGGAGCACGGTTGCGTCCCCGCTGAATGTCGTGCCGCTCCCAGCGGTCAACCCAAAGGCCGGCTGGTCGTGCGGGGCGGGCCCCGTAGGCTTCTCACAGCTCGCGAAGAGTCCCGCTGTGAGCGTCAGGAGTACGATGCGCTTCATGGTGCCCTCCTTACGTGATGTCCCGAGACAAGCCTCGGTACAAGCAGCGTAGCGAACAGGAGGGCTGCCGTCTGTCGGGAGGATCCGCCAGGGGTGTGGGGAAAATTCCGGGGGCGGGCGTGGGAGAAACTCCCACGCTACTCGATCTTGAGCAAGCCGGCGCGCAGCGCGAGCCGGACCAGCTCGGAGCGGTGCTTCAGTCCCAGTTTGTCCATGATGCGGGCGCGGTAGGTGTCCACGGTCTTCGGGCTGAGGCGCAGCAGCTTGCCGATCTCGGTCGACGTATGGCCCTCGGCGGTGAGCACCAGGACTTCGCGCTCTCGCACGCTGAGGCGGGCCAGGGCCCCTGTCGTCTCCTTGGAGTGGGGTCCCTTATAGTGTTGGACCAGCACCCGGGCGGCGCTCGGGTCGAGGAAGACTTCGTTTTGCACGACCGTCCGGATCGCCCGCGGGAGATTCTCTGCCGCGCTCTCCTTCGCCACGAACCCGCTGCCGCCCGCTTCGAGCACGTCCAGCAGCATGTCCTCTTGGAGGTGGGCAGTGAGCACGAGGACCTTCGTGCCGCCGTGGAGGGCGGCGATGCGGCGCACCGCCTCGAGCCCGCCGATGCCCGGCATGACGAGGTCCATGAGCACCACGTCCGGCTTCAGGGCCCGGGCCTTCTCCACCGCCTCTTCCCCGGTCGCTGCCTCGGCCACCACGCGCACGTTGGCTTGACCATCGAGCACCGCGCGCAGGCCGGCGCGGACGACCCAGTGGTCGTCAGCAACTAGGATGTGGATCGGCTTGGGCACGGGCGCGGGTGCCGGCCGGGGAGGTCTTCTCACGGTCCTCCGTATCCGGGCGCCCGGGTGCTGCGGAGAGGCTCTCTCACAATACGCCGGCCCGTACGCTTGTGGCAAGGCCGCAGCGGTATCCAGGATGAGGTGACCTAACCGGAGGCGTCGTGACATCCGTCACGCCGCATCGTCCACCCGCTGCGGGGTAACAATCCTGAGCTGTGGCTGGCACCAGTCGAGTTCCTTGCCCGCGAGAGGAGCCGATCTATGAAGGTGTGGCTCGCAGTTGCCGGGTTCAGTCTCATCATCACCGCGGCCGTCCCACCACCGTCCGAGGCGCCCACAGGCTTCGACGACAAGAGCAACGGCGCGGTGAACGACTCGATACACCAAGCCGATCGGGCCAAGTTCGACGAAGTTGAGGCGATTTCCGACGGCCTGGGGCCGCTTTACAACGCGCAGTCGTGCCGCGAGTGCCACCAGAACCCGACCTCCGGAGGGGCCAGCCAGATCACGGAGTTGCGCGTCGGTCACTTGGGACCGGACCGACGGTTCCACAACGCCGTCATCCCCATCGCGCGCGGCAAGGACACCATCTCTGGCCGCACCCTCGTGAACGACCGCGCCATCTGCCCCAACGCCGTCTTCCCCGACTCAGAGATCCAGGAGCGGGTGCCAGAGACCGAGACGATTCGAACGCTGCGCGCCTCGGTCAACTTGTTGGGCGACGGACTGGTCGAAGCCGTGGACGACACGACCCTGATCCGCATCTCCAGGAACCAGTGCCGTGCCACCCACGGCAAGATCTGCGGTCAGGCGATTCATGTCCCCATCATCGAAGCCCCGGGGGAAACGCGCGTGGGGAGGTTCGGCTGGAAGGACCAGCACGCCAGCCTGCTGTCCTTCTCGGGCGACGCCTACTTGAACGAGATGGGGATCACGAGCCGGCTGTTCCCAGACGAGGTGACGGGGATCTGCAACACCGTCTCCGAGTCCAACGACAAGCCGGATTCCACCGGGCTCTCGGATATCGACCGTTTCGCCCGTTTCGTGCGTGCCACCAAAGCTCCGGCACGGGACTCGCTCCTGGCCGCGAGGCCGCGGGCGAGCAGTGGCTCGGCCGCTTTTGACCGGATCGGGTGCGCCACCTGTCACATCCGCACACTGACCACCGCCCCCGCCGGGACGACGCTCAACGGCGGCACGTTCACTATTCCGCCGGCGCTCGGGGACAAGACGTTTCATCCATTCGCGGACTTCCTGCTACACGACGTCGGGACTGGTGACGGGATCGTGATGGCGATGCCGGAGCACTACGGGCGCAACGTGTACAAGACCCTCTGGAGGCTGCTCTCACTCGACAGCATCGCGCGCACCCGCAACAAGGTCCGCACCGCGCCGCTATGGGGCGTGCGGTTGCGCCCGCGGCTGATGCACGACGCGGCGTCGCTCACCCTGCGCGAGGCGATCCTGCGGCATCGCGCGGAAGCGAGCGGCGTGATCGGGCGATTCAGGCAGCTAACCCGCCGCGAGCAGGCGGCGATCATCGAGTTCCTGCAATCGTTATGAAAGCGCGTCGGGCCCCAGGGGGAGGAGGCGGGGGAGGGGGAGGAGGGGGGGGAGCCATCTCCCATGTGGTTCTGCTCATCAAGGAGAACCACACGTTCGACAATTACTTCGGCACCTTCCCCGGCGCCAACGGGATGCCCCTGGCCCGTTCGCCCAACCCGCCGCCCCTGGATCCGAACCACCAGCACGGCGCCTGGCTCGCCCGGGAAACCACCGCCGTTCGCCAGCAGTTCGTCGAGGCAGACATCCCGGCGTACTTCGCCTACGCGCGGCAGTTCACGCTGTGCGACAACTATTTCACCGACGTCGCCGGGCCGTCCACGCCGAATCACCTCATGCTGATCGCGGCGGCCTCCCCGGTGATCGCGAACCCGCCGCACCACCACGCGCCGGCCGGTGCCCCGCTGTTCAAGTTGCCCTCGCTGCCGTTGGCGCTGGAGCGCGCCAAGCTTACCTGGCGCAACTACGGGGGATATGCTTTCGCCATGCTCGCAGAGCTGCACGGCCGGCCCACCCTGGCGTCGGACCAGTTCGCCAAAGACGCCGCCGCCGGAAACCTCCCCACCGTGTCCTGGGTCTATGCTCCCCACGACGCGAGCGAGCACCCGCCGGACCCCCCCGACCGGAGCAACCCGCTCATCGGCAACGTCACGCACGGGATGCAGTGGACGGTGGACCAGGTCAAGGCCGTCGTGCAGGGCGGCCTATGGCCGCAGACGGCGATCTTCATCACGTGGGACGATTGGGGCGGGTGGTACGATCACGTCACGCCGCCGAACGTGGAGACCTGGAAGGCCGACGGGACCCAGTTCCGCTACGGCTCGCGTGTCGGCTGCCTAGTGCTGAGCCCGTACGCCAAGCAAGGCTACGTCTCCAAGACGTTGCGCTCGCACGTTAGCCTGCTGCGATTCTGCGAGGCGCAGTGCGGTGTGCCGGCTTTGAACACCCGGGACGGCAACGCCGACGACATGTCCGATTGCTTCGACTTCTCCCAACGGCCCGCGGCGGCGCCGCGCGCGTAATCGACCAGCGATGCGCCGCGCCGGTATCAGGGCTCTGAGCGCGCTGGCGCTGGCCGCTTGCGGGCGCTCGACGCCCGCGCCCAATCCCCTCGCCGAACTGTTGGCCGCACCGGCAGGCCGCTTCCTCCATGTGTCCTCGACCGACCCGACGGGGGGCAACCGCGACTACCGCGTGATCGAGCCGGCCGACAGCCTGGTGCTGCTCGACGTCGACGGGCCGGGCGAGGTGCGACGGCTGTGGATCACCGTCGCTTCCCGCGACCCGCAGTACTTGCGGCGCCTCGCCCTGAAGATGTACTGGGACGGCGAAGTGACGCCGTCGGTGGCCGCGCCGCTGGGCGACTTCTTCGGCAACGGCTTTTCCAAGCGACACTACACGGCGCTCGTGATGGGCGAATCGAGCGGCGGGTTCTATTGCTATCTGCCCATGCCGTTCCATCGCCACGCGCGCATCGTCGTGGACAACGGCACCGGCCGGCCGGTGGACGCCTTCTATTACAACATCGATCTCCTCACCGACGTCTCGCTGCCGCGCGACGTCGCGACGCTCCACGCCTGGTGGCATCGCGACCCCCGGACCACGCACCGCACGCCACACCTCGTCCTGCAGGCGAGCGCCCCGGGGGGGGGAGGCGGAGAGTTCGTCGGCCTGTCACTCAACGTCGAGAGCTACGCGAAGAACCTCTCCTTCCTGGAAGGCGACGAGATCTGGACGGTGGACGGCGAGCGCCGCGGCCAGGGCACGGGCACCGAGGACTACTTCAACAGTGGGTGGTACTTCGACGAAGGCACCTACGCCGCAGCATTCCACGGGTTAATCGTGAAGGACGACACGGCCGGCCGCATCGCGGCCTACCGCTGGCACATCCCGGACCCCGTACCGTTCCGGGACTCGATCCGCGTGGAGCTCGAGCATGGTACGGAGAACGAAGAAGTCGCCGACTACGCCACGATGGCCTACTGGTATCAAGCCGAGCCGCACGCGCCCTTGCCGCCCCTCCCGCCACCGGGCGAGCGGCTCGTCCAGCGGGTGAAGATCCCCCCGAGCGCTGTTCTCGCCGAGTCCGTACAGGTGCGGCGAAACGGCGCGCTTACCACCGTGACGGTGCCCGTTCCCCGCCCCGATCGCTACGCACTGCGCGTGTACGTCAGCGGTCCCCCCCCCGATCAGCTGGTGTTGCCGCCTCTCGCCGCGGGCACCGTCACGGCGAGCACCACGGCGACGGCCAGCGTGCGGCTTGCGGCAGGCGAGATGCCAGTCGCGGCGGAAGCCACACCGCTGCGGCGCTGGGCGCTCGAGTGGAGCGTCGTGGGGCCCTTCCCGAGCCCGCGACAAGGGGCGAGCGAGATCAGCGCGGCGCTCGATAGCGTGTACGGCCCGGAGCGGGATCCGTCTCTCGCGGCGAGTTACTCCGGGCCGGGCGGCTCGCGGCTGCGGTGGAAACGCGCTGCGGCGGCACCCGATGGGCAGGTGCGTCTGAAACCGCTATTCACACCCAACGACTGGGTCGCGATCTATGCCGTAGCGTTTCTGTATTCGCCCACCACGCGGCCGGCAACGCTACTGCTCGGCGCGGACGACGCGCATCAGCTGTGGGTGAACGGTGCCCTGGTGTCGAAGCGTCAGGGTCGCCACGTGTCGCAAGCCGACGACGTGGCGGTCCTGGTGCAGCTGCGCCGGGGTTGGAACACCGTGCTCCTCAAAGACGCCAACCTCGACGGCGGGTGGGCGTTTCAGATCCGGGCGGCGGATCCCGAGGGCGTGTTGCGATGGAGTGCGCGGCCGCTAGGGGAGCCTTAGCGTCTCAGCGCCGCGACGATCGCGATGACCGAAATCGCGAAGCCGACGGCCATCTTGGCCGCGGTGGCGGCCACACGTCCCAGTAGCGCGCCCCAGCCCGCACGCACGGCCGTCCCCGCAGTCCACGAGCTCGAGTATTCGAAGACCACAGCGCCTGCGAAGGATCCGATGAGCGCGCCGATCACGCTGCCGACCACGGGCACAGGGACGCCGACGGCCGCGCCGATCAGTCCACCGATCAACGCCCCCCACCCGGCACGCTTGGATCCCCCGTAGCGGCGCGCCAGTCCGTAACCAAACCACACCTCGAACAGCTCGCCAAGCAGCGCGAGCCCTAACACCACAGCGATCGTTGCGATCCCGACGGCGTGGAACCCGGTGAGCCAGGCGTACGCGAGGACGGAAACGACCATCAGCCAGAGGCCCGGCAGGCCAAGCGCGACGAGCGCGAGTCCGACGAGAAAGCAACAACCGAGAACCAGTGGCGGGAGCAGGTGAGTCATGGCGCTCTCAGCTTGACGGGAGTTCGTGAACACGGGATTCAGCCACTCTTGATTGGCGCTTGTCGAGGCGTCGGTAGGCTGTCGGTGAACACTGACACCGGGAGCCACCATGTCTCGCCTCGTCTGCTGCACGCTCGTCCTCGCGCTCGGTCTGGCCCGGGCCGTGGTCGCCCAGGCCCTCTCCGCCTCCACCTCCCCCTCCCCCTCCCCCCGGGGAGAGGGGGGCGGAGTGAGCGCGTCGTTTCAAATGATGGTTGATTCGGCCGCTCGCGAGGTCGTTATCACCATCGGACCCTACCACGTGCCCTCGGATTCGGGAATGGAAGATATGAAGATGGACATGGCGATGGCCGATGTCCTCTCGCCCCGCTTCGCCTGGCCGATGAACACCTGGGTTCGCGGCTATCAGCTGACCGTGGCGGACTCCGCCGGGCGCCCGCTGTCACGCCGGCTGCTGCACCACTACGGGGTGCTCGAGTTCGACCGGCGGGAGCTAGCGTACCCAGTGATCCAGCATCTCCTGGGTGGCGGCGCCGAAACGGGGGACGTGGTCCTCCCAAAGACAGTCGGCATCCCGCTCGCGGCCGGCGATCGGCTCGCCATGTACTTCATGTGGCACAACGCGGCGGGGCGTGACCTGGACGGCGTCTACCTTCGGCTGCGGATCTTCTGGATCGCGGGCAATCAGTTGCCGCGGCCCACGCTGGTGCAGCCCTTCTGGCTGGATGTGAACTGGCACGCTGGTGAGGGGGACGAGTTCTCCGTGCCGCCTGGCGGCTGCGTCAGAATGTACGCTTTCGACCTCCCGGTGAGCGGCCGGCTGCTCGCCGCGAGCGGCCACCTGCACGAGCACGGCGGCTCGGTGCGGCTCGAGGATGCGGAGACCGGTGACGTCATCGTGCGGGTGGAGGCGCGTCGCGAGCCCGATGGGACGGTGCGCAACGTGTCGCGCAAGCTGTTTGGCATTTTCGACGACGGACCACACCTCGAGGCGCACCACCGTTACCTGATGGTCGTGACCTACGACAATCCCACTCGCGACACGCTTTCCGGCATGATGGGGCTGATGGGCGGACTGTTCGTGCCGGATGACGTCACGGCCTGGCCCGTTTTGGACCTCAGCGACCCTAGGTATCTCGCCGACCTGAAAGGGTGGGAGCAGCAGATCCCCGAGGAGACGATCGCACGGGCGCGGCCGTAATCGTTCAGCGTCCGGGTAGGCTCGCGTGCTGATGCAGCGCGCGTACGGTGGCAATGGTATCGGCCGCTTCCGGCCCCTTGTCGGGTCGGTAGCCTTTGATGCGGGCGAAGCGCAGGGCAAGCCCCCCGGGATACTGGCGGCTGGCCTGGATACCGTCGAAGGCGACTTCGACGACGAGCTCGGGGCGCACGTACACGGTGAACCGGTCGCGGCTGGTCTCGAGCTCGAGGAGCCGGGCGGTCTGCCATTCGAGCAGCTCATCCGTCATTCCCTTGAATGTCTTGCCGAGCATCACGAAGCCTCCGGTGTCCGGCTCGCGGGCGCCGAGGTGCAGATTCGAGAGCCAGCCGCGGCGGCGGCCGTGTCCCCACTCGGCGGCGAGGACGACGAGGTCGAGAGTGTGCGCCCGCTTCACTTTGAGCCAAGCGGCCCCGCGGCCTCCGGCCTCGTACCGCGCGCCAAGCGCCTTGGCCATCAGCCCCTCGTGGCCCGCGGCGATTGACTGCTCGAAGAACGCCGCGGCCTGCCGCACATCCGTCGTGACGATTCGCGGGACGCGGCTCTCCGGCGGCGCGACCTCGGCGAGCGCCGCAATCCGTTTGGTGTAGGGCTCGTCCAGTAAGATCCTCCCGTCGGCGTAGAGAAGGTCGAAGTAAAAGGAGGACAAGGGCAGCTCGGCACGCAGCCCTTCCACATCGAGCTTGCGGCCGAAGCGGCGCATGGTCACCTGGAACGGGAGGGGAGTCCCGTCGGCTCGCAGCGCGATGGCTTCGCCGTCCAGGATCGCCTCGCGGGGAACGAAGCGCCGAGCCGCTTCCACAATCTCCGGCACGGCCACGGTCACATCGTTCAGCAGGCGGGAGAAGACGCGCACCTCGTCGCCGGCCTTGTGCACCTGAATGCGGGCGCCATCAAGCTTGTACTCGAACGCGGCCTCGCCCAGCTGAGTCAGCGCGTCCTGCACGCTGTCCGCCGACTGCGCGAGCATCGGTTGAATCGGCCGGAACACCTGCACGCCAAATCGCGCGAGCGCTGCGACGCCTTCGGTGAGCGCGACACGCGCCACGGCGCCCAAGTCGCCGGCCAGCATCGCGGCCCGGCGGACGACGCCGGGATCGACCCCGGCGGCGCGTGCGAGCGCCTCGGTCATCAGCCCCTCCAAGGCTCCTTGACGCAGCTCCCCGATGAGCAGCCGGAACAGGAACTCCTGCTCTGCTGTGCTGGCGCGGGCAAACAGCTCGCGGAGCAGCCGCTCCTTCGTTGCCGTCGAGCCTTTGCCGGTGGTATGGGTCAGGCTCTCCAGCAGCGCGTCGACTTCCGCCAGCTCCAGGGGGCCTCGAGGCGCCCCCCCGCCCCCCCCTCCCCCCCCTGTGCTCGCCGGGCGCGCGGAGCGCGCAGCCTCGAGGGTGGCGTACCCCACGCCGATCCGCCCCTGCCGCGGGGCGCCTGAGAGGAAGGCGATCGCCGTCGCGATCTCATCCGGGGCGGCGCGCTGCAGCAGGGCGGCGAGCAGTTCTATCTTCGCAAGCCGGCCGCTCGTCCTGGCAACGCGCGTGGAGGTCTGAACCAGATCGTCGAGGAGCATGCTCGCGCGGGTCAAGTTAACTTGGAAGGTCATTCTGAATGAGGAGCCCAGGTGAAAGCGACTACACTCGCGTCGCTCGGCCTTGTGTGGATCGCGGCGACCGGCGGGCCGGTGCTCGCCCAGAGCCGTGAGACAGCAGTGTTCGCGGGGGGGTGTTTCTGGGGCGTGGACGCGGTGTTCCGGCACGTCCACGGCGTGCTACGAGTGGTGTCCGGGTACTCAGGCGGCAGTGAGGCGACGGCGCACTACGAGGTCGTGAGCACAGACACCACGGGACACGCCGAAGCAGTGGAAGTCACGTTTGACCCGTCGCAGGTTTCCTATGAAGCGCTGCTGCGCGTGTTCTTCACCGTGGCGCACGACCCGACCCAGCGCAACCGGCAGGGGCCGGACGAGGGAACCCAGTATCGGTCCGTGATCTTCTACGGGAACCCGGCGCAGCACCGCGCCGCACTCGCCATGATCGCGGCGCTCGCCCGCGACCACACCTATTCACGGCCGATCGTGACGGAAGTGGTTGCGCTGGAGCACTTCTATCCGGCGGAGGGCTATCATCAGGACTATCTAGCCCATCACCCAACCCAGCCCTACATCGTGTACAACGATCTGCCCAAGCTGCGGCAACTTGAGCAGCGGTTCCCGGAGTTATACCAGCCATAGACGCAGTGATGCGCACGGTGGCCAAGATCGTTTGGCCCATCGCCCTGGTGGCCGGGTGCGCAGGCGCCGCGGGCGGGGGACCCGCTACGACGCGTCTTGCACCCCCGCCCCCCTCCCCCTCCCCATCCCCCACATCCTCCACACTCGACGAGATGCTGCTAAGCGACATGGCGCCGCATCACGGGATGCCGTGGTCAGCAACTCGGCCGCTGCGGTGGGGTGACTTCCATGGCGTTCCGCGCCAGGGCGGCGATGAGGCGGCCAAGACCGCATACGGCATCTACTACGCGTGGAAGTGCCGGGGCCGCGCGTTCGAGTTCCGGGCGGTCGCGGCGTTCCACACACAGGAATCATGGGTTCAGCCGGCGGTTGTGAGCGACAGCGCGGAGGGTCCCCGCACGCTGGGACACGAACAGACCCACTTCGACATCGCGGAGGTGTACGCGCGCCGGCTGCGGCGTCATTTGCGGGAGCTGGGGGGAGGGGGGGGGGAGCCGTGCGCGCAGAGCGATGCTGATCTCAGCGCGGCCGCCCAGCGACTGCTGGACGAGGAGAAGGCCATGCAGCGTCGCTACGACGCCGAGACGGCGCATGGGCTGCGGCGCCGGGAGCAGGCGGCCTGGGAAACGGAGATCCGGAGGCAGTTGCAACTAGCGGGGGAGGGGGAGTAGGTCCTCCCTCCCCCCCCCCCGCTAGCTCTCTCAATCAGCTCTTCCGCGTGAACTGGAACGCCATGGTCTTCGACTGACCGCTCTCCTGCCAGGTCCATTCCTGGGTGAGGTGGTCCCGGTCCGCGAGCGTCAGGGTCAGGTGGTGCATGTGACCCGTGGTCGGGCTTGCGAGGTTCGAGGCGTGGACGAAGTCGAACGAGAACTGCTTCGTGTCGCCCGTGATCGGCGCGGTCTGCATCTGCGGCTGGTTGCCAGCGCTGCAGAAGTGCGTCACGGCCACGCGCTCGCCGTCGGGCGCGTACACGGTGAGCATTTCCGGCTCGCCGCTCGTCTGCAGCCGCTCGAGCAAGGCATTCCCACCCGATACGACCTGGTAGGACGCGTGGATGATCTTCCCGTCGGGGGACTTCCCCTCCCATTCGCCGGCGAGCGGCGTCAGCTGGGCGAACCCCCTCGAGGGTTTCGGCATGTGGTGCTCGGCAGCGGCTTGCTGAGCGGCCGCGGGAACGGCGAGCCCGGCGGCGGCGAGAGCGAGGACGGTGAAGCTGAGACGCGGATGCATCGGATGCCTCCTGCGAGATTGGGCGAAGTGATACTTAACCGATCGGTTTAAGATTCACAGACGCCCGGGGTTGTCAAGCGGTTCACCGTTGCTTCGCCGCCTTCAGCCCCAGTGCGCCGTTCAGCCACCGGACCAGCGCCCGCAGGCGCGCGAAATCCGTCTCGAGCAGGGCCGGTAGCCGAGCACTCGTCGCCTGAGCGTCGCTGAGGCGGCGACCGGCCGTGTAGGACTGGTAGCGCAGCCAGAGCGCCGCGGGGTGCGTCTCCGGGAAGCCGCGGGGCATGCGCTTCAGCATCGCCTCGTCATCCAGGCCGCCGAATCGCCGCAGCAACTTCGCGTCTCGGACGAGGCTCAGAAATCCTTTCCAGTCCTCGGCGATTGCTTCGCGCAGCCGGTTCAGAGTCGGCCGCGCTGGCCTCCAGATTCCAGCGCCGACGAACGACGCGCCGGGGGCGATCTGCACGTAGAACCCTGCGCTCCCCTCTTCCGCCTCGCTCCCGACTCGCCGGTCCGCATCCCTGTGATGAAACCAGCAGGCGGCGTGCGTCTTGTACGGCGACTTGTCCTTCGAGAACCGGATGTCGCGGTAGATGCGAAACATGGACCGCTTGGGGTCTCCCGCGATCTCCGGCGCCACGCGGGCCAGCCGCACGTCCATCTCCTCGATGAGCGCGCGCATCGGCGCGCGGACATGACCCTCGTAGTCGCCGCGGTGAGCCTCGAACCAGGACTTCCGATTGTTGCGTGCCAGCCCGCGGAAGAAGCGCAGCGTGTCGGCGGTGAACGGCATCTAGGCCCGCGCGCCCGCCCGGGACAGCTTGACGATCGCCCAGCCCAGACCAGCGATCATCTGGACAAGTTTCGCCAACTGCGCGAAGTCCACGGGCTTCGTCACGAACGCGTCGGCGGCGCTTGCGGCGAGGTGCTCCTGCTCACTGTCGGACGCGGAGAGCACGACGACCGGAAGCTCCCGCAACTGCGGATCCGCTCGGATGCGCGCGAGCACCTCCCGCCCGTCCAGGTGCGGGAGATTGAGGTCGAGCAGCACCAGATCCGGGCGCGGGGCCTCCTGATGCGGGGGCTCGCGCCGCAGAAACGCCAGCGCCTCTGCTCCGTCCCGAACGCTCCAGATGCGGTTTTGTAGTTTGGCGCGCGCCAAGCCCCGCAGGGTCAGCTCGATATCCGCCTCGCTGTCTTCGACCAGGAGTATCGCGATGGGGTTCGAGCGATCGGCCATGACACCGATACTACGGCGTCGGTACGGGGGGCTCAAGGCGCACCCCAGGCGCGAGTAAGACTGGCCAGGGAGAGAGCCGCGGCGCGCATGTGAGCCACTGATACGCCGGCAACCGCACGAGGGTCCTCAGTCGATGCGTCGAGGCGCCGCCCCTCGAGCCCCCCCCTCCCCCTGGCAGGAACGCGAGTCCCTAGTGCCCGCCGGTGCCTTCCTCGTGATCGTCCACGCCGTCCTGGTTCTCGTCATCGAACGCATGGAACGACTTACGGATATTGTCGTTGATGGCGTCCGCGTTGGCGGGGTTCGTGGGATCGAGCACGGCGCCGCTCGCGTCCTTAAACCAGCTGGAGACGTCGATGTCGACCGTCACATTGAGGGTGCCACCGGCTGCCACCGTGAGCGGGGCCGAGAACCGCATTTCGAGCTTCGCTTCCGCCTTGGACGTGAAGGTGTGTTTCGCTCCGCTCGCATCGGTGAAAGCCACCTGCACGTTTAGGAGTTCGGCCTGGAGCCCCTCGTAGGTGCCGGTGGGAACCGTTACGTGCAGCATCGCTTTCGTCGTCCCATCGACCGGGAGATCGACCGTCACCGGCCCGGCGTCCAGCTCCTCGCAGCTGTCCTCATGGTTGTCGTTGGCAGGGCCAGCGGCGTCTGCATCGTTCGTCTCGGCTCCGCAGCTGCCGCTGGGGGAGAGCTCGATCTCGCCGAGCGTCATCTGTGCCGCGGTAATCGTGATGCCAGCGGCACCGCTCCCGACGACGATGCTGGTGCTCGGGCCTGTCGTCGGAGCTGTGGACCTGCTCGTGACCGACAGGCTGAGCGGTCGGGTGCCGGGCGCGGTCGTGTCGCACGCCACGAGGCCGACGGCGAGCGGAGCGAGC
>DASQAH010000253.1:0-13390 GCA_035635835.1 Gemmatimonadales bacterium
CTACGCAGGGATCGGGCCACAATGTCGCGGCCGTGCAGCGATCGTGGAATTACTGGCAGATCTTGGAGTTGGGGCTCGCCGCTGGTATGCAAGCGGCGCGGCGTTTGCACCAACCTGCATCCGACCCACCATTGCCCGTGCACTGATTTGCGACACCCGCCATTCGTGCCGGAGGGCGTGTCTGCGGTCCGGGGGGGCGGGGGGGCGGGGGGGGCGGGGGGGCTAGGGAGTCTGGGCGCTTCCGCCCTCGTCATAGCGCCGGAGCGAGGAGCTGCCCTCCACCGGCGTGCCGCGCCGCAACGCGGCGCTGGCGCGGATCAGCAGGTCCATCGGTTTGATCGGCGCATAGCCTACGTTGTCCACTGCCTCGAGGCCCGCGCGTACCCGCAACGGAGCAGCCGCTTGGCCGCGAACAGCCGTGGTCTCGATGGCGCCGATGAGCCGCTCGGCGAGCTTGGTGGCTCCGACCCAGTCCGTGGCAGGCGCGAGCACGGCGAATTCGGTCGGACCGAGACGGCCAATGACATCGGACACGCGGCCGGCGGCCTTCAACACCTGCGCGCACCGCCCGATCGCGGCCGCAGCAGCCTCGCCCGCAGCAGCGCTGGGCTCGAGGTCGACGGCGAACACGACGCACGCCAGGGCGCTGCGCTGGCGAAACGCCAGCGAGCCGAGCTCTACCGCGCGGCGCGCTACCCCTTGGCGATTGTAGAGTCCGGAGCTTGGGTCCACCAGGCCTTCGGCACGCGCGCGATCCGCGTCCCGTTTCGCGCCCATGGCTGCCTCGAGCTTGAGGACCAGCTCGTCCGGGTCTCTCGCACGGCCGATGCAGTCCCACGCGCCTGCCCGCAACGCGGCGAGGCGCTGCTCGCGCGTCGGACTGTGCGGGGTCGTGATGAGCATCGGTGTGGCGGGCGTGATCCGAGGATCCTCCCGCAGCAGGCGGCACAACTCCAGCCCGCTCATGTCGGGAAGCACCGCGTCGATGAAGATCGCGTCCGGCTGCGTTGCATGAGCGCGCGCGAGCGCGTCGCGCCCGGTTACTGCCTGGAACACCGCGAACCCGTGTGGCGCGAGGACCTCCTCGAGCCAGCGGCCTGTTCCCTCCCGCTCGCCAGCCACGAGGACCAGTGTCGGACCGACGGGTCGAGTTGGCTCCGTCATGCGGCTCCCCCCCCCTTTGGGGCTGCACTCCAACGGCCGCGCTTTGTTCTGCAGGAATGAGGCCAACTCCAAGTCGCGCGCTGGCCTGCAACGTGGCAGCGCTGCTGACGCACTGCCGCAACGCCGAGTCGCGATGTCGATGCTCTGACGGACGAGTACCGGTAGGGCTAACCGCATGCCTCACTTTCGATTTCGAGGCTGTGGCGGGCGGGCCGTGACGGGGAGGCCTCAATCTTGAAGTAGCCTCCGATAGGTCTAACAGGGCGGTATCGACCATGGTTGAGACTCATTGTGAGGGACACTCCCCCAGTGTCCGCAAAAGCGGAGCGATCTGTCCCAAGTGCGGTGGCCGTATTCCGTCGGAGGACATGACCGAGACGATGTTGGAGACGCTGGCCGAGCTCGCTCAGTTCGGGCTCGATGCCGAAGGGCTGCCGCTCCTCGAGCGCCGGACCGAGGACCGCTAGTGCGCATCCTCTCCGTCGTCGGCGCCCGCCCGAACTTCATGAAGCTCGCGCCTGTGGATCGGGCGCTCGCCGAGCGCGCGGGCGTCGAGCACGAAATCGTCCACACCGGGCAGCACTACGACCCGGAGATGTCGGTCAGCTTCTTCGAAGACCTGTGGCTGCCGGTGCCGGACTACCATCTGGGTGTCGGATCTGGCTCGCACGCCGCCCAGACTGCGGCAGTGCTAGAGCGCTTCGAGCCGGTCCTGATAGCGAGTCGTCCGGATATCGTACTGGTCTACGGCGATGTGAACTCCACTCTCGCCGCCGCCCTGGTAGCGGCGAAGCTGGGGATCCGGGTGGGGCACGTCGAGGCGGGGCTTCGCAGCCGGGACTGGACCATGCCTGAGGAGATCAACCGCGTGGTCGTTGACCGGCTCTCGGCGCTGCTCTTCGTGCCCTCCCGGGACGCGATCGACAACCTCCGGGCCGAGGGCGTTGCCGAGGATCGCATTCACTTCGTAGGCAACGTGATGATCGACTCGTTGTGCTGGGCGCTGGGGCGCGCGCGCGAGCGCGATCCCGTGGGCCGCCACGGTCTCGGCGGCGCGCCGTACGTCGTCGCCACACTCCATCGCCCGGCCAACGTAGACGACCCCGGCACGCTCCGCGAGCTCGTGGAGACCCTCGGCTGTCTGAGTGAGACCGGCCCGGTGCTGTTCCCGGTGCACCCTCGGACGCGGAAGCACCTCAGCGCCCTGGGGCTCGGAACCCAGCACCATGCCGACCTCCGTCTCATCGAGCCACTCGGCTACCTGGAGATGCTCGGGCTTGTGGCGGGCGCGGCGCTCGTCATCACCGATTCCGGCGGTCTCCAAGAGGAGACTACCTATCTCGGCGTTCCCTGCTTGACTGTTCGTCCGAACACCGAGCGGCCGGTGACGTGCCTGCACGGGACCAACCGGCTCGTGCCCGCGCGGCGCGACGTCATTCTCGCCGCCGCGCGGCGCGCGCTCGAGCGGCGTGCGCTCGCGCGGCCGGTGATCGAGCGGTGGGATGGCCGGGCGGCGGAACGTATTGCTGACGTGGTGTGCGAGGACACCGACGTTTCGCTCGACGTCGAGCCCGCGATGGTCGCGAGTCCTGAACCTGCCAACGTAGGCTGACGGATCCGGGGTCGGCCGGTCGCCGTGCCCTATGCACAATTCTGGTGCGCTCGCGAAACGGTTTCGCCCTGATATGTTGCGTCGACGCAGCAGCGATACTTGCCCACATGCTCTAACATATTGTCCTGTAATGAGATCCTCGCATTTGTCCCGGTCTCTCGCGTGGCACTAGCCTTGCCGTTGCGCAGCAGCAACATTTTCACGCCCAACTCCGGAGTCGGCTCGAGGATGCCACGATGAAAGTCAAAGACACCCAAGCTACAGCGCCGCTGCAGACGCAGCAGCCTACGGGGGAAGACACCAAGGGGCTACTGCGCGAGCTCGTTGCTCACCTGCGCCAGAACCGAACGCAGCTGCGCGAGGAATGGGCACGCCGGATCACCCAAGCGAAGCTGCTCACCGCGATGACCGAAGAGGAGATCTTCGCGGAAGCGACCTCGGTGTACGACAACTACGTCGAGGCGCTCGAGACGGGGACGTTCGAAGCCCTTCAGGCGTACGCCCGCAACCTGTCGGAGCGCATTATTCCGCGGGGGGTCGAAACGCACGAAGTCGTGGGGATCGTGCTGCTGCTGCGTGACGTGCTGGCGCGATCGTTGTTCGGCAAATACCACGAAGACTTCACCAAGTTGAACCGCATTCTCGACGCCTACGAGCCCGCCGCGAACCGCATCGCGAACACCGTCGCGGTGGGATTCGTGCAGGAGCGCGAGCGCATCATCCGGCAGCAACAGGAGGCGATCCGGGAGCTGTCGACCCCGGTGCTCCAGGTGCGGGAACGGCTCCTGATCCTCCCCATCATCGGGGTGATCGACCCCCAGCGCGCGCGCCAGCTCACCGAGCAATTACTCCGGGCGATCCGCACCAACCGCGCGAAAGTCGTGGTGATCGACATCACCGGCGTGGCGGCGATGGACTCGAACGTCGCGAACCACTTGGTGCAGACGGTCGAGGCGTCGCGACTCCTTGGGGCCACGGTCATCGTCACCGGCTTGTCGCCGGAGATCGCGCAGACGCTCGTCACCATCGGCGTGGACTTGAGCGAAATGGCGACCGTGGGTGACCTGCAGGGGGGCATCGAGGAAGCGGAGCGCCTGCTCGGCTACAAGGTCGCGACGCTGGCCGAGCCGGCGGCGCCACCGCAACCGGCCTGACGCGGCGGCCCGGGAGGTCCGGTGGAAGTCCCCATCCTGAAGCAGGGACATTATCTCATCGCGTCGATCCAGTCGGCGCTCACCGATGCGGACCTCTCGCAGCTGCGCGAGGCCTTGATCGCGCGGGTGGGGAAGTACCGTGCCCGCGGGGTCATCGTCGACGTCACGGCGTTGGACGTGATGGACTCCTTCGCCGTGCGCACGCTCCGCGACATCGCCCACATGGCACGGCTCCGGGGTTCGGAGACGGTGATCGTGGGGATCCAGCCGGAAGTGGCGTTCGCCATGGTCCAGCTGGGGCTGTCGCTCAAAGGGATCGTGACCGCCCTCGATCTCGAGGAGGGTTTGGCGTTTCTCGACGCCAAAGCGCGGGAGCGCGGCTGACGTGCCCGACGAGCTGCACCTCACGATCGCTTCGGACGTCGACATCGTCCAAGCCCGCGCGAAGGGCCGGGAGCTAGCCGCCGCCCACGGCTTCACGATCGGCGACCAGACGGTGATCGCCACGGCCATCTCGGAGGTCGCCCGGAACATCCTGCTGTACGCCAGGCGCGGGGAGGTCCGCATCCGCACCGCCACCGACACCGACCGCGAGGGACTCCTGATCGTCGCCGAGGATCACGGGCCTGGCATTCGCGATATCGCGCGCGCCCTCCAAGACGGGTTCTCGACCTCTGGGGGGCTCGGCCTTGGCCTTCCTGGCGCCAGACGCCTGATGGACGACTTCGACGTGCAGTCGGTGCCGGGGCAAGGCACCACGGTGACGATGACGAAGTGGAAACGCTCGCATGGATAAGCCGATGACCGAGACGTCGTCGTTGCTGGAATGGGGTATCGCCACCCTCACGCTCGCCGGCCAGTCGGAGTCGGGTGATTTGCACTTGGTCCGCGAGGTCGGCGGGGGAGTCCTGGTCGCGGTGGTGGATGGGCTGGGGCACGGTGAGGAGGCGGCGCTCGCGGCAAGGCTGGCCGTCACCACCCTCGATCGGTTCGCTGGGGAGCCGGTGGGTTCCCTCGTGCAGCGCTGTCACGAGGCCCTGCTCGGCACGCGCGGGGTTGTGATGAGCGTCGCGTATTTCGATCCCGCCCGGGACGCGATGACCTGGATCGGTCTGGGGAACGTCGAAGGGGTGCTGGTCCACGAGAACTGGGCCGAGCGCTCCTCCCGCACGAGCCTCATCACGCGAGGAGGCATCGTGGGGTCCAAGGGGGACCTCCCCACCGTACGGCCGTGGGTGGTCCCCGTCCAGGCACGTGACCTCCTCGTTTTTGCCACCGACGGCATCCGTGGCGGGTTCGCCGAGGACGTCTCGCGGCGCGATACGCCCCAGCAGATCGCCGACCTGCTGCTCGCGCGCTATGGCAAAGGGACGGATGACGCCCTGGTGCTCGCGGCGCGCTACCTCGGACGCAAATGAGTCGAGCGATGGCCGAGCCGCTGAACCCACCCCACGCCGCCTCGAGGCCGACGCCGGGGTCCGAGCCGGTAGGAGTGCTGGTTGTCGGATGTGACGCGGCGCTCCTCCAGACTGTGCGACGCTGGGCGGCTGAGGGGAACGCCGTCGTAGAAGGTGCGATGGACCTGCCACGCGGCACCCGCCTGCTTGCCGAAGGGCGTTGGGCGCTGGTCCTGGCACTGCTCGGGGACCGTGGGGACGAGGAGTTGACCTGGTGGGCGGAGGCGCTGCGCGGCGTCGACGGTGCCCCCCGGCTGCTGGCTGTGGTCGACCGGCCGTCGATGGCGCTCGTACTGCGGGCCGAAAAGCTCGGCGTGCTCGATCTCCTGCCGCAGCCGCTGCGGCGGGAGGATTTCCTGCGGGCGTTGCTGCGGCTGCGATCGGCGGCCGGCGAGATCCCGATCCCCCTTCCCGACGTCACGCCGCATGGGGCTGGCCCCTACGCGCTCGTCGGCCAGAGCCCGGCCATGGTGGACGTGTACAAGTTGATCGCCCGGGTGGCGGGGAGCACGGCAACCGTGCTGATCCAAGGCGAATCGGGGACGGGGAAGGAAGTCGTTGCGCGCGCGATCCATCTGAACGGCTCGGTGGCCTCGGGCCCGTTCGTGGCCGTGAACTGCGCCGCCATCCCGGAGAACCTGTTGGAGAGCGAGCTGTTCGGGCACGAGAAGGGCTCCTTCACCGGCGCCATCGCGCGGCGGGTCGGCCGGTTCGAGCAGGCCTCAGGGGGGACGCTCTTCCTGGACGAGATCGCCGACATGGGCATGGCGCTCCAGGCCAAGATCCTCCGGGCGGTGCAGGAGCGCGAAATCGAGCGCGTCGGGGGGACCGATCCGATCCCGGTGCACGTCCGGTTGATCGCGGCCACCAACCGCGATCTCCGAGAAGCGATCACGCAAGGGCGGATGCGCGAGGACCTGTACTACCGTCTGGCCGTCGTGATCGTTCAGCTCCCCCGGCTCACCGAGCGCGGCGACGACCTGCTGCTGCTGACGGCCTATTTTGCCCGTCAGTTCGCGGAGCGAAGCGGCAAGCGGATCGATGCGATCTCCGACCGGGCGTTCGAGGCGCTGCGGAACCGGCCCTGGGTCGGCAACGTGCGCGAGCTGCGCAACGTGATCGAGCGAGCGGTCATCGTCGCCACCGATGCAACGCTGCGTCTCGAACACCTCCCCGAAGAGCTGCGGACCGACGAGGCAGGACTGCCCGGTCGCTCGCCCAGCGGCCTGGCGACGCTGGCGGACGCCGAGGCGCGGCACATCGCCCGCGTGCTGGCCCATGTCGGCGGGCAGATCGGTGCGGCAGCCGAGATCCTCGGTATCCACCGCAACACGCTCACCCGCAAGATTCGGGAGTACGGGCTGTGAAGGGGGAAACCGCTCGATGAATGCCGGGGCGAAGCGATCCCTGCCGCCGCTGCGGGTCGAGCAGGCGCTGGGGTTGTTGCCGGACATCGAGGTGCTCGCGCCGCTGCGCGCGCTGCTCCTGGCGGCCTCGCGCCCCGACGAGCGCGACCAATGGTCCAGCCTGGGTCCGTACCTGACCGTCGGCAAGCGCGAGGTGCAGCCGGCCGAGCTGCGCAACCGGATGAGCCAGGCGCTCGGGCAGGTGCAGACACACGTGGGCGCGTTGTACGCCGCGTGCATCGAAGCCCTGGAGTGCCAGGAGCGGGCCGATGGTGTCGGCGCGGTTGCTGCCCTGGGCCGCGCCGCCAGACTCGAGGAGGAGGTCGGCAGGCTGGCCCAGGCCAAGGCATGGTACGAGGTCGCCCTCGTGCTGGCCGAGCGCCTCCCGGACCGCCGACCCGAGGTGGAGCTGCTGCGAGCCCTCGGTGGTGTCTGCCACACCCTGAGCCGGTACGCGGAAGGGGCGCGCTACTGCCAGCGCGGGCTCGCGCTCGCGGAAGCGGAATTCGATCAGGTGGGCGCCATCGCCGCGTGCGAAGGGCTCGGCCTGCTGGCCCTGGCGCAGGGCGAGTGGGCGGGCGCCCAGGCATGGTACCAGCGGGGGCTCCGGCTCGCGGAGTCGGGGGGCGACGCGGGGCGGGTCGGACAGCTGAACTATCGCCTGGGGGAGCTCCTGCGCAGCCGGAACGACCTCACTGCCGCGGCGGAGTACCTCGGGCGCGCCCGCGAGCGATTCGAGGCGGCCGACGACGCGGCCGGCGTGGCGCGTACCCTCGACGTCCAGGGCCAGGTCGATGCGCGCCTAGGGCGGCGGGCCGCTGCGCTGGGCGCCTTCCGGGAGGCGCTCGCCTGGCGCCGGCGCGCCCCCCCCCGGGAGGCGCCGCTCGAGGTCGCGATCCGCCTGCACCTGGCCACCCTGGCAGTCGACTCGGAGCGCTACCTCGAGGCCGAGGAGGAGCTGCGGCGGGCCGAGCAGGTAGCCATCGCGCGCAACCTCGGTCTGCAATTGATCGAGATCTACACGTTGATGGGCGCGCTCCGCGGGCGGCAGGGCGAGGACACCGGATTCGTCTTCTTCGAGCAGGCGATCGAGCTGTGTCGGCTGTACGCCGTCTCCCCCAGCACCGAAGCGCACGTGTACCACGAGTACGGCGTGTTTCGCGGACGGCTCGGCTCACGGGAGGAAGCCCGCGCCTATCTCGAGAAAGCCGGGGGGATCTTCGAGTCCCTGGGGCAGGTTGCCGAGCTCGAGCAGGTGCAGGCCGAGCTGCAACGCATGTCGGCGTAACGGCAGGCGCCGCTCCGCCTCCTCGAGTCATGGTCTCTCGCGGCCCGCTCATGCTAGGTGTCGCGCTCGCAGCCCTCGCACCGGGCTGCAGACCGGGTGACCGCGCCGCTGCCCGCGCTCCGGCCCGTTCCGCGCGCACCGTGGCCGAGACGGCTCCGCCATCGGCCATACCTCCGCTCCCGCTTCCCGCGCCGCTCCCGGGCATGCCGCCGGTGCGCGACCCGAGCAACATCTACGCGGATGCCGGTGCGGGCATGCTGGACTCCGTCGTCCGGCGCGCGCGGCCGCTTGTCTATGTCCCCGACTCCAAAGCGGACAGCGTCACGGTCATCGACCCGAAGAGCTACCGCGTGCTGCGCACCTTCGCTGTCGGCAAACTCCCGCAGCATGTCGTGCCGTCCTGGGACTTACGGAGGCTCTGGGTCGCCAACAACCGGGGCAACAGCCTGACGCCGATCGATCCGGTGACGGGGAAAGAGGGCGTGCCGGTCCGCGTGGACGATCCGTACAACCTGTACTTCACCCCCGACGGGCGATACGCGATCGTCGTGGCGGAGCGGCTGCAGCGGCTCGACTTCCGCGATCCGCGCAGCCTGGCGCTGGCCCAGTCCGTCCCCCTCGCCTGCCGCGGAGTGGACCATGTGGAGTTCACGGCGGACGGCCGGTGGGCACTCGCCACATGCGAGTTCACCGGCCAGCTGGTGAAGCTGGACGTGGCGGCACGGCGCGTGGTCGGCTATCTCACCCTCGATCCCGGCGGGCTCGGCAGCGGCGCGATGCCGCAGGACATCCGCACGGCGCCGGACGGGAAGGTCTTCTACGTGGCCGACATGAAGGCGAACGGCGTGTATCTCGTGGACCCGATCGCGTTCCAGCGGGTGGGGTTTGTGGCGACGGGGAAGGGCGCCCACGGCATTTACCCCAGTCGCGACGGACGCCGGCTGTACGTGGCCAATCGAGGTTGGAACACGATCGGCGGTGGTCGGCGGGGGCCGGGCAGCGTGAGCGTAATCGACCCCGCGACCCGCAGCGTCGTGGCCACCTGGACGCTGCCAGGTGGGGGCAGCCCGGACATGGGAAACGTCAGCGCCGACGGCACCGAGCTGTGGCTCTCGGGACGCTACGACTCCGAGGTGTACGTGTTCGACACGCGCACCGGACGGCTCACGCACCGCATCAAGGTCGGGCGCGAGCCCCACGGCCTCACGGTCTGGCCCCAGCCCGGTCGATATTCGCTGGGACACACCGGCAATATGAGATAAGGGCGTCGAGGGAAAGGCGTCGGGGAGAAACGTCTAAGAATTCGTCAAGGAGAGGCGTTTCCTCGCCTCTCCTTGACGCCATCCCTTGACGTCCTCCCTCGACGCCTCTTGTAGTAGTGTCCAAGGAGAGAGGCGGAAAACCGCTGGGGTCCGCGCTCGCGTGCGTCAGGACGAGGCGGACGCAATCCGCAGCAGGTCAACTCACCGCCTGCTCCCCCTGGCTTGCCCGTATCGAGAAGCAAGCTGCGTGCCAGACGTTGGTGCCGCGGATAGATTGCGGCGGCGGGGCACAGTGTGGCGCGTCCTCGGCGACTGCTGGAGTTTGGGCGCGGCACCCCCCTGCAGCGAAGGAAGGGCATTTGGCCGCGACTGAGGCGCCAAAAGTATTCGGCACGCACGAGGCACAGACGCTGGCGCAGCTCCGAGATGTCGCATCGCGTGCGGAGCGGGTGGCGCTGATGGCGGACGGTCACGTCGGCTACGTGATGCCGATCGGCGGCGTGGCGGCGTACCGCCACCAGGTCTCGGTGGTGGGGGTGGGGTTCGACATCGCCTGCGGCAACGCCGCGATCCGCACCGACAAAGCTCTCGCCGATCTGGGCGACGACGCGGAGGCGCAGCGTCGTGCGTTAACCACTCTCGTCGACGAGATCGCGGCGAGCGTGAGCTTCGGCGTCGGGCGCAAAAATCGCGCGGACGACGCTCCGGTGGACCATCCGCTGTTCGAGGACGTCGCATGGGAGGCGACTCCGTCCAAGCACCGCCAGGCGCTGCGCGAGAAGGCCAGGCTTCAACTCGGCACTGTTGGGAGCGGCAACCATTACGTGGACGTCTTCGCCGACGAGGAAGGGATGCTGTGGGTCGGCGTGCACTTCGGCAGCCGCGGCTTCGGCCACACGGTGGCCTCCGCGTTCCTCGCGCTCAGCCAGGGCCGGGCCTGGGGTGAACGGGTCCCCGAGCGCGAGGTGTTACTCGACCTCACTGCCCCCATCGGTCACGATTACTGGCAGCTCATGAACCTGGCCGGCCGGTACGCCTACGCCGGGCGCGAATGGGTCGCGCGCAAGGTCGTGTCGCTGCTTGGCGCCCGGGAACTGGAGTTAGTGCACAACCATCACAACTTCGCGTGGCAGGAAAAGCACGATGGCGAGGAGTTGGTGGTCGTGCGCAAGGGGGCCACGCCGGCCTTTCCGCGGCAGCGGGGGTTCGTCGGGGGGTCAATGGGGGACGACGCGGTGATCGTCCAAGGGGTGGAGGTGGACCCGGTAATTGATCCGGCGCGCGCCCGCGCCCAGCGCGAGGGATTGTTCTCGACGATCCACGGGGCCGGGCGCCTCATGTCCCGGACGCAGGCCGCCGGGAGGCGAAATCGCCGCACCGGGAAAGTGCTCACCCCGGGCCGCATCACGACGGAGATGATGCACGAGTGGGTGCGCGCTAAGGGCGTTATCCTGCGGGGTGGGGGACCCGACGAGAGCCCACACGTGTACCGCCGCCTCCCGGAAGTACTGGCGGCGCAGGAGGGGACGGTGGATGTACTGCATACATTGCGTCCCCTGGCCGTGGTTATGGCGGGGACGGACGAGTTCGACCCGTACAAAGATTGAAGGGGGGGCGGAACCGCCGGACCCTGCGGTGCGTTTTCGGCGCGGGGTCGCTAATTTCACCAGCCGCTGGCCATCCCGAGTCGCTGGCTCGTGGGGGTTGCACTATCTACCGATCTGCAGGAGTCGACATGAAGGGACTTCGCTCGCTCGTCGCCGTTTACCTCGTGCTCGCGCCTGTCAGGTTGCGGGCCCAGCACCCGGGCGCCGATTCGGTCGCACTCGTTCCTCCGCTCGAGGTGCGAGTCGACTCGTCGCGGCGTGAGATGGTTCTCACTGCCGGACCGTTCCACCTGCCCGTCGAGGCGCCAGAGACCGCGCAAATGTCCGGCCAGATGAACATGGACATGACCGGCATGGAAGCCATCGTCTTGCAGCGCTTCACGTGGCCCATGGAGTGCTGGGTCCGCGGCCTCCGGGTCGAGCTGGTGGACCGCGACGGCCACGTGCTCCCGCGGCGGTTTCTGCATCACCTCATCATGGTCAACTTCGCCCGCCGCCAGCTCATCTACCCGGCGGCCGAGCGGGTGATGGGGGTCGCGTCGGAGACCGATGGAGGAGAGATCACGGTCCCCAAGACGATCGGGATCCCCATGCACGTGGGACAAGGGCTGGGTGTCTACGTGATGTGGCACAACCAAACGGGCCGGGACATCGACGGGGTCTTCTGGCGCATGACGGTGAAGTGGAGCCCGACGAACCTGCAGCCGCGGCCGATTTCGGTTTTGCCCATCTACATGGACACCAACATGAACGAGGACGGGAACAACGAGTTCTCCGTCCCTCCGGGACGCACCACCAAGAGCTTCGAGTTCACGCTCCCCGTCGGCGGCCACCTGCTCGGTGTGGGCGGGCATCTGCATGACTACGGATCGTCCGTGCGGCTGGAAGACGCGGAGACTGGCAGTGTGCTGGTGACGCTGCGGGCGCGGCGGGACTCGGCGGGCAAGCTGCTGGGCCTGGAGCGCAAGCTGTTCGCCACGCGCGGCGAAGGGCTGCGCATCCGCGCGAACCACCGGTACCGCGTCGTCGGCGAGTACGACAATCCAACGCGCGACACCCTGCCCGGGGCGATGGCACATATGGTCGGCATCTTCGCCCCCGACGACATGACTAAGTGGCCGAAGATCGACCCCAACAACCGCTGGTACCAAAAGGACCTGGCCGACCTCCTCGGGAGCGGCAAGTCGCTGTGAGCCGGATCGCTGGCCGGCTCGCGATGGTGACGGGCGCGAGCTCGGGGATCGGGGCGGCCTGCGCGCGGCGCTTCGCCGCCGAGGGGGCGCACCTGGTGCTGTGGGCGCGGCGGGAGGAACGGCTGTCCGCGCTGGCGGCCGAGCTGGCCCGGACGCACGGCGTCACGGCGCGGTCCGCGGTAGTGGACGTGCGCGACCGCGCCGCGGTAAACCGGGCCGCCGCGGCCTTGGTAGCGGCCGGCGCCGTCCCCGACATCCTAGTGAATAACGCCGGCCTGGCCAGCGGCCTGAGCAAAGTCCAGGAAGGCGACCCGGAAGACTGGGACCGAATGATCGACACGAACGTGAAAGGGCTGCTCCACGTGACGCGCGCGATCCTCCCCCATATGATCGCGCGCGGGCGTGGCCACGTCGTGAATCTCGGCAGCACCGCGGGTCACATGACGTACCCGATGGGGAACGTCTACAATGCGACCAAGTTCGGCGTGCGGGCGCTGACCGAGGGGATGAACCTCGATGTGGCGGGCACGCCGATCCGCGTGTCCGGTGTGGATCCCGGGTTCGTCGAGACGGAGTTTTCGGAGGTGCGCTTCCACGGCGACCGGGCCAGGGCCAAGGCGGTCTACCAGGGATTCCGTCCCTTGTCGGCCGCCGACGTGGCCGACGTGATCGCCTACGTTGTGAACCTCCCCGACCACGTGAACATCCTCGACTGCATCGTCGTCCCGACTGCGCAGCGCAACATCTACGTCGTCGATCGCGAGAGCAGCTAGCGCCGCGGCTGGATCATCCGCGCCCGCATGATCGAGTCGCCGGCGGCCTGCGCGCGGTCGGAATCCCATTGAAAGCGGAGCATGAGGCAGGACGCGGGGTTGCTGAGCGAGCGCCGTGCGCAATCGGCCAGCTCCCGGTCGTGCCGGCCCTTGTTCTGGTTCCACACCGAGTCCGTCGCATGTTTGGCGTGCTCGTCAGACCATCCGGCCAGGGTTAGGCACTCCGCCATTTCATGGCCCTTGCAGCGCTCCACGTCGCGCCGATGGCCGGCGGCACTGACCGTCCACATCGAATCTTCTTGCCGGGTCCGGGTGCTATCCAGCTCGCGCTGCCGCAGGTGCGCGGCCAACCGGGCCTCCGCGGGCTTCCAATTGTGCAGGCGCACGAGGCACTCCACCGTGCCCAGCGTGTCGACACTGATGGCGCTGCACGTGGCCACCTCTTTGCGCCGGATCAGCGCTGAGGGCTCGCGA
>DASQAH010000254.1:0-6398 GCA_035635835.1 Gemmatimonadales bacterium
ACACGCGACGAGATCAAGCAGGCGCTGGCCGGCAACCTCTGCCGCTGTACCGGATACATCAAGATCTACGAAGCTGTCGAGCTGGCCGCCGCCCGCATGCGGGGAGAGGACGCGAAGCCGGCGCCCGAGAGCGTGTATGGCCAGCCGTAAGCGTCGGATCGTCGGATCGTCGGATCGTCGGACGGGAAAGCCCTCTCAATCCGACAATCAGACGATCCGACAATCCGACGACTTGAGAGTCGTCGGCCGGGCCCACCGCAAGCTCGACGCCACCGCGAAGGTCACGGGTGTCACCAAGTTCGCCGACGACTTGTTCCTCCCGCGCATGCTATTCTGCAAGCTGCTGCGGAGCCCGCACCCCCACGCCCGCATTCTCTCTGTCGAGGGCTCCAAGGCGCTAGCCTTGGAAGGCGTGAAGGCCGTGCTCACGGGAGCCGATCTGCCGATCCCCTTCGGCATCCTTCCCGTGAGCCAGGATGAGCACGCGCTTGCGCTCAACAAGGTGCGCTTCGTCGGCGATCCGGTGGCCGCCGTCGCGGCAGTCAGCGAGGAGATCGCGACCGAGGCACTCGACCTGATCACTGTCGGCTATGAGCCCCTCGCGGCGATCTCCTCCGCCGAGGAAGCCATCGCCCGCCCAGAGCCGCGCATCCACGACTATGGCGACCACGGCAACTTGCACAAGCTCATCAGCCTCGAGTTCGGCGACGTCGCAGCCGGCTTCGCCGAGGCGGATCTCGTGCGCGAGGACCTGTTCTTCTTCGAGGGCAGCACGCACCTACCGATGGAGCAGCATGCGGCCCTCGCCGACTGGTCACCGGACGGCAAAGTGACGTTGTGGAGCGCGACCCAGACGCCGCACTACGTGCATCGCGCGCTCGCCAAGGTGCTGGAGCTACCGCCCGCGAAGATCCGGGTGATCGCCACGCCCAACGGCGGCGGGTTCGGCGGCAAGAGCGACCCCTTCAGCCACGAGATCGTAGTCGCGAAGCTCGCCATGCTGACTGGCCGACCGGTGAAGATCACGTTGACGCGCGAAGAAGTGTTCTACTGCCACCGCGGCCGCCACCCGACCCTGATGTGGGTGAAAACTGGCGTGAAGCGGGACGGCACGATCACGGGGATGCACTTCAAGTCGCTACTCGACGGCGGCGGCTACGGCTCCTACGGCGTGGCGAGCACCTACTACACCGGGGCGCTCCAGACCGTCACCTATCCGGTGCCACGCTACAAGTTCCAAGGCGCCCGAGCCTTTACGAATAAGCCGCCCTGCGGCCCAAAGCGTGGGCACGGCACGCCGCAGCCGCGCTACGCCCTCGAGGTGCACCTCGACAAGATCGCCGAGCAGCTCGGGGTTGATCCAGCCGAGCTGCGGCTCCAGCATCTCGTGCCGCCCAACTCGCTCACCGCGAACTACCTGCGCATCGGCTCGATGGGTCTCGGCGCGTGCATCCGCAAGGTGGTCGACGGCTCCGAGTGGAAGCAGAGGTTCCGGAAGCTGCCGTTCGGCCACGGCGTCGGGCTCGCGTGCTCGAGCTATATCAGCGGCGCCGGACTGCCGATCTACTGGAACAACATGCCGCATTCGGGCGTGCAGCTGAAATGCGACCGCGGCGGCGGTGTCACGGTGTTCTGCGGCTCGACCGAAATCGGCCAGGGCTCAGATTCGATCCTCGCCTACATCGTGGCTGAGGTGCTGGGGATCGATCCGTTCGATATCGCCGTCGTCACCGCTGATACCGACCTCACGCCGGTCGACCTGGGGAGCTACTCCTCCCGCGTCACGTTGATGAGCGGCAACGCCGCGCTGCAGGCAGCCGAGCGAGCTCGTGAGATTCTGGCGTCACATGCGGCGGGCAAACTCGAGATCCCGCTCGAGCGGATCGCCTTCGTCGACCGCCGGGTGTTCGACGCCGAGGACCCCGAGCGCGGCCTCTCCTTCGCCGAGACGGTGCAGCTCGCCGAGGCGGCACAAGGCACCGTCGGCACCGTCGGCTCCTACACCCCGCCTCAGAGCGCCGGCCGCTACCGCGGCGCCGGGGTCGGCCCATCCCCCGCTTACTCCTACAGCGCGGCAGTGGCCGAAGTGACCGTGGATCCAGCGACCGGCATCGTGAGCGTGCCGCGCATCTGGATCGCCCACGATGTCGGCCGCTCGATTAACGCCGCGGCGGTGATGGGGCAGGTCGAGGGCTCGGTATACATGGGTCTGGGCGAGGCCCTGATGGAAGAGATGGCCTACCGCGGCAACCGCAACACCATGCACAAGTTTCCGAGCTTGCTCGAGTACAAGAGCCCGACCACGCTCGAGATGTGCGACGTCATCACCTACTTGATCGAGAACCCCGACTCGAGCGGCCCGTTCGGCGCCAAGGAGGTCGGCCAAGGGCCGCTGCTGCCGGTGATGCCGGCCGTGGCCAACGCCGTATACGACGCTGTCGGCGTTCGCGTGGACGAGATCCCGGTCACCCCCGAGAAGGTGCTGAAAGCGCTGAAGCGGAAAGCAAAGGGTGAGGAGCCACGGTTCGGGCCGAGCACGTTCCCCGAAATTCCCTGGCCGGAGCCGACCCGGGTGCCGCCGCCGTGGGAAGGGGGCGACGGAAAGGCGGCCGAGGAGTCGGACCGTCGGGCTGCTGGGCAGAGGGCAGCGGTAGCGGGGGAGCGTCAACACTGATGCTACGCCTCCCCTCGTTCACCTATCTCCAGCCCAAGACGCTTGCCGAGGCGTTGCGGATGAAAGCCGACGCAGGCGCCGACGGTATGTACGTCGCGGGCGGCACGGATCTCTACCCGAACATGAAGCGACGGCACCAAGAGCCGCGGACCGTGATCTCGTTGGCCGCGATGCCCGAACTCTCAGGAATCGGGAAGCGGGAAACGGGAATCGTGCTCGGATCGTGCGTAACGTTGACTGCGCTGTCCGGCACTCCGGCCGTCCGGCAGTCCTACTGGGCTGTGGCCCACGCGGCCGAGCTCGTGTCGACCCCCTTGCTCCGCAATATGGGCACGCTGGGGGGCAATCTCTGCCTCGACACGCGCTGCAACTACTACAACCAGAATTACGAGTGGCGCAAAGCGATCGACTTCTGCATGAAGAAAGACGGGGCGATCTGCTGGGTGGCGCCCAGTAGCCCGCGTTGCTGGGCGGTGAGCTCTTCTGACGTCGCGCCGGTCATGGTCGCGCTCGGTGCTGAGTTCTTGCTCGCGGGGCCGCAGGGCGAGCGCGTCGTGCCAGCGGGGCGGTTCTACCACAACGACGGCATCAACTACCTCACCAAGCAGCCCGACGAGATCCTAGTCGCCGTGCGTCTCCCCGCGTCCGACGGCTGGGACGCGGTCTACCACAAGCTGCGGCGGCGCGGCTCGTTCGATTTTCCGGTGCTGAGTGTGGCCGCATGGGTCAAATGGGAACCCGGGAGTGGGAACGCAGCACGCGGCACAGTTGCGGAAGCGAGGATCGTGCTGGGAGGCGTCGCGAGCTACCCGCAGGAGATCGCCGCAGCGGGGGCGGCCCTTAAGGGCAGGGATCTTTCCGACGAGGCGATCGCCGCGGCGGCCGAAGAAGCGTATCGGCCTGCCAAACCGCTGGACAATACGGACTTCGACCTGTCGTGGCGCAAGCAGATGACGCGGGTGTACGCAACGCGGGCGCTCGAGCAGCTGCGCCAGCGGCGTCAGCAGTAAGCTCCCGACCTATCGCCTGGTGCGGAGCCACCAGGGCCCGCGCCATTGGACCCAGCGAGCGCGTCGCGCCCGCGCGAGGACCCCGAGCGCCAGGAAGGCTAGCGGCCAGATCGGCCAAAAGAACCTCGCTCCCGAGAATCCCCAGAGCGTCACGAGCAGCGCTGCGACGATGGCGAACCTGGCAATGTGGAAGAACAGCCGGAGCGGGGGGGGGGGCGCCGCCGCGCCGCCCACGCGCGGTTCGCCGAGCAGCGGCTGCTGGCCCCCCCCCCACTGGCCCTCCGGGAGGTCCGCGATGAGACGCGCCAGCTCGTCGCGGAGGCGGGCCGCCGAAGCCGCGGCTAGCCGCTCCCCGGCCTCTTCGGGGGAGAGCCGTCCGTCAGCGGCAGCGGTTTGCAGGATCTGCGCCACGTGATCGCGCTCCGCATCGGAAGCGCGAACGCCGGGAAGGCTATCAAGCGCGTTCATCCCTGTCCCACCGCTTCGACCTCCTCGGCTGCCCGCGTCAGGATCTCCGCCATCCGCCTGCGCGCCGCGTCGTCGCGGGTCCGCCAGCCGGCCCGGTAGACCTTCTTCACCAACACGCCGACGGCGCGGTTGATCTCCGCCATCGACCCGCCCAACACGTCATCCACCGCATCTTTCACGCGGTCGAAGATCTCCTCGACCACGTCCTTGTGCTCTTCGAGGAATTTACGGCCAGCATCAGTGATCTCGTAGACCTTCTTGCCATCCACGTCGCTGGCCTTGACCAGTCCCTCGTCTTCGAGCCATTGCAGCGTCGGATACACCGTCCCGGGCGAGGGCGTGTAGCAACCGTGCATGCGCTCCTCGAGCTCCTTCATGACTTCATAGCCGTGGCGCGGCTTGTCGCGCAGCAGCTTCAAGATCACGTACTTCATGTCGCCCGCTTCGAACCATTGCCGGCGCCGGGGGCCGCGACCGCCCCACGCCCATCCGCGTGGCCCGAAACCGAATCCGAACGCTTCCCAATTCCGAGGCATCTATTGCTCCGTTGTACGATGTAACGTCACGATACTATCGGACGATATATCTTGTCAATATGTCGTGCGTAAGCTGCAGACGGGCTTGAGCTTGGCAGGCCAAATCGCTTGCGGCACGTTACCTTCTCCCTCCCCTTTTTCTCGGAACCCATGCGCACCGCGATCTCACTTGGCGCACTCCTCGTCTGGGCCGCCACCACCGCCACTGGCGCTGCCGGCCAGGAGTTCGACTTCTATGCTCGCGGGCCCTACCAGCCCGCCGTTCCCCGCCCCGAGGCGGTGACGGGGTACCCGGCCGGGGCTCAGCAAACGATGTACGCCGTTATGCAGCGCTATCTGGACACATTGCTCATCACGGCGCCCGAGCGTCTCCGCATCGAGCGGTGGGGAGAGACGCCGGAGCATCGGCCGATCCGTGCCCTGATCATCTCCGACCCCGCGAACCTCGCCCGGCTCGACCAGATCCGCGCCGAGGTCGCCGAGCTCACCGACCCCCGCAAGACCTCCCCGGCGCGCGCAGCCGAGATCGCGGCAAAGGATCCGGTCATCGCCCTGTTCCAGTACACAGTCCACGGCGATGAGCCTGCTGGCTTCGAAGCGGCCATGCAGGTGGCCTACCAGCTCCTCGCCTCCACCGAGCCGGCCACGCAGGCGATCCTCAAGAGCGTCGTCCTGGTGCTGAATCCCTCCGCCAACCCCGACGGCCACGAGCGGTTCGCGGCATGGTACAACTCCGTTGCGGTCGGCGCCGCCGAGCCGGCGGCATTCGAGCAGCGTGAGCCGTGGAGCATTACGGGGCGTTACGGCCATTATCGCTTCGACATGAACCGCGACCTCCTCGCCCAGAGCCAGTCCGAAGTGCGGGCCATGATGGACGGCGTGCTGCGCTGGCACCCGCAGGTGTTCGTGGATCATCACTCGACTACCCAGACGTTCTTCTTCCCACCCGTCGCGCCGTCGGTGAACCTGAACCTGCCAGCCCAGACCACGCGGTGGTTCGACACCTTTGGTCGCGGCAACGCCGCCGCGTTCGACCGCTACGGTTGGCAGTACTTCGTGCGTGGGGTCTTCGACTTCTTCTACGTCGGCTACTGGGACGAGTGGACCAGCTTCCAGGGTGCGACGGGCATGACGTACGAGACGGACGGCGGGCCCGAGCTCGCTCGCCGCCGCGACGACGGCACGATCACCACGCTACGCGACGGGATCGCACATCACTTCGTGGCCTCACTCGCGACGCTGGAGACGGCGGCGCAGCACCGCCAGGCCCGGCTGCAGGACTACTACGCCTTTCGCCGCTCGGCGATGGAGGAGGCGGCGACCGACCCGATGAAGCGGGTGGTGATGTTGCCCGGGAGCGATCCCCGCATGGCGGCTCACGTCGTGGGCCTGCTGCTGCGCGACGGCATCGAGGTCAGGCGGCTAGCGCAGCCCGCTACGACTACTCTCGCCCACCCGTACTTGGGTGGAAGTCCCGGCCGCCGCACTTTCCCCGCCGGGAGCTACGTGGTCGATCTGGGACAGCCGCAGCGCCGCCTGGCCAAAGCAATACTGGAGCCCCGGGCGATGCTGGAGCCCGGCTTTGTGCGGGAGCAACTCCTCAAGTTCCAGCGCAACCGCCGCCGCGGCGAGGACACGGATAAGGAGGACTACGGCTTCTACGACATCACCGCCTGGTCTCTCCCGTACACGTTCAACCTCGAGGCCTAT
>DASQAH010000255.1:0-7731 GCA_035635835.1 Gemmatimonadales bacterium
CCGGCCGCTGCGGCAGCTTCAATGGCGGCGCGCAGCCCTGCCCCACCCGCCCCGATGACGAGGACGTCGTACTCGTGGCTCGTTAAATCGGCCACTACAGGATCCTGATGTCAGTGATCACGCCCAGCGCGCAGAGGCGGATGTAGAGGTCGGTGAGGGCCACCGAGAAGAGGGAGCACCAGGCCCACGTCATGTGGTGGCGGTTCAGCCCGCTCACCCCGCGCCACAGTCCGTAACGCAGCTGGCCGGCGCGTGCGCACGAGAAGCAATCCACCTGCCCCCCGACGAGGTGCCGCAAGGAGTGGCAGCCGAACGTGTAACACGCCAGCAGCCCCACGTTTGCCGCCATGACGATCGTGCCAAGTCCGAGGCCGAACCCGCGTGGGGTGCCCGCAGGGATGACGCCGGTGGCCCGCCAGGCGTCCTCGACCGGCCAGCGCAGCGCCAGGAGGACGTCATACCCCAGGATGAAGATGAAGACCACGGCGGCATACATGAAGAAGCGGTGGATGTTTTGCAGCAGGAACGGCAGCCGGGATTCCCCGTGGTAGTCGTGGCGTGCTTCCCCCACGGCGCACGCGACGGGGTCGAGGAAAAAGGCTCGGTAGTACGCTTTGCGGTAGTAATAGCACGTGACGCGGAAGCCGAGCGGGAAGACGAGAATCAGAAACGCCGGCGAGAGCGGCCACCAGGACGTCCGGACCAGCGGCGAGTAGAACGGCGACAGATAGGGCCCCCACGCGTAGTGGGCTCCGGTCCATGCCGCCCACGTCGCGTACACCGCGAACGAGAACAGAACGGTGCCCGTCAGGGCGGGCGCCACCCACCAGGAGTCGCGCCGCAGCGTCGCGCCCAAGCCCCGCTCCTCGAGGTGTCGGACGGAGGTTGCCATAGGCCTTCCGGTTAGAGTTTCACCGCCGCCATCGTCTCCTTCACAGCGTTCGCCGATTTGGCGAGCGCCGCCCGCTCGTCAGCCGAGAGCTTGACCTGGATGATCTGCTCCAGACCCCTGCGGCCCAGCTTGCACGGCACGCCGCAATACACCCCCGACAGCCCGTATTCGCCATCGAGCCACGCCGCGCACGGCAGGACGCGCTTTTTGTCGAGCACAATGGATTCGACCATTTGGGTCGCGGCAGCCGAGGGCGCGTAGTAGGCCGAGCCGGTCTTCAGGAACTGCACGATCTCGGCGCCGCCGTTGCGGGTGCGCTCCACGATGGCCGTGAGCTTCGCATCGTCGAGCAGCTGGCCGACCGGGATCCCCGACACGGTCGTATAAGAGACGAGCGGCACCATGGTGTCCCCGTGACCGCCCAGGACCATCGCCTGGATGTCCTCGACCGCGACGTCGAGCGCCTCGGCCAGGAAGGCGCGGTAGCGGGCCGTGTCGAGCACCCCGGCCATGCCGATCACGCGCTCGCGGGGGAACCCCGTCACCTGCTTCGTGACCCAGCACATCACGTCGAGCGGGTTCGACACCACGATGACAATCGCCTGAGACGAGGCTTGCCGGATTTGCTGGGCGACCTGCTGCACGATGTCGGCGTTGGTGCGCACCAGATCGTCGCGACTCATGCCCGGCTTGCGGGCGATGCCGGCCGTGACGACGAACAACTCGCTCCCCTGCGCGGGACCGTAGTCGTTCGAGCCGACGACGCGGGTGTCGAAGCCCTCGATTGGCGCCGATTCCCACTGGTCGAGTCCCTTGCCTTGCGGCACGCCCTCGATGACGTCGACGAGCACGACGGTGCGCGCCAGCTGCTTCTCAGCGAGGCGCTGCGCCGTCGTGGCACCGACATTCCCCGCACCGACGACCGTGATCTTGTTGAACATGGAATCGGGTTATGTGGAGGCCTAAAGCTAACCTCACCCGCCGCGCGTGTGCATCTCCCGGTGCGGGTCGGCGCGCAACGCCTCACGGGGATACAACGCGCTGCGCTGTTCTAACGCCAGGCGCTGCTCAGCGCCGCGGTCGGCGCGGCCTCCCCACACCTCGCTCACCAGGGCCGCGAGCGCTGCGTCACTCGCGCCCGCGCGCAATGGCTCGCGGAGATCGACGCCTTGCCCGGCGTACAAGCACAGGAACCAAGTGCCGTCGGCAGTGAGCCGGCTGCGGTCGCAGGTGCGGCAGAACGGCTGCGTCACTGAGGCGATGATCCCGAACGTCGTCCCGTCGCGCAGCCGGAAGCGCTCGGCGGGCGGCGCCGCCGCAGTGGACGCCGTTGGGGGGGAGGGGGGGAGCGGCTCGATCGGGCCGTAGCGGCGCGCGAGCACCTCGAGCATCTCACGCTGCGCCACCACCTGCTCGCGCGACCAGTGCGTTGCTCCCCCCACGTCCATGTACTCGATGAACCGTACCTCGGCCTCGTGGGCGCGGGCGAACTCGATCAGGTCCGTCAGCTCATCGTCGTTGTAGCCCCGGATCACAACGGTGTTGAGCTTGACCCGCTCGAATCCCGCGGCCCGCGCGCCCGCGATCCCCTCGAGCACCTCGGCGTGCCGCGGGCTGCGGGCGAACGCCTGCATCCGTTCGGGCCGCAGCGTGTCGAGGCTGACGGTCACCCGCCGCAGTCCCGCCTGGCGCAGCGGCGCGGCCCACTTGGCGAGCAGCAGCCCGTTGGTCGTCATGGCGAGGTCGCGGAGGTCGAGGCGACCCAGCAGCGCGACCAGGGTCGGCAGATCGTGCCGCAGCAGGGGCTCCCCGCCGGTGAGCCGCACCTTGCGCGCCCCCAGCCGCGCGAACACCCCGACGAGCCGCGCGATCTCCTCAAAGGTGAGGATCGAGGACTTGGGGAGCCAGACGTACTCTTCCTCGGGCATGCAGTAGCGGCACCGCAGATTGCACCGGTCCGTCACCGATACGCGCAGGCTGCCGAGGGGACGGCCGAGCGTATCCAGGAGGAAGTCGCTCATACCGGGGGGGGGGGGGAGGGGGGGCCCACCACAGCCGGTCGGCCATGGGGATCGACCCACAGGGCGGAGCCGTCGGCGCGCAGCTCCTTTTTCCAGATCGGGAGTCGCTGTTTGACTGCTTCGATCACGTAGCGGCAGGCGTCGAACGCGTCGGTGCGGTGGGGCGCCGCCGCCGCGATCGCGATGCTCGCTTCCTCGGTCTCAACCAGGCCGAGCCGGTGCCGCACTGCGATCCGGCTCTCAGGCCACCGCTTTCCCGCTTCTGCGAGGATGCGATCGAGCTCCGCATCCGCCATGGTGTCGTAGCCGGAGTACTCGATGCCCGTCACGCCGCCGTCGGCTGGGGCGTCCCGCACCGTCCCAAGAAAAACGCACGTCCCCCCCCGCTCCGGGCCGCCGACTGCCCGGATGAGATCGTCAATCGAGATGGGGACGCGCGTCAAGTGTGTCATGCCTCTTCCGCTCAAGCGTCCGACGGCTCACCCGCCAGCGAGCGGTGGCAGCAGCGCGACCTCGTCGCCGTCGCCCACCGGCGCGTCGAGTTTCACGTGCCGCAGGTTCACCGCCGCGAGCGGCCGCTCGGGCAGCGCGCGGGTGCCGGGGAGCTGCTCCCGCACGCGCCGCACGACGTCCCGCACGGTAGCCGGGAGCGACAGCTCGACGGCCGTCGTCTCACAGCCGGCCAGTTCCGCATAGCTCGCGAAGAAGCGCACCCGGACGGTACTCATGAAAGGAGAGTATAGCCCCGGTCAGCCGCCGGTGGTACCGCTCGCAATCCCGTGCCAGATCTTGGCCTGTTTCGCGGTGGGAGTCGGGATGGCGCTCACGGTAAAGGAGGAGACCTGGTTCTCGTGGACGTGCGTGGTGAGCGTCAGCGTCTGGGCGGCCCGCAGCACTGCGACGGTCAGGGGCGCCCCGCCCCGCCCTTTGTAGCGGACACGGAACGCTCCTGCCCAGTCCTGATCTACCGTCACGTCGATCTCGCCGATCTTGCTCAGCACGTCGCCCGGTTGCACGCCGGCCTCGGCGGCGGCGCTGCCGGGGCTGACGGTACGCACGACGATCTGCCCCTGCGGCGAGACGCTGGTGGACACGCCCATGAACGGCGTCTTGGAGAGCTGGCGTACGAACGCGATCCCTGCTTTCGCGAATACCGTGGCGTATGGGAGCGAGTCCCGCCCGTTGATGTAGCGCTGGTAGAAGCCGTCCACATCGGGCATCCCCATCTCCCGCAGCAGGGCGAGTAGGTCGCTCGTGCGCACACCCTTCCCCTGCTTGTAATAGCGGGTGAACAACGCCCGCATCACGTCGTCCAGGCTGTGCGCATTGTCCGTGGCGTCCCGAATTGAGATGTCGAGCAGTAATCCCGTGAGCGAGCCCTTGGGATAGTAGAGCTGCGAGCTGTTCACGTAGACCTCGTTGATCCACGTCGCCACGCTGCCATCTTCCTCGCTCCACGGCTCGGGCGCGGACTCGACATGCTCGATGTTCTGCTCGATGTTGGCAAAGAAGCGCTGCGGCGTCCACAGGCCCGCGCGCAGATTCGTGAGGTCGGCATAACAGTCGGTCACCCCCTCGGACCACCACAGCAACGGCGTGTACTGCTCCGCGTGATAGTCGTAGGGCCACATCTCGGCGGGACGGATCCGCTTCACGTTCCAGAGATGGAAGAACTCGTGCGACAGGAGCGGCAGCATGAAATCGCCGAAGTTCCCCGCCTCATCCGCGAAGGCGCCCGCCGGCATGATGTCGTACTGGGACGCCAGGTGCTCGAGCCCGCCTCCAAAGTCGATCGGCTCGTGAATGACGTTGAAGAAAACGGTGTACCGCTCGTAGGGTGGGCCGCCCATCAGCTGGTCCTGCACCCTGGCGATCTTCTCGAGGCTCGCACGCATGTTGCGAGCGACCGCCGGCGTATAGTCGGCGCTCGGCCACACCGCGACGCGAATCCAATGGCCCTCCACCTGGAGCGAGTCGAGGCTGTACTTCCCCACGAAGGTCATCGCGTCGGCGAGCTCATCGTAGTTGGCCGCGGCGTACACGCCGCCCGCCGGGAGCACCGACCGCAGCGCGGTCGTCACCTGCCAGCCGGCCGGCAGGGCGAACCGCACTTCCGCGGGCCGCGCGAGCTGCCCGGGCTCGTAAAGAAAGATGTTGGTGCCCAGGACCTCGCCGAACCCGCCCGCGATCCGCGCCAAGGAGAGGTCGATCGTGTCGGCTTGGTAATCGAACTCGACCGTCACCCGCTCGCTCTTGCCCGCCGCCACACGCCAAGTGCTCTTGTCGAACCGGTCCCAGAAGAGCGCACGCCCGGCGGACGACTGCGCACGGAAGTGCCGCACGTAGCGCGCGTAGTTCTGGATCTCGTAGGCGCCGGGACTCCACGCCGGCAGCGAGAGGTAGAGCGTGTCCTTGGTTGCGGCGGGGAATTCCGCCTTCACATGAAAGAGGTGCTCGGTCGGATCGGGAACGGACACTTCGTAGCGGACGGTCTGGGCCGCCAGCGGCCAGGCGAGCAACAGGGGGAGCAGAACGCGCACAAGCGGCTCCTTCGAGGCGTGAACGACGTGACAATCGGAAGATACCCCGCGCAAATCGAAGCGGCCCAGACGGTTAGTCCGGGCCGCTGTGCGTCACCTGGCGCCGAATCAGGGCGAGACCTTCTCGCTCGCCTCCGCCACCATAGCTCGCAACTCCTTGCTGGGCTTGAACACAGGCACGGGACGGGCCGCTACTTCCACGGGATCGCCAGTGCGCGGGTTGCGCGCCATCCGCGTCTTGCGCTGGCGAATCTTAAATGTCCCAAACCCTCTGATTTCAATGTTATGCTGCTCGGAGAGGGCCGCCTTCACGGCATCGAGGAAGGAGTCCACGACGCGGGCGCAGTCCTTCTTCGAAATGAGGGGACCGGCAGTGCGAGCGATTTGTGCGGTGACCTTTTCGACCAGATCGGCCTTCGTCATCCGTACCCCCTGCAGGGCCCAGAGGAACCAAATCGGGGGCCATAATACGGGCTTACCTATTGACTGTCAAGAGCTTGGAGGAACTGCTGAAAGTGGCCCCGGGCGTCGTGTGGTCCCGGAGAGGCTTCTGGGTGGTACTGGACGGCGAAAATCGGATACTCGCGGTGCCGCACGCCTTCGACCGTGCCGTCATTGAGGTTAAGGTGGGTGACCTCCAGTGAGGCGGCGCCAGGAACGCCGGCGGTGTCTCCCTGGACCGCGAATCCATGGTTCTGGGACGTGATAAGTACTTGCCCTGTAGCGAGATCCCGCACCGGATGGTTGCCGCCGCGATGGCCGTAGGGGAGCTTGACCGTCTGTCCCCCCAGGGCCAACCCGAGCAGTTGGTGGCCGAGGCAAATGCCGAAGATCGGCACGGTGCCGTCGGCGAGCTCGCGTATCGTCTCGATGGCATAACCGACCGCCGCCGGATCGCCCGGGCCGTTGGAGAGGAACACCCCGTCGGGCTCGAGGTCGCGCACCCGGGCGGCCGTCGTGCTCGCAGGGACAACGGTCACGCGAGTGTCGTTGGTGCGGAAGATACGCAGGATGTTCCGCTTCATCCCGTAATCGTAGGCGACGACGTGGTGTCGCGCGTCGGTCGGTCCCTCGCTGTACTCGGCGCCGATCGTGGCCGCGCTCGCCAGGTCGAGCCCGTCCATCGAGGGCGAGCCGGCGAGGGCGGTACGCACCGCTGCGGTGGGCTCCTCGCCGACCGCCATCACGCCGCGCATCGCCCCGCGCGAGCGGATGTGGCGGGTGAGCCGGCGCGTGTCCACGTCGGCGACGATGGGCACGTGCGTCTCGGCCAGCCACTCGAGCAGGCTCCCGGTGGCGCGCCAGTTCGAGGGACGAGCAGACAACTCGCGCACGACGACACCGGCGACGCGCGGCCGGTCGGACTCGAGGTCCTCGGAGTTGATCCCGTAGTTGCCGATCATCGGCGCCGTCATTACCACGAGCTGGCCGAGGTAGGAGGGGTCGGTGAAGACCTCCTGGTAGCCGCTCAGATTCGTGGTGAAGACGACTTCGGCGTACGCGGGCTCGAAAGGGAGGGGCGCGGTGCCGCGGAACCAGGCGCCGTCCTCCAAGAGCACGTATGCCGGGTGGAGATCAGCGATTGGACGGAGTCTTGGCTTGCGGTTTCGGTGCCGGCGTCGTGCTCTGGATCGGCAGCGGGGCGCTCTGCACCGGGGTTGGCGCCGGGGTCGCTCCCTGCAGCAACGGGCGCGGCGCACCCGTATGGGCGGACATCACGGCGAGGATGAGGGCGAGGGACATGAAGATGCCCGCCGTCCACCAGGTGACCTTGTGCAGCAGCGTCGTCGCCTGGCGCCCGCCCATGAACATCTCGGTGCCAGAGCCACCGCCCAAGGACGCGAGCCCGCCCCCCTGCCCAGCCTGCAGCAGCACGGCGGTGGTCAGAATCAGCGCGTCGAGCAGGAGGATGATCTTCAGGAACGTGAACATGCTGCGCAGATAATACCTAAGGCGCGCCGGTCCGCACAAGCGCGGTCCAACCAGACGGGTCGAGCGACGCGCCACCCACCAGCACCCCGTCCACCTCCGGCTCGGACAGCAGCTCTGCGACATTCTTCAGGTTCACGCTACCTCCGTAGAGCACCCGCGCCGTGCGAGCGCCGCGCCCCGCCAGCCAGCGGCGAATAGTGCGGTGCACTTGCGCGGCGTCCGCAGGCGTCGCGTTCCGGCCGGTACCGATGGCCCATACCGGCTCGTATGCGATCACGATCCGCTCGAGTGCCTCCCGCTCCAACGCTCCCCCCCCCCCCCCCCCCCCCCCCCCCCCCCCCCCCCC
>DASQAH010000256.1:0-3776 GCA_035635835.1 Gemmatimonadales bacterium
CCCGGGGTTGGGAGTCTGGAGAATCTTCAGCGACCCGGGTTCGAGACGCCCCGTCGTGTCGACGACCGCCTGCAAAACCACCCGCCCCTGGATGCCGGCCTCGCTCAGCAGCGCGGGATACGGAGGCGGCGGCGCCGAAAGCAGCAACGGCTTCTCGTCAACGACCCCTTCCGTGTACACCTCGTCCTGCGGAGGCGCGACGCCGTTCGCGTGACCTCCCTCCACGCCGATTCCCGAGAAATCTCTCGGATCGAAGTGCTGCTGTATGTTGATCGGCGGGATGTCGGCCGGAATCACCGCCGGCACGATGACGGTCTGGAACCCTTGGAGCGGCACGTCGAGTTGCACCGGCGGCGGCGGCACGGCTGGTCGCGGAGGCTCGAGGAACACGACCGTCGTGTCGGTTCTCGCCGCAGCGTCACCTCGAGCGACCTTCAGGGTGGCGCCGATGGCCCCAAAAATCACCGCCGCGTGCAGAGCCAGCAACACAGCGCCCACCGCGGGATTCGTGAGGGACGCCCCGCGCGAATGCTGGTCCCACGTCATTCCCGGCTCCGCGCACTTTCAGGGGCGCGAGCGCCCACGGCGCAGGTCGTGTCCCGGGTGCGGCCTATGCCGGCCGTCGAGACACAAGGCGAAGACGGCACCACCGCCCGGACGACGATGGTATCGAGCACGCCGCCGCGATACAGCTTGGCGGGCGCGAGGTGGTGAGTCGTATCGCGCAACGGTCGCGTCGTCCGGTTCGCCGGAGCGGATTCCCGCGCGACTTCAGCGGTAGACGCGAGGCTCAAGATGAGCAATGTGGCGAGGAGCAGCGTGGAGCCGCGCATGGCATGCCTCCCAGCTTCGGGGGTGTTCCGTCACGGAACACAGAACGCAGAATCCTGGGACGGCATCGCCGGTCTGCGAGAGAATAAGACGCAGATGAATTGAAAAAGGTTGCAGCAGGCGCCCCCTCCGTACCTAGCTCCCTGTTGCAAATCGCACGGCGCCGAGCTCGGTGAGCCCGGCCAGCGTCGCCTCGAGCTCGGTGGGCCGCAGCCCTGCCTCGCGGGCCAAGTCGTCCAGGGTCGTGCGACCGTCGGCCAGCTCCAGGACCGCCGCGACCGCCGCGTCCGCGCGTGCCACCGCCACCCGCCCGTGCTTGGAGCGCGCGATCAGCACCTTGGTGGGCTGCTCCGGGCACCGCGGCAGCTCAGTCCACGGCTGGAGCAGCTTGGGCAGCACGGCAGGCAGGTCATAGGACAACTCCAACAACACCGTCCCCTCCACGAGCTCCGGAGTCGTACCTTTCTCGTTTCTCGTTTCTCGCTTCCCGGTCTCTCGCCAGACCCGCGGCCCCGCTTCCGCGACCATCATCGCTTCCTCGTAGCGCAATAGGTCGGGGAGGTAGGGGATTGCGCCGCGCTGGCCACTCGACACGTGGGCGGCGATCACCTTCGCCACGGCGGCCGCCGAGTCGCGGCTCCCCAGCACGATCGTCGGAAGCAGCGCTTCGAACGCCGTTGTTCGCAGCACCGCCTCGGGTGTCCGCCCGCTCACGCGGGAGAGCGCGCGGGAGTACTTGAAGAAGTGGACGATCCGCTCGTAGTAGAAATGCCGGGCCAGAAACCGCGCGAACCGCTCCAGGCGCGACGGGTCGGCGAGCGCGCGCTGCCGCCACGCGGGCGACGCGCGAAACGGCGCGTCGGCCAGCGCGCGGAGCACGAGATCCTGAAGCGCCCGGTCGCTCACAGCGCTCGGCGAATCCGCTCGACGCTGCGGAACAACACCTCCGAGCGCAGAGACGGCGAGAACGCGTCGAATGTGACCGCCTGCGCCCGCGGGCACCGCGCCGCGGCGTGGGCCATGAAGTCGAGCATCTCCTCGGAGGGCTCAGACGGAGCGATCCATGGGCCTTGCAGGTCTTCGTCCTCCTCCACACCCGCCACGTGCAACTCGACCACGCGCTCGAGGGGGAATTCCGCCAGCCACGCCTCGGGCTTAATGCCGCGGTAATGCGCCTCGAGCCACACGTGGGGCAGGTCGAGGAGGAACCCGAGCGCCGTTTCGTCGAAGAAGCGCCGCAGCCACAGCGGCTCCGGCATCTGGCTCGCTTTGACGTCGAAGAATCCGGGGATGTTCTCCATCACGAGCGGCTGGTCGAGCCGCGCCTGGAGCGCTACCGCGTTGGCGACGAAGCGTCGCAGGAACTCCTCGGTGTAGAGCGGCGGGAAGACGTAGTTGACGTTGTAGCGCCCATCCTCGGTATGCAGGCACTGGAAGTGCTCGGCCACCCACGGCGTGCCGTACTGCGCGGCGAGCGCGCGGGCGCGCTGGATGGAGCGCTCGTCGAGCGGCTCCGAGAGCTGGCCGAGGTAGTCGTGGAGTAGGAGCGTGTAGCGCGCCTTGATGGCCGGCCAGTGCGGGTCGTGGGGGGCAGGCGGGTCGGCCATGGCGAGGTGGTCGATCCCTACGCCACGGACGAGCTCGGCGCCCAGATGGGGGTTGTAAAACGCGCCGACCTTCAAGGTAGGGGGAGTGGAGGGGGAGGGGGACGCGAAAGGGGCCCGACATCAGTCCGGGCCCCTTCGTGCATCCAGCCGATCTCGCTCAGGCGTGGCAAGTGGGCTGCAGCTCCACGGTCTCGAGGATCTCAGCAGGATGACAGCTGGGGACCAGGTCCAAGGTCTCGACGATCTGCATGTGTCCTCCCGGGCGTATAGGAAACGAAACGACGGCTCTGCGATTTACCATACGGGTTGCCGTCCGACCCGTCAACCGATAACTCTTTGCGCGTGATCGCGATTCAGGCAGTGCTCACTGAGAACGAGCTCGCCGATGAATTCGTCGCCGCGTTTCGCGCGCGAACCTTCGCGGAGAAGTTCTTCTATTGGTTTCCCTTGTCCGTCCGCGCCTGGCTCGCCCTTTGCTCGGACGGTGCCTACCGCAACTATGCGCGGTCGCGATCGCTCATCGCTCAGTCCTCGGACGACCTCGCCCATCACATACCCCCGGGCCCGCTGGAGGTCCTGAGCCTGGGCTCCGGTCAGGGGGACAAGGACCTGCTCTTAATGAACGCTTTGAGGGGTCATGGAGTTCGCATCTCCTACGTCCCCGTCGACTCGAGCCAGGCGCTGCTTGAGCTAGCCTGCCAGGGCGCGGCCAGCGCGGGGCTCGCGGCCCAGGGGATCAAAGCCGATATCACGCGGGAGGACCACCTCGCCGCCCTCGCCGCCGACCCGGAAACCGCGCCGCGGCTCGTGCTGCTGCTCGGCAATACCCTCGGTGCCTTCGACCCGATCGCCGCCGCGCGCGCGCTGCGCGCCCTGCTACGGCCGCAGGATCTGCTCCTCGTAGACGGCGAGATTTACGCCGCCCAGGAGACGCTCGCCGGCTACGACAACCCGCTCAACCGCCGCTTCGCCTGGGCGCCGTTGCACGCCGTTGGTATCACCGAGGCGGACGGGGAGCTCGTCTTCGAGGACCGCAGCGACGCCCGGCTCCCTGGCCTGCACGCGCTCGCCAAGCACTTCCGCGCGACGCGCGACGTCGCGGCACGGATGGGCGGGGAGGCGCTCACGCTCGCCGCCGGCGAGCGGCTCGCGATGAACCACTCCTACAAGTACGACGCGAGCACGTTCCTCCGGATTCTGGCCGACGCAGGCCTCACGGTGCGCTGGCAGGGCACGAGCGAGGACGGCCGCTTCCTAATGGTCCTGGCAGGCGCCGCATGAAGGCAGTCCTTGAGGTGCGAGCGCTTGGGTTCCGACTGCCTGGAGACGGGGGGAGGG
>DASQAH010000257.1:0-4463 GCA_035635835.1 Gemmatimonadales bacterium
GGGGGGGGGGGGGGGGGACGGAAAGGCACCCGAGGCAGTCGTGGAGCAGGTCTTGGATCTAGGGGGCCGCAAACAGGCGTTCGAGATCGTCGGCGCGGTCGTGCGGCTCCCGGGCTGGAAGCCGGCGCTGGATGCGCAGACCAGTGACGCCCAGACGGCGCTCTCGCGCCGGTTGGCTGAGGCTAAGTGGCAGGTGCCCACCGTTGCGGAGCTGGAGAAGGAGTTTCCCGGCGCCCCGGTTCGTGCCCTGCTCGCCCACCTCATGCGCGGCGGCGGGGTCGAGCAGGTGGATCAGGAGCACTTCGCGGCTGCGCCCGCCCTGGCCGAGTTCCGGGCGGCGCTCGAGGGGACACTACGGGAGCTGGGATCGGCCACGCCGGCGGTGTTGCGCGAGCGCTTCGGCCTAACGCGCAAGTACTTGATTCCGCTTCTGGAGTGGGCGGACCGCAGGGGGGTTACCCGGCGAGACGGCGACGCTCGTGTGCTGGCGCGCTTGACAGCCGGAAGCGGCGGCATCTAGGTTCAATGAGACGTCGCAGCATCGTGCGTCACCCGTCAGACAAGGAGTGGTTTCGGGCGCCCTTTTACGTTTGCTAGAAGGAGCGGTGATGAAGCGGTATGCCTGGGCAGTGCTGGGGCTCGGGCTTTGGGCAACCGGTGGGGTGGGGTGGGGGGGAGCAGGGGAGGCCTGGGGACAGGGCACGGGACCGCCACCCACGGTGCAGCTCAAGCAGAATTACCCGAACCCGTTCAACCCGGCGACCACGATCCCGTTCACACTGAGCGCGGATCTGTTTGCCAATGGTCACCGGCCGATAGTGTCGCTGAGGATTTTCAACGTGCTGGCGCAGCTCGTGGCTATCCCCATCCTGCAAGGGAGCGGGGAGCTCTTGGATAACGTGCCACTCTCCTGCTCCAGCTCTACGGAGTGCCCGTTCAGCGCCTACTGGGACGGGAACGTCCGGACGACAGGCCAACAGGCCGCGTCCGGCGTCTACATCTACCAGTTGGTGGTGGACGGACGCCGGATTACCAAGAAGATGATCATCATGAAGTAAGGGTGGTTAACGAGCCGCCCCGGTGATGAGCCGGGGCGGCGTTGTCTTGCTTCCCTGACTGAGGAGGCTGCGATGAGAAAAACCAAGTACGCTGTCGTCCTCGCGATCCCTGTGCTCATCGGCACGGGAGGGGGGGGCGCGCCAGGGCACCCGACGGACCTGCTCGCGACGCGCGAAACCGCACGCATCCGAACCCACCTTGCCACCGTCGAGCGGGAGCTGCGGGCCAAAGACGTTTCGTCCCTGGCCAGCGCCCAGCGAGCGGCACGCTCGCGCAACCTCGACGTCCTTCATGAATACTGGATGCGGGGCGTCTTCCCGAGGAACACCGACTTTCCCGGCGAGCGTGTCCCCTACTTCATCGATCGCTATGGCACGCGCTGCGCGATGGCGTATCTGATCGAGCAGTCCGGCCACGGGGGGGGGGACTTTGTGGCCCGGGTTGCTGCGACTCACAACAACGCCCGCATCTGGGAATTACAAGACGATCCCGTGTTGGTGGCGTGGCTCGACCAGAACGGCCTTACCCTCGCGGAAGCTGCCCGGGTTCAGCCGCAGTACAATGGGGGAACCTGCTATTGCTTGCCGTCGCAGCCCAGCGCCAGTACCGGCTATAAGACCACGACCGCCTTCTCCGTCGGCCTGAACGCGACGACTTTGGCTCTCAACACCGCCAGCATCGGCGTCCCCCGACGGCTCACCGGTCTTCTGGGGATCCTGACGGGCGTGGCCGGCGTCGCGGTAGGCGAGCCGAACCTCCACGAGGACGGCCAGCGACATACGCTCGGTCTGCTCAACGCTGGAATCGGCGCGGCCTCCGGGCTCCTGGGGATATATCGACTGGTTAAAGTTCCTCGAGCCCAGTCCTACGCCAATGTCGTCCCGTGGGTAGACCCGCGCGGCAAACCCGGTCTCTCCATGCACTTCAGCTTCTGAGCCGGGGAATTCCGCATATGAAGAACGGGGGCCTTTGGCCCCCGCTTTCGTTTTGACTTACTCCCCGCCATTTCGGCATCTTTAGCCCGGCACGGAGGTTGCCCCTGAGCGGAGCACCATGATTCGACCCGATCGTCTGACCGTCAAAGCCGCCGAGGCGCTGCAGCAGGCAGCGGCGCTCGCCCGCTCGCGGGGCAACCCCGTGGTGAACGACGCCCACCTGTTTTCCGCCCTGCTGGACCAGCAAGAGGGCATCGTCATCCCCCTGCTCCAGAAGGTGGGGCTCAATGTGGCGCAATTGCGTGCCGACACCGAGCGCGAAATCGCCCGGTTTCCCACGCAGTCGGGAACCGCGGTCGAGCCCTCGCTGTCGCGCGAGCTCTCGGGCGTCTTGGATCGCGCCGAGGTCGAGGCGAAGGCGCTGGAGGATGCGTTCGTCTCGACCGAGCACCTGTTGCTCGCCTTGGCGCAGGAGAAGGGCACCACCGTTCGCCAGCTGCTTGGCGCGGCGGGGGTGGATCGTCAGGCGCTGCTCACCGCCGTGCAGGCCGTGCGCGGCAGCCACAAGGTGACGGACCAGGAGCCGGAGCAGAAATACCAGGCCCTGCAGCGCTTCACGCGCGACCTCACCGATGTGGCCCGGGCCGGTAAACTCGACCCGGTCATCGGCCGGGATGAGGAGATCCGGCGCGTCATGCAAGTGCTGTCGCGGCGCACCAAGAACAACCCGGTACTGATCGGCGAGCCGGGGGTGGGTAAGACGGCGATCGTGGAAGGCCTTGCCCAGCGCATCGTCAATGGAGACGTGCCCGAGTCGCTGAAGCAGAAGCACCTCGTTGCGCTCGACCTCGGCCAACTGATCGCGGGCACCAAGTACCGCGGGGAGTTCGAGGAGCGGCTGAAGGCGGTCCTGAAGGAGATCACCACCGCCGAGGGACGATTCATCGTGTTCATTGACGAGCTGCACACCCTCGTCGGGGCCGGCGCGGCCGAGGGCGCCGTCGACGCGTCGAATATGTTGAAGCCGGCACTGGCGCGCGGCGAGCTGCACGTCGTCGGCGCGACCACGCTGGACGAATACCGCAAGCACATCGAGAAGGACGCGGCGCTGGAGCGGCGCTTCCAGCCCGTCTACGTGGGCGAGCCATCGCTCGCGGACACGATCGCGATCCTGCGGGGCCTCAAGGAACGCTATGAGGTGCACCACGGCGTCCGGATAACGGATAACGCCCTGGTCGCCGCGGCGACCTTGTCGCACCGCTACATCGGCGACCGGTTCCTCCCCGATAAAGCCATCGACCTGGTCGACGAGGCGGCGAGCCGGCTGCGCATCGAAATCGATTCGCTACCCCAAGAGATCGACGAGGTGGAGCGCAAGATCATCCAACACGAGATCGAGCTGGCGGCTCTGGCGAAGGAGAAGGACAAGGCTTCCAAGGAACGCCGCGCCAAAGTCCAGCAGGAGCTGGCCGAGCTGCGCGAGCGCGCCACCGCGATGAAGGCGCAGTGGCAGGCCGAAAAGGAAGTCATCGGCGGACTGCAGGGCAAGAAGGCCCAGCTGGAGCAGCTGCGGGCCGAGGCGGACCAGGCCACCCGGCGGGGCGACCTGCAGAAGGCCGCCGAGATCAGCTACGGCCGCCTCCCGGCCCTCGAGAAGGAGATCGCCGCCGTCGAGAAACGGCTCGCCGAGATCCAGACGACGAGCAAGTACCTGAAAGAGGAAGTGGACGCCGAAGACATCGCCGAGATCGTCGCGAAATGGACCGGCATTCCCGTGTCCAAGATGCTCGAGTCCGAGCGCGAGCGGCTCACGAAGCTCGAGGCCGAGCTGGGACACCGGGTGGTCGGCCAACCGGAGGCCCTGGCCGCGGTGGCGAACGCCGTGCGCCGGGCGCGCGCCGGGCTCCAGGATCCGAACCGTCCGACCGGCTCGTTTATCTTCCTCGGCCCCACCGGCGTGGGGAAAACGGAGACGGCGCGCGCCCTGGCCGAATTCCTGTTCGACGACGAGAAGGCCATGGTCCGACTCGACATGTCGGAATACATGGAGAAGCACTCCGTGGCCCGGATGATCGGTGCCCCGCCCGGCTACGTCGGCTACGAAGAGGGCGGGCAGCTGACGGAGGCCGTGCGCCGCCGGCCCTACGCCGTCGTCTTGTTCGACGAGATCGAGAAGGCCCACCCCGACGTCTTCAACGTGCTGCTACAGATCCTGGACGAAGGCCGCCTCACCGACGCGCAAGGCCGCACCGTGGACTTCCGCAACAGCGTCCTCATCATGACGTCGAACATCGGCTCCTCCTACATCCTCGAGGTGGGCACGCAGCACTGGGAGCAGGTCGAGACCAAGGTGATGGAACTGCTGCGGCAGACCTTCAAGCCGGAGTTCCTGAACCGGGTGGACGACGTCGTGATCTTCCGGCCGCTCGGCACCGCAGAGATCATGCGGATCGTGGATCTGCAGATTGC
>DASQAH010000258.1:0-52621 GCA_035635835.1 Gemmatimonadales bacterium
GCGGCGAGGCGGTTGATCATCACGCGGGCGTCAGGGAAGGTGCGAAACATGGTCACATCGGGGTTCACCGTCGTGATCTCCCGCCGCATCGCCTCCCGCACGTCGTCCGGCTCAATCCGGACGTACCCGCGCTCGCCAGCGAGCAGCCGCAGCACCGCCATCTCGTAGTCCTGGTGCGTGGCGACGCGCAGGTGCGAGCGGTTAGAGCGGTAGGGCACGAGCCGCTCGTACACGTCGGCCGCGGGGAAGGGCACGGCCAGACGCGCGTCCTTGGCGAGGACGGCGACGAGCCGCTCGAACAGACGATCCAGCTCATCCATTGGTCTGACTCAGTGCACCACCACCACACCCCTCATGGTCGGATGGGGCAGGCAGTGATATGGGTAGGTCCCCGGCTGGTCGAACCGAATCGCGAGCTCGCCTTTGGGTGAGAGGGCGCCCGAGAGGTGGGCGGCCTCGGGCGCGTTGAAGGTCACGGTGTGCTCGAAGTTGTCGCGGTTCACCCATTTCACGATCTGACCGGCGGAGATCGTGACCGTGTCGTTCCCGAAACGGAGGCCCTCGATGATGACCTCCGCGGCGGCGGCGGCGTTCATGAATGGCTGGTTAATGCGCACGACCCGCTCGGAGCGGTGGAACCAGGGCCGGAACCGGGAGAGGTGCAATGGGATGGTGAACTCGAACCCGTAGTGTCGCTGGCTTATGCCCCGCGAGTTGCCTTGGATGGTGTTGACCGGTGCGTTGCTGGTTTGGAGCGAAAAGGTGTGCGGCGAGCCCGGGATCACGACGCTCAGCGCCGCGCCCCAGGTGGCTAGAGTCGTGGGGCTGACGAGCGAGCCGACGTCGGCACTCACCGCCGCGTATTCGGTGAGCCGCGCCACGAACCCGCCGGCGATCGCTCCCTTGGCCCCGCCCGAGCGCCCGAGCGGCTTCCGCATTACGCGGGCGGCCCCCTCTAGCGTGATCGCCCCGGAGGTCCAGTCCACCCCCACCTCCCCGTCGAGGCTCCGGGCCAGCGCGTTGTAGGCCGGAGTCACGGCGACGGAGAAGCCGTGCTGCCCTTCGGCAGGGCCGTGACGATAGCGGGCGTAGAGCTCGCTCTCGTTGCTCGAGGTGACACTCGGGGTGACGCTGGGGATCAGGCTATGAGTGCCGAAGTGCCACCCCAGGGCGAGGTGTCGTGCCACCCCAGCGGCGAGCGTGAAGCTGGGGTAGTTCACCACCGTGTGGCTGGGGGCGGGAGCGACGTAGAAGCGGTGCGCGAAGTTGAATTGGATGACACCGCCATCGGGCGTCCACGTGCCGCCCAGATTGGGCGAGCGGTACAGGAGCGACTGAGCCGAGAGGGGAGCGGCGAGAACGGCGAGCGCGAACGGAACCACTGGTCTCATCGGAAGCTCCTGGCGCCGGGAGGTTCGGGGAATCTACCTGAGAAGGCGGCATGCGGAATTCGGAATGCGCAATATCGGGGTTCGATCTCGTGTGGCCCAGACTCTCCCGGCTAGTCCGCATTCCGCATTCGCTCTTCCGCATGGATTAGCGCCACTCCCGCACCCAGCGGTCGTAGAGCACCGGCACGATGCCTCCTTGCTGCAGGACTTCGATCCCCGACGGGTCACGGTAGGCCTTGCGGTAGAACACGTGAGTGACGCCCGAGTTGATGATGAGCTTGGCGCACATCACGCACGGTGAGGCACTGATGAACATGACCTTGTCGCGCACATTGCCCGCCGCCTTAACCAGCGCGTTCATCTCCGAATGAATGCAGCCGCAGTTCCCCGGGACGGCCGAGTCGCACTTGTTGGCGAGCCCGCGGGCGTTACCGTTGTAGCCGATCGCCAGCACGTTCTCGAGCACTTGGTCGGTGATCACGGTGCCCACTTGGAGCCGCTCACAGGTGGAACGCTTGGCGAGCTCTTCGGCCATCCGCATATACACCTCGTACAGCGGAATCCGCTGGACGAGCGGCGCGGGCGCAGCGGTGGGCACTAGGTTTAAGAAGTGCGTGTTGGCGGGGACTCCATCCTTAAACGCGCTCATGCACCTGCTCGTCGGGGTCGTAGTTCCCATACTTGCCACGCGCGCGCTGTTGCGCGAGCCAGGTGTCGAATCCCGACGCAAGCAGCCCGTTCGACCGCTCCTGGCGCTCCGCGGCGCGCACCGCGAGATGGTCGGCGTACTCGTTCTTGGGGTTGTCGTCGTGACCCCGCACCCAGCGCCACTCGACCTCATGCGCCCGGACGACCTGGGCGAGCTTCTGCCACAGCTCCACGTTTTGGAGCTCGCCGCCTTTGCGCTTCCACCCCTTCCGTTCCCAGCCCGGCAACCACTGGGTCACACCTTTCACCAGGTATTCGGAGTCGGAAACGTAGCGCACGCGTGCACGCGTCCATTGGCGGCGGATCCACTCTAGGGCCGCGATTGCGCCGGCGAGGGCCATCTTGTTGTTCGTTGTTTGTGGCGAGCACTCGTAGAAATCCCAGCGGGCGATACTGTCGCCGGCGGGGGCCTCGATGAGGGCCCCGTTGCCGCCCGGACTGGGCTTCGTGGCGTCGTTCCCCAGGCAGCTCTCGTCCGCATGGACCAGTACCGGAATCGCTGTCGCGTCGGGCATCAGGGCTGGATCACGACCGGGATGTCGGTGTGGCGCAGGATTTCCTCGGCGTGGGAGACCACCGGCTGGCTGGGACGTCCCGACCGACGCTCGAGGTGCGCGCCGGCGAACAGGGCGTCGCACTTGGTGCGCGCGATCACCCGGGCGACCACCTCGCCTGGCGAGCCCCCCTCGATGTGTGTCACGAATGGCACGCCGAGCATCGAGAGGACCGCCTCGGCCGCGCCGACCACCCGCACACCGGCGTCGTGATCGGGCGTGGCGTGGATCACGTGCACGGTGCTCTCCACGATGCTGGCGAAGCGCGCCGCGAGATCGAGCGCCCGTCGGCTGGTGTCGCCACCGTCGAACGCCACCGCGCAGGAGTGCATCGGGGAGGGGGAGCCGCCGCACACGATGACGCATCGCTCGGCGATGGTGATCAGCGAGCTGACGGTGGGGCCGAGCGCGTCGGCCGCGGTGACGCTGCCGCGCCGCCCCACGAGGACCGCATCCACCGTCTTCGCAAGCTCGGCGAGCACGAGGTCGGGACTGCCTTCCCGCTCGACAAGCTCCACTGCAAGCCCCGTGTCAGCGACGCGCTCCTTGGCGCGCGCGAGCAGGGCGGCCCCGTTCCTCCCCGCCCCCTCGCGAACGGTCGCCGTCACCAGCGTGGCCCCGAAGCGGTGGCCCAGCTGGATCGCCTGCTCCAGGGCCGCGTCCGCCCTGGGACTGCCGTCCAGACCGATCAGCAGGCGCGTGAACATGGACCCCTCATGGAAGAACGGCGAACCGCTCAATTTCCTGCAGCCGAAACGCCAGCACTTCACCCGTCATCGGCAATCGTCCTTCCAGGAGCTCGTCTCGATCCGCCGTTTCGAGCCGCTCAGCGACCACCACATATTCGGTGCCCCGGCGCGTCAGCGCCACCCTGCGGTGCTCACGCACCGCGCGCTCAAGTGCATCGAACGCCTCAGGGGTGAAGGCAGAGTACTCGGGGATGCTGGCCACGAAGTGTTGGGTCGGGGAGGGGGGGGGGCGAGTTACCTCACCGTCATCGTGCCCGGGCGACCGGTGACGACTCGTCCGATCACCGCCGCCGCCGGCGCCCCTTCCTTCTCTAGGGCGGCCACCAGGGCGGGGGCATCCCGCTGCGGCAGGGCGATGAGCAGCCCGCCCGAGGTCTGCGCGTCGCATAGCAAAACCCGGTCGGCCTCCGGCACACTGGGTCCCCACGAGACGGCGTCCTCCTCTTCGAGGTTCTCCCGATTGCGCTTCGTACCGCCGGGCACCGCGCCACGGCCAACCATCTCGGCGGCGCGCGCCAGCTGCGGAACGGCGCCGGCGGCCACCTCGGCCGCCGCGCCGCTCGCTGTGAGTAGGCTATGCAGGTGGCCCAACAGCCCGTAGCCCGTCACGTCGGTGGCGGCGTGCGCCCCGACCGCGCGCATGGCGCGGGCGGCACCAGCGTTGAGGGTGGTCATCACGGCCACGGCGGGCGCGAGCGCGGTGCCGTCGAGCAGGTCTCGCTTCAGCGCCGTGGCCAGCACACCCGTGCCGATCGGCTTGGTCAGCACTAGCGCATCGCCTGGCCGTGCGCCGGCGTTCCGGACGATCCGATCGGGGTGCACCTCCCCGATCGCCACCATGCCATACTTCGGCTCGGGATCGTCGATGGAATGGCCTCCCAGGACGAACGCCCCCGCTTCCCGGGCCACGTCCGCCCCGCCTCTTAGCACGTCGCCCAGCAGGTCATAGGGCAGTCTGTCGCGCGGCCAGCCAACCAGGTTCAGGACGAAGAGCGGGGTCGCTCCCATCGCGTAGACGTCGGAAAGGGCGTTGGCGGCGGCGATGCGCCCAAAGTCATAGGCGTCGTCCACGATCGGCGTGAAGAAGTCCACCGTCGCCACGATCGCACGGTCCGCCGAGAGACGAAACACAGCGGCGTCGTCGCGGGTGGCGGCGTCGACGAGGATCCGGGGATCCATCGCGGCGGGCACGTGGCGCAAGACCTGCGCCAACTCGGCCGGGCCGAGCTTGCAGGCTCAGCCCGCGCCGTGCGAAAACGCGGTCAGCCGGACGGTGGTCATGGGTTGTGGCAACATTGTGAACGGAAGATGGACACGAAGCCCGCCGTTAGCCAAGCCTCCAAGCGAGGAGGCCGCCAGCCGCGACGTAGCGGGCCACGTCGAGCCAGGCGTGGACGACCAGGGCTCGCCGTCGCGGTGGCTCGATGGAGCGCCACAACACGAGCCGACGGGGGAAAGCGACAAGGAGCCCGACGAGGAAGAAGAGCAGCCACCAGCCGCCAGCGCCCAGCGCATCGAACCACAGCGAGGCGAACAGCACGACGACCGCGGCCTCGACCAGGCGCCACGAGACTTCCCAGCGGCTGTAGGACCAGACGAAATAGGTCGTTCCGGCCGAGGCGTCCCCGCGCACACCGATCGGCGGCGCGACCACGAACAGGGCGGCGACCGGCAGCCACGCGAGCAGCAGCCGGCCGAGGGTCACCTCCCCCGCCGCTCGGGCGGGCGGAACCCCGGGCCCCGCAGCCCGCGTCCCGGACGCGCGGCGGTCAACGTGCCGTGGTCCAGCACGACCTGCCCGTTGACCAGCACGTAGGCGAACCCCACCGACGGCTGGTGTGGCCGCTCGAACGTCGCGCGGTCGGCGACGGTCGCCGGGTCGAACACGGTGAGGTCCGCGTACATTCCCGGTCGCATGAGCCCGCGGTCCCTGAGGCCGACCCGCTGCGCCGCGAGCGACGTCATCTTCCGCACCGCGAACTCGAGGGGCAGGAGCTTGAGGTCGCGCACATAATGGCCGAGGATCCTGGCGAAGCTGCCATACGCGCGCGGGTGGGTGCCGTCCTTGCCGAAGGGTCCGTCGGGGGCGACGCCGCCGGCGTCGCAGTCCACGGCCACCCACCAGGTTTTCATCGCCTCCTGCACGTCCGGCTCGCTCATCGTGAAATAGATGGCCCCGGTGCGGCTGTGGTCGGCGATCACGATGTCGAACAGGGCCTCGATCGGGTCGGTGTGGCGCGCGCGGGCGATCTCGGAGAGGCGCCGGCCGTCGAGGTAGTGCAGGGAGTCCTGGAACGGGCCGGCGATCAGGACGCCGTCGGCGCCGCCGGCGTTTTCGTAGGTGCTCTCGTCTCCCAGGGCGGGACGCAGCATTTCCTGGTGGATGCGCGCGCGCGTCGCGGGGTCCTGTAGCCGCGCGATCAGCGAGTCCAATCCGCCGGAATGCGCCCACTGCGGGATCGATGCGTCGAGCGAGGTCGCGGCGGCGATGTAGGAGTACTGGTCAGCCGTGACGTCTACGCCGGCAGCCCGCGCCGAGTCGATCTTAGCAAGGACGTGCGGCATCCGGCCCCAACGCGGCTTGCCCGATACCTTGAGGTGCCAGATCTCCACCGGGATGCTTGCTTCGCGGCCGACGCGGAACGCCTCGTCGAGGGCCTCGTCCTCGCGAGCGGCTTCGTTGCGGATGTGGCTGGCGTAGATCCCGCCGTGGCGCCGCGCGGCCTTCGCCAACGCGACCAGCTCTTCGGTGGGCGCGTAGATAGCGGGCGCATACAGCAGGGCCGTCGAGACGCCCAACGCGCCCTGCTCCATCATGGTATCGACCAGCGCCGTCATATGGGCGAGCTCGGCAGCCGTGGCGCGACGATTCTGGAAGCCGACCACAGCGGCCCGCACCTGCGTCGCACCGACGAACGTCGCGATGTTGATCGCCGAGCCGGTGCGGGCAAGGTGGGCGAAGTAGCCGTCCAGGTCCCGCCAGTCCTCGCTCAGGTGGTACTTCTTCATGAACTCCGAGTCGAGCGCCACGAGCGTATCGGTCAGGGGAGCGACCGAGCCGCCCTCGCCGGTCACTTCGGTAGTGATCCCCTGCGTGATCTTGCTCAGGGCCCGGTTGTCGATCAGGACGTTGGTCTCCGACTGGCCGAGCATGTCGATGAACCCGGGGGCCACGACTAGCCCCGAGACGTCCACCGTCTCGCGGGCCTGCGCGCCGTGGAGGTAGCCCACCGCCGCGATGCGCTCGCCCGAGATAGCGACGTCGCCGCGCCAGCGCGGGTTGCCGGTGCCGTCCACGATCCAGCCGTCCTTCAAGATCTTGTCGTAGGTGGCCGTCGCGCGATCGGCCGGTCGGACGCACGCGGCCAGGAGCAGGACGGCGACCGCACTGCGGCCGGTCAACGCTTTGCCCATTCGGCTCTCAAGGAATCGGGCCGCACGATGCGGCCTCGGATCATGACCCAGGCGATGTTCCGTGTGGCGGCGATGTCCGCCCCCCCCTTGCCGGCAGGGTTGGCGTTCAGCACGACGAGATCGGCAGCCTTGCCGGCGGCGATGCGACCGAGCGAGTCGGCGTGCAGCAGCTCAGCGCCGTGGCGTGTGGCGGCCGTGATCGCCTCGACCGGCGTGAGCCCCGCGGCAACGAGCAGCGCTAGCTCCTCGTGCAGCGCCTCGCCCGGAATGAGCAGCTGGTTGGCGGCGTCGGTGCCGGCTGCCACGAGGCCCCCGGCGCGCTTGAACTCGCGTACGAAGCGGTCCTGCACCGGTCGGGAGCGGCGGAACGCCGCGAAGTCTCTCGAGCGCCAATTGCTGCGCCGCAACAGGCTCGCGACCTGCCGGACCACGTTCCCGGTGTCGGTGGGCACGTCCGCCATCGCTGGGCGCGTGAGCAAGGCCGCGTCGCCCAGGTGCGCCAGCGTCTCGTGGAGCACCAAAGTCGGGACGATGGCCACGTGCGTCGCCGCGAGCGCCCGGGCGGTGCGGGCGAGCGTCACCGAGTCGAGTGATGCCCACCCCTCCTCTTCGAGCGTCCAGCCGGCCAGGAACTGGCTGTGCGCTACGTAATAGGGCCGCGGGTTGTGGGCCGCCGCCTGCACCACTCCGGCCATGTGCTCAAGGGAGATCACCCCCGCCTTCGCGGCGGTGAGAGCGTCGGTCTTCCCCAAGTGCGCGACCACGCGGAGTCGCAACGTCCCGGCCTCGTCCAACAGTGGCCGCAACAACTCGGGAGTGATCTTCGTGTAGATCTTCAGGTAGTCGGCGCCAGCGAGGGCCCGTTGGTCCACAGTCTTGCGGGCCTCGTCACCGGTGGCGACCGCCGTGGCGGTGGGATAGGTCGCCGGCACGCCGTCGATCATCGCGCCGGCCGTAAACATGTGCGGCCCCAGGACCGAGCCTGTGCCGATCTCGGTCCTCAGTGCGAACGCCGTGTCGTTGTTGTTGCCGACGTCGCGCACCGTCGTGACACCCCAGGCGAGATAGCGTGGGATGGCCCAACGTTGCACGTGGGCGTGGGCGTCAATGAGCCCCGGGATGATCGTCTTGCCAAGCAGGCTGATCCGCTCGGCGCCCCGGGGCACTTTGAGCACATTCACCTGTCCCACCGCCTCCACGTGCCCGTTCCGGATGAGGATGACTGCGTCCGGCTGCGGCGCCCCGCCTGAGCCGTCGATGAGCGTGGCTCCTTCGAGGGCGATCACGCCCTTGCCGGGCGCCGTGCAAGCGGCCATGACCAGCGCCAACAGCGCCGGAATCGGGAGACGGGATGCGGGAGGCGTCATGGCTTGGGATCCGGGGACGTGTGGTCGTGGAGGATTTGCCAGCGTTCGCCGCGCTTCTGCAGAATCAGGGTGAAGGGCCCGCTTGCGACCAGAGAATCACCCCGATGCAGCTGGAAGCGAGCGGTCGCGTACGCCAAATCCATCGTCAGGGGCCGCGCCCGGACCTCCTCGAAGGAGAGCGAGTCGCGCGACTTGCCGGGGGCGAAGTAGGTCGCCTGGTAGCGGTCGGCCAGCTTCTGCCAACCGAATTGGACGTGGCCGCCCGACACATAGCTGGTGAGGGAGTCCCGAGCGTAGTCGCTCATGAAGCCGGCCAGGTCGCCGCGGTTCCAGTCGGCGGCGGAGCGCCGCAGCATCGCCTCGATCTCGGCCTGGGGATTCCCGAGCGGGACCTTCGGAGCCGAGCAAGCGGCGAGCCCGGCCAGCAGCACAATCCATAGACCACGCACGACGCGGGAGCGCCTCAAGGTGATGGCAGCCGCCATCTGGTGGGCGCTCCCGCGGTGTGCCGTCACCGCGTGCCGGCGGCCTACCGCCGACGTCTCCCGCGTGTGGCCTTCCGCTTTTTGCTCGCCTTTTTCCGGGCCTTGGGGCGGGTCCGCTTGGCCTTGCGCTTGGTCGCCTTCCGCTTCGCCTTCTGCCGCCGAGCCTTCTTCTTCGGCCTGGGCGCCGGCGCCCGCATCGGCTCCGGAGCACCCATCGGGGCCGGCATCGGCGGGGCTGGGGGAGCCGATGGGAACATCGGTTCCATCATCCCAGGGCCGGTCCAGCCGCTCTCGGTGACATCCAGATTCTCGAGCATCGGAACTCTCCTCCGCTGGTAGGGTCAGGGCGTGGCCTATAGCTTACCCGGCCAAGCCCACCCCGCAAGTGATATGTGCTCTCGGCACGCGCCGGTCGGGGCAGTGCGTAATCGTGACAACTTTGCTTGACAACGACACTTAGCCCGACGTAGGTTCGCGGAGCCATGAGTCCCTTTCGCTGCGCGGTGCTGCTTCTCCTGAGCCTCCCAGCCACCGTCCGCGCTCAGAACGTTGCCGAAGTCCAAGTCGCCCCGCCCACCGTAACGATCAAGGCGGGCGAGCGTACTGGGCTGCTGGCCACCGCCTTCGACCGCGCCGGCAACGTCATCCCCACCGTGCGGTTCATCTGGGGGTCCAACAACGTCGTCGTCGCCCGGGTGGACAACAACGGCACCGTCACGGGCGTCGCCAACGGCGTGGCGATCGTCGAAGCGCGCGCGGGTACCCGCAAGGGGCAGGCGGTCGTCCAGGTGGTCGGTGGCGGCGCGACGCCCCCGGCGCCGCGCACGGAGCCGGCGACGCCCCCCCCGCCGGAGACGGGCGGGGCGCTGGATCCGCTCGCTGGCCAGTCGGCCGGCGTGGGGCCCGCGGCAGCCCTGCGCATTGATCCGCCGGCCATTTATCTCCTGCCCTCAGAGAACTCACGCGTCTTTCCCCGGGCGCTACGGGAAGATGGCTCGCCGGCCGCACCGCTGCGCGTCAGCTGGAAATCGCTGCGGGAAGACATCGCGAGTGTCGATCAGAACGGGAATGTGGTCGCGCTGGCGCCCGGTCAAGGCACGATCCAGGCGAGCGCGCCCAACGGACTCACCGCCACCGCCCCCGTCGTCGTCGCTGCTGCTGAGATTGCGATCCGGGGGACGAGCCCGGTACGGATGTCCCCCGGTGAGGTAGACACGCTGCGCGTGATCGTGCCGTCGCAGAACGGGCGGCAGGTGAATCCCTTGGCGCTGCAATGGTCGTCGAGCGACGTGAGCGTGGCGCAGGTGAGCCTGCTCGGGGCGGTGCGGGCGGTCGGCCCCGGCAAAGCCACCCTCTCGGTGACCGGGTTGCTCCAGACAAAGACCATAGAGGTCCAAGTCCACCGGGTCGTGCAGTACCTGGCGGTGCGGCCCCGTTCCAGTGTTGACGTGCCCGTGCCCGTCACCTCGACGGTGAAATTCACGGCGCAGGCACTGGCCGCCGACACGACGGCGATTCCCGAGGCGCCCCTGCGCTGGAGCGTCGTGGACACCACCATCGTGGGCTTCGACCTCGCCACCGGAACGCTGACGGGGAAGCGAATCGGACGCACGCAGGTGACGGTACGTGGTCCCGGGGGAGCGCCCGCGGTGACGTGGAACGTGAACGTGATCGCCGGCTCCCTGAAGCTCGGCGTGACGCGCCTCGGGATCCCGCAGGGCGCGCATCTGACCATCAAGGCGAGCTTCACCGACGATGCGGGAACGGTGCTGGGCCCGGCGAGTGGCGTCACCTGGACCTCAGAGAGCCCCCAGGTGGCTACGGTCGGCGAGGACGGCACGGTGGCGGCCACTGGCTACGGACGCTCACGGATCACTGCCACAGCGCCAGGGGGCAAGACCGCCACAGCCGACGTGATCGTGCAGGGAGAGATCCTCGTCGCCAGCAACCGCGGGGGGAAGTTCCAGCTCTACGCCGCCGATCGCTCGAACCTGGCCCAGCTCCGCCGCGTTTCGGCGGACACGGCGCAGGCCGTCGACCCGGCGGTCTCTCCAGACGGCTCGCGGATCGCGTTCGTCTCAGCGCGCGACGGCATCCCGCACATTTATGTGATGGACGCGGACGGCGCGAATGTCACGCGCCTGACGAGCGATGCTCAGCCCGACGCGCGGCCGGTGTTCACAGCCGATGGGGAGGCGATCGTCTTCGCTTCCTCGCGCACCGGCAAGCCCCAGATCTGGACGGTGAACCTCGATGGGACAGGCCTGAAGCAGCTGACCACTGATTCGCTGAGCTTCTCGCCCACCGTCTCCCCCGACGGCGGCATCATCGCCTACGTGTCGTTGCGCAACAAGCATTATGACATCTGGCTCATGTCCCGCGATGGGTCGAACCAGCGAGCTTTCACCCGCAGTCCGACCTGGCGCGCGGGCGAGCCCCACTTCCTCCGGGACGGGGCGCTCACCTATCTGGTGGAGCGGCAGGAAAATGGACGCACGGTGCAGCAGGTCATCAAGGCGGACCTCGCCACAGGCTCCACCACGCCCCTGACCGGCACGGACCTCGCCATCACCGGGTACGCCATTTCCCCGGGGGGCGAGTTGCTCGCCCTCGTCGTCAACGCGCAGCCGGAAAACCGTCGCAACCCGTTGTACAAGGTCTACATCCAGCCGGTCGGCTCCGGCACGCCGGTGCCGATGCCCACGACCGGCGCCGAGCAGATGACGACGCCGACGTTCCTGCCCCTGCCGTAACGACGTTGTCGGGCCCCCCCGCCCCCCCGCCCCCCCGCCTTCCGTTCTTCGCGTGACCCCATGAAGGCGTGCGTGCTCACCGCCACCGGCGGCCTCGATTCACTTCTCGTGACCGACGTTCCCCAGTCCCCGGTCCCCGGACCGGGGGATGTGCGCGTGGCGATCCGGGCGGCGGCCTTGAACCACCTCGACTTGTTCGTGACCGAAGGGCTGCCGGGAGTGGAGTACGTGTTTCCCAAAATCGTGGGAGCCGATGGCGCGGGAGTGGTCGAGACGGTCGGCGCCGGGGTGACGCGGGTGCGGCCGGGAGACCGAGTGATGATCAACCCAGGAATCTCGTGCCGCCAGTGCGAGTTTTGCCGCAAGGGCGAGCACTCGCTGTGTGTGAAATACCGCCTCTTGGGGGAGCACCTCCCGGGCAGCTTCGCGGAATTCGTCACGCTCCCGGCCGTCAACGTCGCGCCGATCCCGGCCCCGACTCCGGCGCTCTCGTGGCCTGAGGCCGCGGCGTTCTCCCTCGTGACCTTGACCGCCTGGCGGATGCTCGTGACACGGGCGCGGCTGCAGGCCGGGGAATGGGTGCTCGTGTGGGGAATCGGGGGCGGCGTCTCGCTCGCCGCGCTGGGTATCGCCAAGCTCTTCGGCGCCACAGTGATCGCGACGTCCTCAAGCGATGCCAAGCTCGTGCGCGCACGCGCCCTCGGCGCCGACCACACACTCAACCACCGGACACAACAGATCGCCAAAGAAGTCCGCGCCCTCACGGGCAAGCGCGGCGTGGACATCGTGGTCGACCACGTGGGCGAGCAGACGTGGCAGGAATCGTTGCGGTCCCTCGCCAAGGGAGGCCGCGTGGTGACCTGCGGTGGGACGTCGGGACCCAAGCTGGTCACCGACGTGCGCCCGCTCTTCTGGCATCAGTACAGTCTCCTGGGCTCGACGATGGGAAACGACGCGGAGTACGGGGAGATCGTGCGGCGGCTCGGTGGGGGAGAGCTGCGGCCCTTGGTGGATCGCGTCTTCCCGCTGGCCGAAGCGCGGGCGGCCTACGCCTACCTGGAACGGGGGGAGCAGATGGGGAAGGTGGTTTTCACGCTCGCAGGGTCGGACTGACTGACGGCCGGACGGTGGTCTTGGTAAGGTGCGTCCGTTCTCGGGGTTAGCCGCTCGTTTTCCGTTGCTTTTCACCCCCTAAGTATTTATTTTTTATCAACTTAGGCGATTTCCGTCCGACCGTCCCATAGTCCGACCGGCCGACTGGATCCCATGACCGCACCCAACGCCCGCGAGCGCATCCTGCCGCGCCTCATCGAGGACGAGCTGAAGGAGTCGTTCCTCAGCTACTCGATGAGCGTCATCGTGCAGCGCGCGCTGCCCGATGTGCGCGACGGTCTGAAGCCGGTGCACCGCCGGATCCTGTATGCCATGCACGAGCTCGGCCTCGTTCCCGGCCGGCCCTACAAGAAGAGCGCCACGGTCGTGGGCGACGTGCTCGGCAAGTACCACCCGCACGGCGACGTGGCGCTGTACGACTCCCTGGTGCGCATGGTGCAGGACTTCTCGCTGCGCTATCCGCTGGTGGACGGGCAGGGGAACTTCGGCTCGGTGGACGGCGACTCCGCGGCCGCCTACCGCTACACCGAGGCGCGCCTCACGCGCATCGCGATGGCGATGCTGGAGGACATCGACAAGAACACCGTCGCCTTCGTCCCCAACTTCGACGACCGGTTGCAGGAGCCGACGGTCCTGCCGGGCAAACTGCCGAACCTGATCGTGAACGGGTCAGCGGGCATCGCGGTCGGCATGGCGACCAACATTCCGCCGCACAACCTGAGCGAAGTGGTGCAGGCGATCCACCACCTGGTGGACCACCCGGACGCCCAGGTCAAGGACCTGCGCAAGTTCATCCGCGGCCCCGATTTTCCGACGGGTGGCATCATCTACGGCAAGCAGGGCATCAAGGAGTGTTACGAGAAGGGCCGCGGCCGCATCGTGGTCCGTGCCCGCGCCCAGATCGAGGAGAAGGAATCGACCGGCCGACACCAGATCGTGGTCACAGAGTTCCCCTACCAGGTGAGTCCCGAGCGAGTGCAGCAGGAGATCGCGAGCCTGACGCTAGCGAAGAAGCTGGAGGGGATCTCGGACCTGCGGAACGAGAGCGATCGGGAGGGGATCCGGCTCGTCATCGAGCTGAAACGGGACGCGGTGCCTGCCGTGGTGCTGAACCAGCTCTACAAGCACACCCAGATGCAGACCACTTTCGGCGCCATCATGCTCGCCCTCGTGGACGGTCAGCCGAGGGAGCTGACGCTGAAGGAGCTGCTGCAGCACTTCATCGACCACCGGCACGAGGTCATCACCCGGCGGACGGAGTTCGAGCTGGGACGCGCCCAAGACCGCGAGCACATCCTCGAGGGCTTGAAGATCGCCGTCGACCACATCGACGAGGTGATCCGCATCATCAAGAAGTCCAAGGACACGCCCGCAGCCGATGCCGCGTTGCGCAAGCGCTTCAAGTTGTCCGAGAAGCAGTCAGCCGAGATCCTGAACATGCGCCTGGCCCGGCTCACGGCGCTGGAGATCACGAAGCTCGACGAAGAGTTGAAGGACGTCCGCAAGTTCATCAAGGAGTGCAAGGAGATCCTCGCCTCCCGGCCGCGGCGGATGAAGATCCTGAAGGAGGAAGTGGGGGAGGTGGCCCACGGCTTTGGCGACCAGCGCCGCACCGAGATCGTGGCCGATCAGGGGGAGTTCTCAATCGAGGATCTGATCGCCGAAGAGGACATGGTCATCACCGTGTCCCACGCCGGCTATATCAAGCGCCTCCCGGTCTCGGCGTACCGGCGACAGCGTCGGGGCGGCCGCGGTGTCACCGCCGCCCACACCAAGGACGACGACTGGGTCGAGCACCTGTTCATCGCGTCCACGCACGACTACCTGATGTTTTTCACCCAGGGCGGCCACTGCTACTGGCTCAAGGTGCACGAAATCCCCCAGGCGGCACGCGCGGCGCGGGGGAAGCCGATCATCAGCTGCGTCGCGATGAAGCCCGACGAGCGTCTCGCCGCCCTGGTGCCCGTGCGGGAGTTCTCGGAGGACCAGTACCTCTTCTTCGCGACCAAGGACGGTGTGGTGAAGAAGACGGTCCTCTCGGCCTACGGGAACCCGCGCTCCTCGGGCATCAACGCCATCAACATCGAGAAGGGCGACGAGCTCATCGACGTGCAGGTCACCGATGGGAAGAACGACATCGTGCTCGCCACGCGCCACGGCATGAGCATCCGGTTCCACGAGCAGGACGTGCGTGACATGGGCCGCGCCGCCACGGGGGTGAACGGCATCGCCCTGGATAAGAAGGATCATGTGATCGACATGGTCGTGGTGCGACGCGCCTCCACCTTGCTCACCGTCACGTCGCGGGGCATGGGCAAGCGGTCCGAGCTCGATGAATACCGCGTCCAGCACCGCGGCGGCCGCGGCATCATCACGCTGAAGCGCACCGAGAAGACCGGTGATGTCGTCGCTCTCAAGGAAGTGTTGCCCGACGACGAGCTGATGTTGATCACCAAGAAGGGGATCATCATCCGCGTGCCGGTCGAGGGCATCCGCATCTCCGGGCGCAACACGCAGGGCGTGAAGGTGATGAACCTCACCTCGGGCGACCTCGTGGTGGACGTGGCCCGGGTGGTGAAAGAAGACGAGGACGAGGCCGGCGACGCAGAGGACGCTGAGGACGAGCGTCCGCGGTCCAAGTCGGCGAAGCCGGCTCGCGGTAAGGCGGTAAAAGCGCCCGCCAAAAAGAAGTAGCGTGCTCACCGCGGCGGAGGTCCGGGCGGCGGCCGAGGGGCTGCGCGGTATCGCCGTGCGGACGCCGCTGCGTTACGTGGCCGCGCTCGACGCCTGGCTCAAGCTCGAAAACCTCCAGCCCGTGGGCGCGTTCAAGATTCGCGGAGCCTACAACGCCGTGCGGCGGCTGCCGTTCGCGGTGCGCAAGCGCGGGGTCATCACTTACTCGAGCGGTAACCACGGGCAGGCCCTCGCTTTTGCCGGCCAGTCGTTCGGCGTCCGCACCGTGGTGGTGATGCCGGAGACGGCGCCGGCGATCAAGGTCAACGGCGTGAAGCAGTGGGGCGGCGAAGTGGTGCTCGCCGGCCGGACCTCGGAGGACCGGCGGCAGGCGGCAGAGGACATCGCGGCGCGCGAAGGACTCGCGATCGTGCCGCCGTTCGACCACTGGGACATCGTGGCCGGCCAGGCGAGCGTGGGTCTGGAGATCGCCGAGGAGCTGCCCGACGCGCGCACGGTGCTCGTGCCGGTCGGTGGCGGCGGGTTGATCGCGGGCGTGGTGGTAGGCTTGGCGGTCGCGGGCAGCGCCGCCATGGTCTGGGGTGTCGAGCCGGCGGGGGCGCCCAAGCTGAAGCGCTCCTGGGAGGCGGGAGCTCCGGCGCGCCTGGACGCCACCGCCAGCATCGCCGACGGGCTCATCACCCTCACCGTTGGCGCCATCCCCTTCTCCGTTCTCCTGGCCCACCGGGATCGCGTCGGCGGCGTGGTCTTAGTGGAGGATGACAGTATCCTCGAGGCGGTGCATTTTCTCCACCGCTGCTGCGACCTCAGCGTTGAGCCGTCCGGGGCGGCCACGACCGCAGCGCTGCGGAGTGGCGCCGTAGACCCGCCGCGGCCGGTCGCCCTGGTCGTGAGCGGCGGCAACGTGGACCCTGCACTCCTCGAAAAGGAAGGCTCCGGATGACAGAAACGGTGCCGTCCAAGATCCTCGTCGCGGACGACGACCAGTCGCTCGTGAAGACGCTGTCGTGGATCCTCAAGGAACAGGGCTACGAGGTGGTGAGCGTCCCGGGGGGCGAGGGCCTGCTTGCTAAGCTCGAAGAGGAAAAGCCGCAGCTCCTGCTGCTGGACATCATGATGCCCAAAGTGGACGGGCTACAGCTGCTCGAGCGCTTGAAGAAGGACGAGCAGTTCCAGGACCTGCCCGTCCTCATGGTGTCCTCGATGCCGCCCGAGGAGGCGACCGTGAAGTCGCTCGGGCTCGGCGCGGCCGACTTCATCTCGAAGCCGTTCCGCGTCAAGGAGCTGCTCGCCCGCGTGGAGGCCCACCTGCGGGTGGGCCGCGCGCTCGCCCAGGCGCGCGAGGAGGCCCGCAGTCGGGCCACCATGGTGGACATCCTCCACGAGGTGACCGACTCCCTCAAACCCGACGAGATCTACCACATCCTGGCCCGGCGCGTGGCGCGGGTGCTCAACATCTCGAAGTGCTCCATGGTCCTCGCCAAGCCGGGCGACCTGGTCGGCGTTGTGGTGGCGGCCTACGAGAACCCGATGCTGCGCAACCTCGAGATCGAGCTGGCGCGGTACCCGGAGATCGAGCAGGCGATCTCCTCCGGCCGGCTCGTGCTCGTGACCGACGTGCGGACCGACCCGTTGTACTCAAAGGAGCGTCTGCGCTGGGAGCGCGACGGCATCAAGGTGCCGACCCGCTCGGCCGTGGCGCTGCCGTTCTCGATGAAGGACCGCCAGCTCGGCGTCTTCTTCCTGCGCACCACGGGGGAGGACCCCCCGCTCACGCGCGCCGACGCCCAGTTCGCCGAGACGGTGATCAAAACGGCGGTGGCCGCGATCGAGAAGGCGTACGACTTCGAGACCGCGGTGTCGGACAAGCAGCGCCTGGAGAAGCTCGCCGCGACCGACGCCCTGACGGGCACGCTCAACCGGCGGGCCCTCGCCGAGGCCCTCGAAGCCGAGCTGGAGCGGGCGCGGCGCTACAACCTGGCAGTCAGCATTCTGCTCGCCGACATCGACCGCTTCAAGCAGATCAACGACACCCGCGGGCACATTGCGGGGGATTCGGTTCTGCGCCAAGTTGGGGAGTTGATGCGACGCGAGGCGCGGTCGGTAGACCTCGTGGCTCGGTATGGCGGCGAGGAGTTCGTGGTGGTGATGCCCGAGACCGCCCTGCACGGCGCCGCCATCTTCGCCGAGCGGTTGCGCCGGCGCATCGCGGCCCGCGACTTCGCCGATCCCGGGGAGGATCCACTCCACCTGACGGTCAGCATCGGCTTGGCCTCCTTCCCGGACGAGCGTGTGCACGCCGCGGAAGGGCTCGTCACGCTGGCCGACCAGGCTCTCTACCGGGCGAAGAATGAGGGCCGTAACCTGGTGCGCGAATGAGCGCTCGCCGCTGTCCCAAGTGCAAAACAGTCTACTCGGACACCGCCCGCTTTTGTCCCAAGGACGGGACGATGCTGGTGGAGGTCCAGGCGCCGCCGGCCGCTCCTCCCCCCCCTTCGGTCCCCCCGGGGTCCGGAAGCGGCACCAAGGTGCGCACCCCGCCCGTCGCGGCCAAGGGCATCGCGCTTGATCGCGCGTCGACCCTCTCCAACCAGGTCCTCGACACCCGCTATCAGGTGCTGCAGAAGCTAGGCGAGGGCGGCATGTCCTACGTCTACCTCGCCCGGGAGATCTCCTCCGGCGACGAAGTGGCGATCAAAGTGCTCTCTCCCAAGCTGGCCAGCGACCGCAGCTCGGTCGAGCGGCTGCGCCGCGAGGCTGGCCTCGCGATGCGGCTCGACCACCCCAACGTGTGCCGCATCCTGCGGCTGGGGGAGTCCGAGGACGGGCTGATCTACCTGGTGATGCCGTTCCTCAAAGGCGAGCTGCTCTCCGATCGCGAGGTGAAGGGCGGGCCGATGGACGTGGCGACCGGCGTCCCGATCCTGCGCCAAGTGTGCGCCGGCCTCCACCACGCGCACGAGCTCCAGATCGTGCACCGCGACCTGAAGCCCGAGAACATCATGCTGGTATCCCAGGACGGTGGTGGGGACCGCGCGGTGGTGATGGACTTCGGGCTCGCCAAGGAGCGGCGCGCCGATCCCGCTATCCAGAAGCTCACCGCGACCGGCATCATCCTCGGCACTCCCGAGTTCATGAGCCCCGAACAAATCCGCGGCAAGCCGCTCGACGCCCGGAGCGATGTCTACGCGCTCGGGATCGTGGCGTTTGAGATGTTCACGGGGAGGCTGCCATTCCAGGGCCGCAACGCGCAGGAGATGATGATCGCCCGGCTCCGCGGCACCCCCACGCTGCTGCGCCAGGTGCTTCCGGATCTCCCGGCCGGGCTGGAGCAAACGCTCGCCAAGTCGCTCCAAACCAACGCTGACGATCGCTATGCCACCGCTGTGGAGTTCGCCGAAGCGCTCACGCAGGTGGCCGAAGGAGCCGGGGGTGGCGGGGGCGGGGGGGGCGGCGGCGGCATCTTCGGCAGAATCAAAGAGAAACTCAGCTGATGCGCACGCTCGCGCTGCTGCTCGCCCTCCCGTATACCCTCGTTGCCCAGCAGCCCCAGCCGGTCACGGCGATCAAGGCGGGGACGCTGATCGACGGGACCGGGACGGCGCCCGTGAAAAATGCCGTGATCCTGATCCAAGGCGAGCGCATCACCGCGGCGGGCGCCAACGTCGCGATCCCCCGCGGCGCGGTGGTCATCGACCTGTCGGGCGAAACAGTGTTGCCGGGGTTCATTGACGCGCACGTGCACCTCGCCGGCCGGACCATCGGCGACGGTGACTGGCAGCATAGCCGCCTCACCGAGATGCCTAACCAACTCGCGCTGCTCGGCGCGGCGCACGCCCAGCAGACCCTGGAGGCGGGGTTCACCACCGTGCGCGTCGTCGGCAGCGTGCACTTCGGCGACATCGCGCTCCGCAACGCGATCACTGCGGGCTGGATCCCTGGACCGCGCATCGTCGGCGCGGGTGTCTCCTTCGGCATCCGCGGCGGCCATTGCGACGAAACCGATGGCCTGCAGCCCGACGCGCTGGGGTACGAAGCGGGCGTGGCGGAGGGGGTGGCCAACGGGCTCGACGAGGTCCGCAACGCCGTCCGCTACATGGTCAAGTACGGCGCCGACGTCATCAAGATCTGCGCGACCGGTGGCGTCCTGTCCCTCACGGATTCGGCCGGCCTGCAGCAATACTCCGAGGAGGAGATGCGAGCGATCGTCGAGACGGCGACCCTGCTCCAGCGCCGCGTCGCCGCTCACGCCCACGGCACGGCAGGGATCAAGGCGGCCGTCCGGGCTGGCGTCACCTCGATCGAGCACGGTTCGATCCTCGACAGCGAAGCAGTCGCTCTGATGAAGGCGCACGGCACCTGGCTCGTCCCCACGCTGCTCGCTGGCGTCACAGTCGAGTCGCTTGCCACCGCTGGTCGGCTGCCGCCGCCGATCGCCGCCAAGGCGCTTGCCATCGCGCCGCGGATGCGCGCCTCCTTCAGACTCGCGCTGGAGGCTGGCGTGAAGATCGCCCTCGGTACCGATGCCGGCGTAATGCGCCACGGCACCAACGCCCGGGAATTCGAGTTGATGGTGCGGTACGGCATGACGCCGATGCAGGCGATCGTGGCCGGCACGCTGAGCGGGGCGACCCTGCTCGGCAAGGAGCAGGACGTCGGCTCGATCGCGCCGGGGAAGAACGCCGACCTCGTCGCGGTGCGCGGCGACCCGTTGCAGGACATCACCCTGTTGCAGCACGTGGACTTCGTGATGAAAGGCGGGACGATCTACAAACGCAACGGGGAGTTCGTGGGGCACAGCACCGCCGGAATACCGTAACTCGAGTTCGCCTCCCCGAGGAATAGCTTACTCCGATGCAGCGCTTTCCAGCGTTCGATCCCCCGGAGTACGTCGAGTGGCAGCCGGACCCGGCTCTCGTCCGGGCATATCGGCGGACCATCGAGGAGAACCCCGAGCGGGCGGCTCTCGTCTCTCTCCTGCCGCACGAGGCCAAGCGCGGCTTGTACGCCGGCTTGCTGCGCGCCCGGCTGCATGACGTCCAGCTGAAGCGCTGGGTTCGAACCGGCGTCATCTCCAAAGCGTGGCTCGGCACGGGCGAGGAGGCGACCACCGTCGGCCCCGTGCACGCGTTACAGCGAGGGCGCGACATCGTCGCGCCGATGATCCGCAATGCGGCCGCCTGCTGCGAGATGGGGATGAGTGTGGCCGACATGCTGCGCGCCTACCTCGGCAGCGAGGATTCTCCCAGTCGCGGCCGCGATCTGCACGTCGGATCCTTCTCCCACGGCGTGCTGCAGCCCATCTCCCACGTGGGTGACATGGTGCCGGTGATCACCGGCATCGCGCTGACGTTCAAGATGAAGGGGGAGCCGCGGGTCGCCCTCACCTGGGTAGGGGACGGGTCGACCAAGACCGCCGCAGCGCACGAAGGGACCAACTTCGCCGCGGTGCAGCGGGTCCCCGCGATCTTCATTCTCGAGAACAACCAGGTGGCCCTCGGCACTCGCCTCGAGCAACACCACCTTCCCGGCACGTTCCGCGACTGGGGGGCGAGTTACGGGATGTGGAGCGCCCAGTTCGACGGCAACAACGTGCTCGACGCCTACGCAGCAACGGCCCTCGCGGCCCTGCGCTGCCGCCGCGGCGAGGGGCCGGCCCTGCTCGTCGCCGAGACGTTCCGGATGGGTGGCCACGCGACCCACGATGAGCGCGAGGCACGGGAGACGTTCCCAGACTCGCTGTTCAAGGAATGGGGCCGCCGCGACCCGATCGGCCTGTTCGAGGAGTATCTGAAGGAAGAGGGGTGGAGCGCGACCGGGCTCGCGGACGTGGAGCGGGACGTGACTGCCGAAGTGGAGCGAGCGGCCGAGCAGGCGGTGCAGAGCAAGGCGCGGATGCCGAAGGGGGAGACGGCGCTGGCGGGGGTGTATGCGAAGCCAGGGCGGTAAGTTGCTGGCCGCAATCATGCTCGTGGCGGCCACCCCTTCCGAGGGTCAAGATCTCCGCACTCGCGTCGTGCATTACGGGTTTCACGTCATCCTGCCAGATACCGGCTCGAAGATCATTGGGCGGGCCGATGTGTGGCTAGCCAGGCCCATCGGTGGGCCGCACGACACTCTGAGTCTTGACGCGCTTGGGCTGGTCGTGGATTCAGTGACGTGGGATAGAGGCCGGCTACCCTTTGCCCCCGACAGCGCGCACCTTCGTGTGGCGCTGCCTGTCGACTTGAGTGGCTCGCCCGCCCGTGTCACCGTGTCGTACCACGCGTCCCCGAGGGATGGCCTGATCATTGGCTCCAACAGCCGAGGAGCCCGAGTGGTGTTCGGCGACAACTGGCCGGAACGAGCCCGCTACTGGCTGCCGCTGGTCGACCAGCCGGGCGCGAAAGCGACAGTGGCGTTCAGCGTCGATGCGCCTGCGGGGTTCCGCGTTGTGGGGCCGGGAGCGGTCTTCGGTGGTCCGCGCACGTGGCGCGAGAATCATCCGATCCCCCCCTATACGATGGTGATCGGAGTCGCCAAGTTCGCTGTGAGCCACCACCGCCCTGTCGTCAACGGCCGCGAAACCATCCCGATTGAGGTCTGGACCTACCCCGAAGACTCCGCCTACGCCGACTCGGTGCCCTTCCAGCACGCCACCGAGATCGTCGAGACGCTGCAGCGCATCGTGGGGCCGTTCCCATACGAGAAGCTTGCCCACGTCGAGTCCTCGACGCGATTCGGCGGGATGGAGAACTCGAGCGCGATCTTCTACGCGGAAAGACCGTACGTTGAACGACGGATGCGAGAAGGCGTCGTGCGACACGAGACAGCCCACCAGTGGTTCGGCGACGCCGTCACCGAGCGCGACTGGCACCATCTCTGGCTCTCTGAAGGCTTCGCGAGCTATTTCGACCTTGTCGCGGGCGCGGCGCTGCACGGCGACTCCGTCCTCACCGCGGGCCTGCGGGCCGACGCCCGGAGCTACTTGCGGTCGGACGTTGTTGATCGGCCGGTCATCGATACCGCGCAGCACGATCCGCTGAAGTTGCTGAACGCCAACAATTACCAGAAGGGCGCCTGGATCCTTCATATGCTACGGGGGCTGGTCGGCGACTCGGTCTTCTTCTTGGGAATCCGCGAGTACTACCGGCGCTTCCGGGATTCGACCGCCCTCAGTGAGGACTTCCAGCAGGTGATGGAGAACGCCGCCGGCCGCCAGCTCGAGTGGTTCTTTGATCAGTGGCTCCGCCAGCCTGGTTACCCACGCCTGCAGGTGGCCTGGCGATATGACAGCGCCGCCCATCGGGTGCGTCTGGACTTCTCCCAAGCGCAGTCTGCCACTTGGGGCTCGTTCCGGCTGCCACGCGTGACCGTCGAGATTCGGGGGGCGGGCGACGCGGCCGTGCTGCGGACGGTGAGCGTCGAAGGGCCGCGCTCCCTGGCGATCGTCGAGGTCCCCCCCGCACTCACGCCGGGCGATGTCCGGATCGATCCGGACGGGAAACTTCTCTTGGAGGCGACGGTAACACGAACGGACCGAAAGGCGGAGAATCCCTAATGCGCATCAGACAATTGCTCGCCATGGCGATCGCTTCCGGGTCCCTCCCCCTCGCTGCCGTGGCGCAGACCGCGGCGCCGGGACTCGTGAGGGTCAGCGTCGCCGGCCACGACCTGTTTGTGCCGGCCGGATTCACCGTGAGCCTCTTCGCCGACAACGTCGGCGGGGTACGCTCCCTCGCCCTTGGCCCGGGCGAGGTGGTGTACGCGGCACAGCCGGGCAAAGGGCTGATCGTCCGGCTGCCGGACGCGAACCACGACGGCGTCGCCGACACGGTGATCACCGTCGCGAGCGGGCTCAATCTCCCTTTCGGGCTCGCATTTCGGCGAGACACGATGTACGTCGGGGAGACGAACGGGGTCAAGCGCGTCGACCCTGGAGTCGCGGCCCCGCGACAGCTGATTGCCGGCATTCCGGGCGGCGGGCACTATACCCGCACCGTGGTCATCGGTCCGCCACCGGACAACCACCTCTACCTCGCGATCGGGAGCTCGTGCAACATTTGCGAGGAGAGCGATCCGCGTCGCGCCGCAGTGGTGCGCTACAACCTCGACGGCTCGGGTGAGCACCTGTTCGCGACGGGGCTGCGCAACTCGGTCGGTTTGGCATTCAATCCGACGACGGGCGAGCTCTGGGCCAACAACAACGACCGCGACAACCTGGGCGACGACCTGCCACCCGAGCACCTCAACGTCCTGAAGGACGGCAAGTTCTACGGCTGGCCGCAGTGCTACCTGCCGGGCAAGCCAAACCCCGAGTATCCCGAGGCCAAGTGCACCGGGGTCGAGCCGCCCGTGTTCCTCATGCAGGCGCATTCAGCGCCGCTCGGCCTCGCGTTCTACACCGGGAGCATGTTCCCCCGCGACTACCGGGGCGACATTTTCATGACCTACCACGGCTCTTGGAACCGCAGCGTGCCGACGGGCGCGAAGGTGGTGCGCGTGCACATCCAGAACGGCAAGCCGGTCTCGGTCGAGGACTTCGTGACCGGCTGGCAGCTCGCGGACGGCTCACGCTGGGGCCGGCCGGTGAGCCTGCTGGTGCTACCCGACGGCTCGCTGCTCGTCTCCGACGACAGCGGCGGGCGGATCTGGAGGGTGAGTTATGGCAAGTAATGTTCGGACAGGCGGACGGTCGGTGGGACTCTTCGGTGGTGCACTGGTTTTGGTTGGGGGGATAGGGGCCTTGCTGTCTGTCGGTCCGACCAGTCCGTCCGACATTCATTCCGAATACGTCAAGTACCTCTCGGGCAAGGACTCGATCACCGCCTACTTGGCCTACCCGGAGCGGCGGGATCCGGCGCCTGGGGTGATCGTGATTCACGACGTCTACGGCATGGCCGACCGCCTGCGCCCCGCCGTGGAGAAGCTGGCGCGCGAAGGATTCGTGGCGATCGGCCCCGACCTCCTATCGCGTAAGGGAGGCACGCCGCCGTCGTCAGACGACGCGCGGCGGCTGGTCAGCGGGCTCAACCCCGACACCCTCACCATGGACTTGGACGGTGCGGCTGCCTACCTCCGCACGCTCGGAGCGGTGCGGGCCGATCGCATCGGCGTCATCGGGTTCTGCTGGGGAGGGGGGCAGAGCTTCCGCTATGCCACCAACAATCCGACGCTGCGGGCGTTCGTGGTGTGTTACGGGCCGGCACCGGACACGGCCGCCCTCCGGCGGATCCAAGCGAAGGGCCTCGGTGTCTACGCGGAAAACGATGCGCGCATCGACGCCGGCCTTCCCGATCTCGTGGGCGCTCTGAAGCGCACGAGCGTGAGTTATCGTTACACGGTGTATCCCGGCGTGGGACACGCGTTCCTGCAGACACGTGAGAAGCCGGAGGTGGCCGACAGCGCGTGGGGGGCGGTGGTGCGGTTTTTCCGCGAGACGTTGGAGGGGGTGGGGGGGCGGGGGGTGCGGGGGGGGCGTCCCTAGCCTCAGCGTTTCGGCGTTGTCTCCAGGTATTGTCGGGCGCGTTCCAGAGCCGCGTCCCGCCCAGCGAGAAAGTCCTCCACCCTCACGACGACTGGCTGCTCGGGTGTTACGCCGATGCCGGCGAACTCCGCCCCGTCGGGGAACGCGTCGCGCGTGACGCAGAGCTGGACCCCCCACCCCTTGGCGAGCGGTAGGGTGAGGACCTGTCCGGTGCTGCCGGCCGAGGGCTCGCCCAGGATGGGGCCCCGCGCCGCGTTCCGGAAGGCGACAAGGAGATCCTCCGCCGCTCCCGCCGTGCGTGGCGAGGCGAGCACGGCCACGGGGCCCTTGAACCGCGGGCGGTCGGCGCGGGGGCGGATTGTGTCCGGCTGCACGGTGAACCAGGCGCCCGCCGAATCGGGCATGTCCGGACCCCGGTAGGCGGGCCGGTACTGCGGCGTCCGCCAGCGCGAGGTGAGGAAGGCGTGGTCCACCAGTCGGGCGAGGATTTGATAACCGGCTTCGCGACCGCCGACTCCACTCCCGCCGTGCTCCCGCAGGTCGAGGATCATCCCGGTGACGTTGGCGAAGTCGGGAAAGGCGCGGTCGAACTGGCGCGTGACGTCGGGGTCGCCGAGGGCGTTGATCCGTACCCACGCCACGCCCCCAGGGAGTGTGTCCCCTTCCAGCGCCGGGTGCTCGAGCGGCCAAGGATCGCCGAGCGCCACGGCGCGGGTCACGCTGGCGCCGCGCTCGGCGCCCCCGGGGAGTCGGAGTTGCAGGTGCAGCGCGGTACCTTTCTCTCCCTCGAGCAAGCGGGCCGTGGCGCGTTCCCAGCGGGCGGCCGGTGTCGCGGCTCCCACCTCCGGCAGCACCGAGTCGCGGATCCACGTCTCGACGGGGATGCCCTGAACGGCGAGGACCTCGGCGAGACGCTCGGGGCGGGCGATGCGCATCTCGTCGTTCGGCGCGTAGTCGATGATGAACGGGCGGCGCTCCACGGCGCGCAGCTCGATCGGTGGACGCGCCACGCGGGCCCGCACTGCCCCCGGCGCGCGGACCTCCGCCTGGCCATCGCCCAGCAAGGCGACGAAGCGACGCAGGGCGTGAAAGAACTGCCGATCCGTCGGCCGCCCCGCTGCGAACGCGAGGGTCGCCGTGAGCGCCGAGTCCCAGTCGGCGTGCACGCGATCCCAGTAGGCGTAGTTGGTCCGGGCTTCGGCCCAGAGTTTCACGACGATGAGCTGACGATCGGCGGGCGAGAGCTGCTGCGCCGCCACGACAACCCGGAGCGGAATGAGGAGCGCGACGACGCAATGACGGACGGTGCGTGACGGCATGGCCCTAATCTACCTGCTTCTCTTCGTGTCGCCGCAGGTGCTGCTGTACGTATACCTGCGCGAGCGCCTCCCCGACCCCGCGCGTCCGGCGCGCGCCCACCTCGTGCGCGCTGGCCTGGCGGCCGTGTTCGCCGTCTTCAACTTCCCCTGGCTGTTCGTCGCGCGGCGCGTGCTGCTCGGCAGCGTGTGGGGCATGGGCCGGATCCCCTACCTGGGCCCGTGGATCGCGTGGCAGATGCTCGGCTGGATCCTTTTTGGGCTCGTGGCGGTCTACGTCATCGCGAAGGCAGTGGTGTGGCTGGGGAAGAAAGTGCGCCGCGCGCCGTCCACGGTACGCGCACCAGACACAGTCATCTCTCGTCGCCGCTTCCTCGTGCGCGCGACTTATGCATACGGCGCTGCCGGAGCGGCGTTCTCGACCTACGGCATCTGGAACGCCGAGCGGCTCCCTGAGGTGACTCGCCGTACGCTCACGTTCCCAGGTCTACCCGCCGGACTGGATGGCCTGCGCCTGCTCCATCTTTCCGACGTCCACGCCGGCGTCCACATGGAGCAGGACAAGATGCAGGCGCTGGTCGCGCAGGCGAACGCGCTCGGCGCCGACCTAATCGTCCAGACGGGCGACATGATCGACATCGACCCGGCTTACATCCCGCACTACGTGCGCGCGTTCCGAGAGCTCTCCGCCCCCCTCGGCGTCGTCACCGTGCTCGGCAACCACGACCGCTACACTGGGGCGGACGCGGTGATCCGCGGGGTGCGCGAGGCGGGCCAGGTGTTCGTGCGGAACGACGTACACGTGATCGAGCGGGGCGGCGCCACGCTCGCGCTCGTCGGCATCGACGACCCCCGTAACTGGAAGGCGGACGACCCCCAGCCTTTGGACATCGACCTCGCCCTGCGGCGAACGCCACGTGATGCGTTCCAAATCCTGCTCGCCCACCGTCCCGGCGCGTTCGACGGCGCGGCGCCCCGGGGCATCCCGCTCACCCTGGCCGGCCACATCCATGGCGGGCAGTTCTATCTGCCGATCCTCGGCTGGTCGGCCGGGCGATTAATCACGAAATACGTCATGGGACACTTCCGGCAAGGCAACAGCCAGCTCTACGTCAGCCGCGGCATCGGCGTGGTGGGCGTGCCGATCCGGGTGTTCGTGCCGCCGGAAATCGCGCTGCTCGAACTGCGTCGGATGGTCGGCTAGTCTAGCCGGCGCTTATCCCTGACCACGCCGCGTCGATCGCCAGCCGCACGCCCGGATGGCTCTCGTTCCACTCCTGAGCCGTGATCCGCTCGAGCGCCAGGCTGACTACGGCGAGCCATACGGCCGCCCACACCTCCACCGCGCCGGGGCGGACCGCCCCCGCGGCCTTACCTTGCGCCACCAGCGCTTCGACGCCCACGCGGAACTCGTGGGCGGCGTCCTTGGACTGGGGCTCGAGCCGGGGCGGGGGACTGTGGCGCTCGAGGAAAAACAGCTGGACCACGGCGCGTTCCCGCGTGGCGCCCTGCACCAGGGCTTGCGCCAGGTGTCGCAGCTTCTCGCGCGGGTCTCCGCCCGCGCTTTCGGCTTCCTGCACGAGGCGCAACGCCCACCGCGCCGCGCCCCGGTACAGTTCGTTCAACAGGTGTTGCTTGCTCTGGAAGTGGCGGTAGATCGTCCCCTCAGCCACACCTGCTTTCCGTGCGATCTCGGCGGTAGTCGTCGCCTCGTAACCCCGCGTGCTGAAGAGCTCGAGCGCGGCGCGCACCAATCGCTGGCGGGTGAGATCGGCCGTAGGCATCGCCCCGCGAATCTAATGGCGCTCAACGGCTTGCGCTGATGCTTCCCGGTGTTTCCTGGCACCGCTAGCTTTCCCGCCGCTCCGAGGAGGCTAGGCGCGATGCGCATGCTGGTGTTGGGTGCTGGACTGCAAGGATCCGCCTGCGCATACGATCTGCTGCGGCAGCCGAACGTGGACCGGGTCACCCTCGCCGATCTGAAGCCCGGCCGGGTGGCGCCCTTCGTAAAGCAGGCGGGCGGCGGGAGGGGCAGGGGAGGGGCGGGGGGGGAGACCGGCAAGCGGCTCGCGCTGGCGCGGCTCGACGTCAAGGACACGAGGCGCCTGCGCCTGCTCCTTGAGCGCCACGACGCGGTGCTGTGCGCCCTCCCCTACTACTTCAACCTGACAGTGACCAAGTCGGCAGTGGCCGCCGGGATTCATTGCGCCGATCTGGGCGGGAACACCGAGATCGTGCAACAGCAGAAGAAGCTCCACGCGGTCGCGACGCGGAAAGGCATTTCCGTGATCCCGGACTGCGGCTTGGCGCCAGGCATGGTGAACATCATCGCGGCCGAAGGGATCCGTCGCGTGGGCCAGGCCGAGACGGTGAAGATCTTCGTCGGCGGCCTGCCGCAACACCCCGAGCCTCCCCTCAATTATCAGATCGTCTACTCGCTCGAAGGTGCCCTCGACTACTACACGACCCCGTCGTGGGTGCTGCGCGACGGCCAGCCGGCCCGCGTGGACGCGCTCTCGGAGGTCGAGACGGTGGAATTCCCAGCGCCCGTCGGCTCGTTGGAGGCGTTTCACACGGGGGGAGGCATCTCGACGATGCCGTGGGCGTACGCGGGCAAGGTGCGGACCATGGAGTACAAGACACTGCGCTACCGGGGGCATGTCGCGATCATGCGGGCGCTCCGGGACCTCGGCCTTCTGGATCTCAAGCCGATTGCAGTGCGGGGGGTGAAGGTGGCGCCGCGCGACGCGTTCATCGCCGCCGTCTCGCCGAAGCTCACCAAGCCGCAAGGCCGCGACTTGGTTGCCCTGCGTGTCGAGGTGACGGGCGCGAGCGGCCGGCGCGCCGCCTGGCAGCTGCTCGATTTTTATGATGAGCACCACGGCATCAGCGCGATGATGCGGGCCACGGGCTATTCGCTGGCGGTCACAGGAGTGATGCAGGTGGATGGGCGGATCACCGCGCACGGCGTGCACACACCGGACGAGGCGGTGCCGTTCCAGGCCTACGTGGACGAACTGGCGAAGCGGGGGATCGAGATCCGGGAGGTTTGAGACATCAGCCGTCTGATGATGCCTAGTAGCTCCACGTGCTCCCGAACAACAACTGACTCCCTTCCGAGCCCTTCCCCCAGCCCAGGACGATCAGGGAGTTGCGCAGCAACCGCGCGGCCAGTTCGAGTCCGCCGGCCCTGTGCAGGCCGGTGGCGGCGATCTTGACCGGCTGGCCGACGCCGAACACGCGTCCCGCCTCGTAGAACCCCACCAGCTTCAGCTCGAGGATGCTCGGCGCCCACACGACCGCATAGCGCACTTCTCCGCCGCCAATCAGCTTGCCGGGGCCGGTGAAGCGGGCGTCGTAGTAGCCGCGTAGCGAGCGGTAGCCGCCGACGGCGATGTAGGGCTGCTCGCTCGACTCCATGATCATCTGGGCGGCAACGGGTGGCGCACCGCTCATCCGCTCGCCGGCGAGCCGGGCCGCCAGGATCAGCCGCTCGGCCGGATGAACGTACAGCCGCGCCGCCGCCGTCGTCCGCCGATAGCCGGTACCATGGGCGTACAGCGCCTCGACGAGGATGCCGCGATGGGGGTCGATCTCGTTGTCGCGCAGGTCCACGACCACACCGGCTCTGACGATCTTGTCGGTGAAGGGAACGGTCCTCGAGTCCACTGCACCGCTCGCGCGGTCTCGGGCGAAGATCGTTTCGCCCGGGAGCTCGCGGAAATCCGTATGTGCGAGCTCAGCGCCGGCCAGCAGCCGCAGCGGGCCAACCAGCCGGCGCTGCAGGGTAGCGCGGGCCGTCTGGCTAGTGCGGCTCACCTTATAGAAGTACGGGCGCCCGGCGGTCTCACTGTCAGCCGAATAGACGGTCGCGTTGCCCAGACCGTAGTACCCCAGTCTGTTGGACCGTGCGGCGCTGAGGGTGAGCCCCACGCGCCAGCCCTCCCACCAGGCCGGCGCCTGCGCGTCGGCGAGGAGGAGGTAGCTGCCTTTGGTGCTTGCTGAGACATCGAGCGTCACCGCTGCCAGGTTCGGCTCCGGCCGCTCGAGGTAGCCGATCGGGCTGTACTCACTGAAATGGGCGGCGCCCCAGAACCCGTCGATCGAGCTGTAGTAGACATACGGGTAGAGGGAATTCTTCCAGAAGCGCTGGGCGGCGAGCGGCCGCGGCCACGCCCCTGCGGCGACCCCGACGGCCAGCAGCGTCGCCGCCAGCAGCCGCCGCCCGTCAGTCGTTGGGGGCAGCCGTGTCGTAGAAATGCGCGGTGTCCTGGCGCCTCGCCTCGGTCCCGTCGTGGATCGCGAAGCGACTGGGATAGAGCGAGGCCGCGCCGTACTCGCCGCGCTTGTTGATGGCGTAGAAGTTGAGCTGGTAGCGCGGCTTGCCGTCGGCGGTGAGCAACCGCTTTTCAGTCATGGTGACCACCCGGCGCAGGGTCTCCAGGCAGGCGTCGGTCGGTTTCATGCCGCGCCGCATGTGCTCCACCGTCAGGAACCCGCCGCACACCATGATGGTCGACTCACCCCGACCAGTCGACCCGGCTGCTCCGGCATCGTTGTCGCAGTACTCCCCGGCCCCGACGATCGGGCTGTCTCCCACACGGCCGGGGATCTTCCAGGCGAGGCCGCTGGTCGTGGTCACGGACGAGAGGTCGCCCTGCGGCGTGACGGCGTTGCAGTTAATCGTGCCGGTGGGCGGGTGGACGACCACGGATAGGGTGTCCGGTACGTCCAGATAATTGTCATTGGGACTGAGATTCGCCCGCCAGTGGAGCCAGGCTTCGCGGGACTCCGGGGTAAGCAGGTCTTCCTCCTTGAAGCCGTAGGAGAGGGCGAACTTCTTCGCCCCCTCGCCCACCAGAAAAATGTGGTTGGTGTACTTGAGGACCAGCTTGGCCACTTCGGAGGGCGTCTTGATCCCTTCGAGGCAACCGACCGCGCCGGCGCGCCGCGTGGGCCCGTGCATGCACGACGCATCGAGCTGGACCACGCCCTCGGCGTTGGGCAATCCGCCATAGCCAACCGAATTGTCGGTGGGGTCGAGCTCTTGGATCTTCACGCCCTCGATCACCGCGTCCAACGTGTCGGCACCCTGCATGATCATGTCGAACGCTTTTCGCACCGCCCGCAGCCCGTTGTTGCTCGAGATGACGACCGGTTTCGCGGCCCATCGGCTGGGAGGTGGCAGCGGCCGCGGAGGCCGAATGGCGTGCGGGATGTCCGCGGCGGCGCTCGCCGCTAGGCCGACAGCGGCAGACGCGACAAAGTCGCGACGGGACAGTGCGTCGGGCACGGCAGGCTCCTCGGGGCGATGACGGTGCTTGGTTTTAGCCGCTCGGGCGACGGCTGTCAACTTGCTCCGGTTCCAGCTCCGGCCTAGGTTCCGGCCGTGACCGCCACGGCTGTCGAACTCTCCCTCGTTGTCCCGGTGTACAACGAGCGGGAGAACCTGGCGCCCCTCGTCGCCGAGATCGCCGCCGCGCTGCCAACGGTGGCCTACGAAATCGTCGCCGTGGACGACGGTTCGACCGACGGCTCGCTGGCGGAGCTCAAGGCGTTGAAGCGCGCCCACCCCGAGCTGCACATCGTGTCGTTCGCCGCCAACGCGGGGCAGACCGCCGCGTTCGCGGCGGGGTTCCGGGTGGCGCACGGCGCGGTCGTGGTGACCCTTGATGCCGACCTCCAAAACGATCCGGCGGACATCCCGGCACTCGTCGCGGAGCTGCGGCGCAGCGGCGCGACCGCGGTCGCGGGCTACCGGGTGAACCGACAGGATACGTCCTGGAAGCGCGTGCAGAGCCGGATCGCCAACGGCATCCGCAACCGCCTGAACCGCGAAACGATCCGGGACACCGGCTGCTCGCTCAAGGCGTTCCGCGCCGAGGCGGTGCGCGACCTGCTCCAGTTCGGGGGGATGCACCGCTTCCTGCCGACGCTCATCAAGATGCGGGGCGGCAGCGTGGCCGAGGCGCCAGTGCGGCACCGGCCGCGGCGCTCCGGCACGAGCAAGTACGGGATGTGGAACCGCGCCGTTCGCGCGCTGCTCGATGCCTTTGCGGTGCGTTGGATGCAGCGCCGCGTCCTGCGCTACACCGTCACTGAGGAGCTGCCGTGACCGACAGTCATGAGGAGTGGCTGCGTCAGATCGAAGCTGAGGTCGCAGGCACACTGCCGCTCGCCCAGCGTGCCGCGCTGGCGCGCCACGTCGCCACCTGCCCACGGTGCGCCAGCGCCCGGGTCAGCAGACTCGAGCTCGAAGCCTCGTTCGCGCGGGCCCATGGGGAGCCGCACGCGCTGGTGGTGCGCCGCTCGGTGCTGCGCGGCCATACGGTGGTGCTCTGGGCGTCCCTGGCGCTGGGCATCGGCCTTCTAGGGGGCTGGCTGGCGCACGCGCGCTGGGGCGGCCCCGGGCGGGGCACCCTGGAGAGCAGCCGTGCGACGATTCTGGTGCGCTAGCGTCGTCTTCGGCGCGGTCGTCGCGTCCGTCGCGTCCGTCCCCGCCCGCGTCCTCCCGCCTCCCCCTCTCCCTCCCCCTCCCCAACAGCAGGGGCCGGGGGTGCGGATCACCTACCGGGTACAGCTGGTGGAAGGGAGTCGAGTGCTTGCCTCCGGCGAGGTGAGCGGACCGTCCGACACCCGCTTGCGCCTCGGCATCCGCACCGACGTCGTCCTCCTAGAGGCGCTCCTCAGCATTTCATCCGAGGGCGGAGTCGATTCCGTGAGCCTCTCGGGCGACTTCTTCAGCCGCCGCCTGATGGGCCGCTCGCGTCGCGGGCTGCCATTGTGGGAGGAAGACACCTACCAGCGGGCGGCGCGCCTCGCCTGGGGGGACACGGCGCGGATCCTTCCGTTCGGGGGAGGGGAGGGGGTGGGGGGGGTGGACGGCGTGCGCCTGGACCTGATCCCCATCCGTGCGGCGACCGGCGGGGAAACGCGTCCCACCGAGTCCGTGGAGCGCGGCGACTCAGGCGACGAGCTCACGCTCGAAGCCGTGGTGCGCCCCCGCCGGGTGGCGGTCACCCTGACCCTGGCGGGGGGGGGGGACGGCGCCACGAGCGTTCCGCGCAGTTACGACCTGGTTCCCGACGCGCCCAGTCACTCGGTGCTGTTGCACTCAGGCGAAACGACGCGCGCCTTGGTGATCGCCCTCGTGCGCCCCGAGCCGCCGCGGGCGGAGCGAGACCGCGCCCTCGCCCTGGACGCGGACATCGTCTGCCTGCGGGTGCTGCCGGCGGGAGGGGCAGGGAGCGGAGCGAGCGCGGAGCCGGCCCGGGAGCTGTGCGGGCGGCTCAACAACGTGGCCCGGCGACTGGTCCTCTCGGGCGGAGATACCCTGGTTGCCACGTTCGCCTGGCCCGGCGCTCGTTGAGCCGCGATATTCCCGGCCGATGCCCCGCAAGCGGCGCCTGGATCCGGCGATCTTCCATCTTCCGGTCGAGCGGATGCGGGAGGGCTATTACTCCGACAAGTATTTCGTCCGGGCCCGCGAGACTCTGCTCAAGGACGGTCACCGCCCGCGGGTAACGATGCAGGTGTTCGCCAAGACGCACGCCTACCTCGGCGGCATCGACGAGGCGATCGCGATCCTCAAGCTCAGCGCGGAGCGCTGGGACGAGCTCGAAGTCGCGGCGTTGTACGACGGCGACGAAATCGCTCCCTGGGAGACGGTGCTGCTGATTGAAGGCCCGTACGATGCCTTCGCCAACCTCGAGACGCTCTATCTGGGAGTGCTGGCCCGCCGGACCCGGGTGGGCACCAACACGCGGCGGGTCGTGGACGCGGCGCGGCCCAAGCAGGTGATGTTCTTCCCGGCGCGTCACGACCACTGGCTGGTGCAGACCGGCGACGGGTACGCCGCCCACATCGCCGGCGCCATCGGTGTGTCGACCGATGCGCAGGCTTCCTGGTGGGGCTCCGAGGGGGTCGGGACCGTGCCGCACGCGCTTATCGCGGCGTACGGCGGAGACACGGTACTCGCCTCCCAGAAGTTCGCCGAGCACATGGACCCCGCCATTCGGCTTATCCCGCTGGTGGATTTCGACAACGACTGCGTCGGCACCTCGCTCCAGGTGGCCCGCGCCCTGGGCAAGCGGCTCTACGGCGTGCGGCTCGACACCTCCGAGACCCTGGTGGACAAGTCGGTCATTCCCGAGATGGGCACCTTCAAGCCGACCGGCGTGAACCCGCAGCTAGTCCGTAACGTGCGCGCGGCCCTGGACCAAGAAGGCTTTCAGCACGTTCGCATCGTCGTCTCAGGCGGGTTCACGGTGGACAAGATCCGCCAGTTCGAGGAGCAGGGCGTCCCCGTCGACATGTACGGCGTGGGCTCGAGCCTGTTCCAGGGGCGGTTCGACTTCACTGCCGACGTGGTGCGCCTGGAGGGCAAGCCGTGCGGCAAGGTGGGGCGGCGGTTCCGGCCGAACCCCCGGCTGGAGCGGGTGGACTAGGTCCGGCGGTGCCCTTGCGCCTCAGGGGGGTGTGTATAAATTTCCGTGACGATGAATAATCATGCATCCATTCCCGTCGGCGTGCTCGGCGCTTCTGGGTACGTCGGCCAGGAGCTGCTGCGCCTCCTGGCCGGCCACCCCGGGGCCACAATCGCCTTCGCCACCGCCGAGTCGGCCGCCGGTGAGACCCTGGAAGGGTATCAGCTGATCAAAGCCGTCGACGCACCGCTGCGGAAAGCGGAGATCGTACTCTCTTGTCTGCCCCATGGGGTCTCCAGCCGCTACGTGCACGAGGTGCGGGCGGCGGGCCGCCGGGCCGTCGACCTGTCCGCCGACTTCCGACTGTCGGCCGAAGCGGTGTACGGGCTCACGGAAGTCGCCCGCCCCCGGGTGGCCGGTGCCGACCTCGTCGCCAACCCCGGCTGCTATCCAACTGCGGCGCTGCTCGCCCTGATCCCGCTCGCCCAACAGGGCTTGATCGACCAGGCACGGGAAGTCGTGATCGACGCGGCCTCAGGTGTGACCGGAGCGGGGCGGAGCCCCACCCGGGAGCTGCTCTTTGGGGAAGTGGCCGAGGACTATCGGGCCTACGCCGCGGGCAACGAGCACCGCCACTTACCGGAGCTGCGGGCGACGCTGGCGCGGGAGAGCGGCTTCACAGGGGACGTCGTGTTCACACCGCATCTCCTCCCCGTGAAACGGGGGATCCTCGAGACGATCCACGTGCCACTCACCCGCATGCTCGACCGGGAGACGGCCGAAGGCATCTACGATGCGGTTTACAACGGCGAGCCCTGCGTGCGAGTGCTGCACGGCACACTGCCCTCGCTCAAGGATGTGGTCTACCGCAACCGGGTGGCCCTCGGCGTAGCGCCCGTGGCCAACGTGCGGCGACCCCGCCTCACCGTGATCGCCGCGATCGACAACCTCGTGAAAGGCGCGGCAGGCCAGGCCGTCCAGAACATGAACGTGATGCTCGGGCTGCAGGAAACAACAGGACTGGTGTGCTGAGGCGTCGGACAGTCGGACGGCCGGACCGTCGGACAGAGAGCGCTGGCTGATGTTGTCTGTCAGGGTCGTAAAGCTTGGGGGGAACGAGCTGGAGCGCCCCGACTGGCTCGCGGCGTGCGCCCAGGCACTCGCCAGCGCTGGTCCCATCGTGGTGGTGCACGGCGGCGGCCGGGCGGTTACCGCCCTGTCGCGGCAGCTGGGACTCCCGGTCGAGAAGCGCGCCGGCATACGGGTGACGACCCCGGAGGTGGCGGCGGTCGTCGAGATGGTTCTGGGTGGACCAATCAACCGCAGCGTCGTCGCTGCCCTGCGGCTGGCCGGGCTCGACGCCGTGGGGCTTTCCGGAGTGGACGGCGGCTTGCTCACTGCCGAGCTGCTCCCTGGCGGATTCGGTCATGTCGGAAAGATCACCGCTGTGCGGGCGGCTCTGCTCCACAGTCTGCTGCTGGCGGGACTCACCCCGGTCATCGCCCCCATGGCGCCGGGCAGCGGCGGGGACGGAGGGAGCGGGGGAGGAGGAGGGGGAGCCGACGTGCCGTTCAACGTCAACGCCGATGACGCCGCTGCCGCCATCGCCGGGGCCCTGCAGGCTGCCGAGCTGCTGTTCATCTCGGACGTGCCAGGGGTGGTAGTCGAGGGCGTGCCGCAGCCGACCCTCCCGGTCGGAGCGCTCGACACGCTGATCGAGCTCGGTATCGCTGCGGACGGTATGGCCGCCAAGCTGCGCGCGGCTGCTGCCGCTCTCGAGGCCGGGACGCGGGCGGTGCGCATCGGCGACCTGCGCCTCTTGGGCGACCCGACGGCCGGCACTCGCCTCCTCGCGGCGACGGTCCAGCCCGCATGACGACCGCCGTTTCCGCTGCCTCGACCCAGGCCACCACGGCCCTGCTGGGCGTGTACGCTCGTGTCGGCCCCACATTCGTGGCCGGCGAGGGCTGCGAGCTGATTGCCGCCGACGGCTCGCGCTACCTCGACTGCGTCGCCGGGATTGCGGTGAACGCGCTCGGCTACGGCCACCCTGCGATTCGGGACGCGGTGCTGCGCGCGCTCGAGACCGGGCTGATCCACGTCTCCAATCTCTATTACACTGAGCCGGGCGAGCGCCTCGCCGACGAGCTCGTTGCGCGGTCGTTCGCCGACCGGGTGTTCTTCTGCAACTCGGGCGCCGAAGCGAACGAGGCGGCGTTCAAATTCGCACGGAAGTGGTCGGCGAAGCCCGGGATCGTCGCGTTCTCCGGCTCCTTCCACGGCCGCCTGTTCGCCTCGCTCGCCGCCACGGACCGCCCCGATTACCGTGTGCCGTTCGAGCCCCTGGTACCGGGCGTGCATGTGCTTCCCCTGGGGGACCGCGCGGCCGCGCAGCGGATGCTCGCCGAGTCGCCCGTAGGCGCGGTGATCATGGAGCCGGTGCAGGGCGAAGGCGGGGTACGGCCGGCCCCGGCCGAATGGCTTGGCTTCTTGCGCGCGTTGTGCGACGCCCACGGTGCGGCCCTGATCTTCGACGAAGTCCAATGCGGCCTGGGCCGTAGCGGCACACTGTTCGCGTATGAGCACAGCGGCGTGGTGCCCGACATGCTCACCCTCGCCAAGCCGCTGGCCGGAGGGCTGCCGATGGGGGCTGTACTGCTGTCGGACCGGATCGCCGCAGCGCTCAAGCCCGGCGACCATGCCACCACATTTGGGGGCGGACCCCTGGTGGCCACCGTCGCGCTTGAGGTTCTGCAGCGGCTAGCGGCGCCGGAGTTTCTGGCTGCCGTCCGGACGCGCGGGGCGCGCCTGGGCGCGGCGCTGCGCGCGCTCGCGGAGCGGAGTCCGAAGGTGAAGGAGGTACGCGGCGTCGGACTGATGTGGGGGATCGAGCTCACCCAGCCTGCCGCGCCCTTGGTGACGGCGGCCCGCGAGCGGGGGCTGCTCATTGCCACCGCAGGACCGAGCGTGCTGCGGCTGGTGCCACCGCTGGTCATCTCAGACGCCGAAGTCGATCGCGCCGTGGCGACATTGGGTGAGGTGCTGGCATGAGCGCGCTGCCCCTCCGGGCGTTGCGAGCCGAGCCGGCCGCGCTGATGCGGGCCGCGCGGCTGGCCGACGTGCCAGCACTCGAGACGCTCATGGCGCCGTTCGTCGCGACCGGAGACCTGCTGCCGCGCAGCCGCTACGACCTGTGCCGGCACATCAAGGAATACGTCGTAGCGCAAGAGGAAACCGAGCGAGACCAGACGATCGTGGCGTGCGGCTCGCTCAAGCTGTACAGCGAGACGCTCGCGGAGATCGCGGGTGTGGCGGTGCAGGACGATAGGCAGGGCCGAGGCCTCGGGCGCGCAGTGATCGAAACGCTGGTCGCCGAAGCGCGGGCCCTTGGCTTGAGCGAGGTGTTCGCCCTCACCCGCAAGCCCGCGTTCTTCCTTCGCCTGGGCTTCGGGCCCGCTGAAAAGGCGCAGTTCCCGCAGAAGGTGTGGGCCGACTGCGCCCGCTGCCCTCGGCAGGCGTGCTGCGACGAGATCGCGGTGACGCTGAAGCTGTAAGCTGGTTGTAGGTTGTAGGTCGTGAAGCCCTCCACTCACAAGGTCTTCGTCTTCGCCGGCTTCGGCTGCGGCGGCCTCGTGGCCGGCTTCATGATTCTCGGGATATTCGTGGCCCGGAACGAGGAGGCGAAGCACCCGGGGTCCCGACCGGTGCCGGCGGTTCTCGTTCCTGTGGCGGCCCTCGATTCGCTCCGCAACCTCGACGTCCGCTCCCTGCTCGGCCAGTCCGATCCCCGCGAAGCCCTGGCGCCACAGGGCAACGCCAATGGAGCTGTCCTGGCCATGGCCGTGTGGCGCGGGCAGGGGATCGCGACCCTGAGGGTGACGTTCGGCGACACCTTCCCCACCGGGTCCACCGAGCGGCAGGCCTGGCTCGCCGCCGGCGCGTCCTACTTCGTGGATACTCTCGTCCGCGCCGCGCTCCAGCCGTGGCGGCTCGCTGCGGCGGCGCCTGACAGCGGCGATGCCCTCGTTCCGACACTGCAGCCGAGGCCGGTGCTCGCGACCGTGCGGGCCATGCTCGCGCGCGTGCAACTCGACCTCGCGGCCCGACGCCGATCGTCCGCGGACACCGTGCTACGTGCGGTCATGACCATCGCCTATGCTCTGGAGGCGGACGCGCGTTTGTCAACGGTGGTGCTGGGCGCGCGGATCGAGCGCGATGCCGCGGACACGCGGGCCCGGCATCGGGAGCTATGGCGCGGGGAGTCCGGGCCCCGAGTGCGGGCGGCGCTGGCACGCGCGGATGCTTCCAGCCACGCCTTGGGGAGACTCCAGACCCTCGCCTGGGTGGCTGGGGTCGCCCCCGACAACGCTCTGGGGTTGGCGGAGCTCGCAGCGGACCCCCGGCCGTCCGTGGCGGTACGCCGCGAGTTCGTGCGGGTCGTCGCTGACGGCTGGCTGCAAGACCCGGAGGAGATGTCGCGGGGGATCAGCCGCAAGCGCCGCGAAGCGCTCGAGCGGCTGCAGCAGGATGCGCTGCCGCCCGAGGTGCGCGCCGCCGTGCGCGCTGCCCTCGCGTTCCGGGATCCCGGCATGCTGGGCCGGTTTCGCCGCATGATCGCCTACACGCAGGCGAGCGCGACGTAGTTGACACTCTCCCTTCCGTGCCGAGAGATTCCCGGGGCCGCTTTCGCGTGAGGAAGACCCTGTGGCCAAGGTGATTTTCTGGGACGTCGATACCCAGGTTGATTTCATGAAAGCCGATGGCAAGCTATACGTGCCGGACGCCGAGCAGATCATCCCGCAGCTTAAGAAGCTCACCGACTACGCTCACGGGCACGGTCTGCGGATCGTTGCCAGCGCCGACGACCACGTCCGCGAGGACCCGGAGATTTCCGACACGCCTGATTGGAAGCAGACCTTTCCCCCCCACTGCCTGCGTGGCACGCCGGGACAACGGAAGATTGCGGAGACGGCCCTGCGCGACCCGCTCGTGATCGAGCCCCAGGGCGCCGACCCCAAGACGCTGGCGGAGCGGGTGCGGCGGCACCCCGGGGACATCCTGTTCCACAAACACCGCTTCGACGTCTTCACGAACGAGAATGTGCTCACCGTGTTGGGCGTGCTCGATCCGCAGGACGTCGTGCTGTACGGCGTGGCACTAGACGTATGCGACAAATACGCGATCGAGGGCTTGCTGCGGCACCGGCCCGAGACGCGCCTGTTCGCCGTGAGCGACGCCATGAAGCCGATCGACCGCGACGGCGCCGAGACACTGTTAAAGGAGTGGGGCGAGGAGGGCGTCCGCCTCGTGAAGACAAGCGAGGTAGTCGTCGGGGGGCTGGTCGAGCAACTGGCGCGCGCCACCGCATGACGGTCCCGGCGTTCGGCAAATTCTTCCTCCCAGGTCCTACCGACGTCCACCCCGAAGTGCTCGGGGCGATGCTGCACCCGATGATCGGCCACCGCTCCTCCGCGATGGAAGAGCTGCTCGGATCCATGGCACCGCGGCTGCAGGCCTTGTGCCGGACCGGACGCACCGTGCTGGTGGGAACCACCTCCGCCACCGGCTTCATGGAGCTGGCAGTCCGCAACGGGGTGCGCCGCCGCGCCCTCGCCGTTGTGAACGGCGCGTTCAGCGACCGCTTCGCTAAGCTCGTGACGGCGGCGGGCAAGGAATGCGTTCGCCTGGACGTGCCGCTCGGCGTCGCGATCGAGCCCGACATGCTGCGCGACGCGCTGAAGCGCAATGCGCCGGTGGACGCCGTCACGGTGGTGCACTCCGAGACGTCGACGGGCGTGCTCCAGGACGTGGCGGCCCTCGCACGAGTCGTCCACGAGTTCGACGACGTCCTGATGCTGGTGGACGCCGTTACGTCGATGGCCGGCTCGCCGGTCGAGCCCGACCGTTGGGGGCTCGACTTCGCCTTCACTGGCTCTCAGAAAGCTCTCGCCCTGCCGCCGGGCCTCGCGCTGGGCGTCGCGTCCGAGCGCATGCTGCAGCGCGCCGCATCGCTCCCCGGCCGCGGTCTCTACTTCGACCTCGTGAGCTTCGAGCAGGCCAGCGCCAAGTTCCAACCGACGAACACGCCGGCCGTGCCGCTGCTGTACGCCCTCGCGAAACAGCTCGAGCGCATCGCGGGCGAGGGCGGAGTGGAGGCGCGCTGGCGCCGGCATGACGCGATGCGCCAGCGCACCGAGCGCTGGGCCGGAGAGCGGGGGATCGAGTATCTGCCGTGCGAGGGCCGGCGCAGCTGGACCGTGTCTTGCCTCCGACTCCCCGACGGCAAGCGCTCCAAGGAGATCGTCGGCGCGCTGCAGCGGCAAGGGTGGGTGATCGGCGCCGGGTACGGGGCGCTCAAGGATTCGACGATCCGGATCGGCCACATGGGCGACCACACCGTGGCGGCCCTGGAAGAGCTGCTCATCGCGGTGGAGGCGCAGCTCGCGTGACGCATCGGGTCGTAGTGGCCGACAAACTCGGCGCCGCGGGCTTGACCCTACTCGCGGCTGAGCCGGAGATCGAAGTCGTCGACTGCGCCGGCAAGTCGCCCGAGGAGCTGGAACGGGCGCTGGGCAAGGCGGACGCGCTCATCGTGCGCAGCGAGACGCGGGTCACGGCGGAGCTGCTCGCCCGGGCCCCGCATCTGCGAGTGATCGCTCGGGCCGGGATCGGCGTGGACACGATCGACGTGCCCGCCGCCACGCGTCGCGGCATCGCAGTGATGAACGCTCCCGGCGCCAACACGGTGAGCGCCGCGGAGCACGCCCTGGGGCTGCTGCTCGCGCTCGTGCGACACATCCCGTGGGCAGCCGACGCGATGCGCCGGGGACAATGGGACCGCAAGCGCTTCGAGGGCACCGAGCTGCGCGGCAAGACGATGGGGATCGTCGGCCTGGGGCGAATCGGGGGACACGTCGCCCAGCTGGCGCGGTCGTTCGGCATGAGCGTAGTGGCGCACGATCCTTACCTACCGCCCGGCCGAGCAGCCGAGCTGCAGGTGAAGGTGCTGCCGCTCGAAGACCTGCTGCGCACCTCGGACGTGGTCACCATGCACGTCGCCCTCACCGACGAGACCCGGCACCTGATCAACGCCGCGCGCCTGGCGCTCATGAAGCCGACGGCGGTGCTCATCAATACCGCCCGCGGTGAGCTGGTGGACGAACCTGCGCTGGCGGAAGCAGTCACCGCCAAGCGAATCGCCGGGGCGGCGATCGACGTGTTCGCGCAGGAGCCGCTGCCGGCGGATTCGCCGCTGCGCAAACTCGACCGGGTGATCCTCACCCCGCACCTCGCGGCGTCGACCGCCGAAGCCCAAGAGCGCGTGGCGCTGGAGATCTCCGCCGCCGTGCGCGACGCCCTGCTCGCGGGGGACCTCTCCACCGCCATCAATGTCCCCGGCATCAGCGGCGACCTGTTGCGGCGCCTCGGGCCGCTGCTGACGCTGGCGCGTCGCTTGGGCCGGTTGGCGCTCGCGCTGGCTGAAGGACCGGTCACGGCGGTGGAAGTGGCCTATGGGGGGAAAGACGATGCCGCGCCGCGGCCCGTCTTGATGGCGGCGCTCGAAGGGCTGCTCTCGGCGATGAACGCGGGGCCGGTCAGCCTCGTGAACGCGCAGGTCCTGGCCGAAGAGAAGGGGATCCAGCTCGCCCGCAAGACGGGCGCGCCCGAGTCGGGCTTCGAGATCTCGGTCGGCGTGGAAGTGGACACAGCCCGAGGCCGGGTGCGCGTCGCAGGAGCGCTGGTGGGCAACAGTCACGGCCGGGTGGTCCGGATCGACGACTATCATGTAGACGTCGCCCCCGAGGGGTGGATGCTGGTGATCCGGAATCGCGACGTGCCGGGCGTGATCGGCCGGGTGGGCACCGTGTTGGCCGAGAGCGGCATCAACATCGGGAGCTACCACCAGTCCCGTCGCACGACCGGTCAGGAGGCGCTCGCGGCGATCACCGTGGATCAACCGTTGACGAACGGCGTGCGGGAGCGACTTGAGCGCGTGCCCGACGTACTGCAGGTGAAGCTGGCGGACTTCGGGGAGTAACGAGGCTCCGTCCGTCCCTCCCCGCCCCATTCCTGGGCCGGGTTTGTACCCCCCCCTGTCCTAAAACGAGGCGGCGCCACGACTCAGACTTGGCTTCGAAATCTCGCGGCCGCCCGCTTCATGCTGCTACGACGCAACACGATACCTCCATATCAACCAGCGCCGTTTCACTCTGAGCTCAGCTCGTCCGGAACTTGCGTCCACGCAACACGGCTGGTGCGGACAGAAGCGGTCGACCGTGGGCAAGGAAGGAGCGAGAACATGGCGCAGCGTAGACCCTGGGGCCTGGCGGTGGCTGCCCTCGCGGCAGTCGCGTGCAGCAAGGATGTGACCGGCCCCGCACAGAAACTGGCGGGGACCTACAGTTATACCGCGACGTTCGGCGGAAGCGGCGGCTCTTGCAGTGTGAATGAAATCCTGACGATTAAGCCGCAGGGCGCTGCGTTCTCCGGCAGCTATTCCGGCAACATCATCTGCACGGACCAGAGTGGATCGCATATGGGCCAAACATCGGGCTCGGTTATGAACGGGTCGGTGTCCGGGGACAGCGTCTACTTCGATTTCGACGGGAGCGCCTGGCATAACTTCGGTGTCGTCGACGGGACAGGTATGCGGGGCACGGCTAACGCGCAGGTGATCGTGAACGGCGCGCCAAACGTTCTCGCTGGTGATTTCGTCTGCACCAAGCAGTGACGAGGGCTAGTCGGCTGCTTGCGCCGGCGGTTGCTGCTCCTCCTCGGCGAGCAGGCGGAAGGTCTTCACGGCGCCGGTGAGCTTGTCGGCCGCTTCGGCGAGCTGATTGGCCGAAGAGGCGATCTCCTGCGTGGACGCCGACTGCTCCTCGCTCGAGGCGGCGATTTCCTCCGTTGAGGCGAGCAAGGTGTCGGTGCCCTGCGCGACGGACTCGAGGCGCGCCGCGATTTCCTCCACCAGCTTGCGTAGCTCGACCGAGGCGACGGCGATCTCCCGGCCCCACGCGTCGTTGGCATCGGCCTCGCCGGCGACGGTAGCGAGCCCCTGCGCCGCGGACTGCGCGGCCTGACGCGCCTCGGCTCCGCCCTGCGCGAGCCGCACCAGCCGGTCGCGGTTCGCCTGCACACGTGCCAGCACGCCGCGCACCGTGTCGGCCGTGTCCCCCGCCGAGGCGGCGGCTACCGCGGCGAGCTTCCGCACCTCGTCAGCGACCACGGCGAACCCCCGACCCTGAGGGCCGGCGCGGGCGGCCTCGATGGCGGCATTGAGCGCCAGCATGTTGGTCTGGGTCGCGACGGACTTGGCCTGGGTCACGAACTTCTGGATCTCGGCCGACGCTTTGGCCAGCGCCTCCGCCTCCTGCGCTCCCCGCTCCACTTCCTCGACGAGCTTTGCGAGCTGAGCCGTGCTCTGATCCAACACCTCCTTATGTTGGCGCGCGACTCCGGCGAGCTTGGTGTTGCGCCGCACGGACTCCTCCGCCCCGGTCGCTAAGGCGGTAGCAATCTGCAGGATGCGGGCGGCGTCGTCGGCTCCGGCCCGTACCAGCTGCGCCTGCTCGGCCGCCCGCTTGGTGAGGTCCTGCGTCGTCGCGGTCATCTCCTGCGTGGAAGCACTCATCTGCTGGGTTGCCGCCGAGATTTGCGCCGCCATCGCCGCGGCCTCGTCGGCCGCTGTGCGGATCGCCCCGACCAAGCGCCGCAGCGCTACCACCATGGTGTGGACCGAGGAGAGCAGGTCCCGCACGTCCCCCGTTTCGGTACGTTGCATGACGACCGCCACCGACAGATCCCCGCCAGCCACGCGACTCGCGATCGCGCCCACGGCCCGCACGGGCTCGGTGACGCGGCGGTTCAGCCAGTTCCCCAGTCCGACCAGTGCCGCCACCGTGATGCCCAGCAATGCCAGCGCGCCGAGCCAGATGTCGCGCTGCGTGGTCCGCGCAGCGGCGTAGGCCTCACTCGTCGGCTGGCGGAACAGCACCCACCAGTGGCCGTGGTTGGCCGGAATGGAGATCACCAGTTCCTCCCCGCGCGGCGTGGTGATCACGGCCGTCTGGGGCCGATCGCGGCGCGGGATGAGCTTCCCGTCGGGCACGAGCTGCAGTAGCTGGGACTGGTCCGGCCCAATGAGCAGGCGGCCCAGCTCATCCACCACGTGGAGATAGGCGCCGTCGCCGAGCGCGTCGGGGCCGAGCAACGTCGCCAGCTTGTCGAGGCCAAAGACCGCCCTTACCGCTCCCACCGGCCGCGCCACTCCCGGCGCACGGATCGCGATGGCGTACTCGACCGCCACGGCGTTGGCTGCGGAGTCGAACGTTGCCTTGCCCTCGTACTCGCCATCCCTCAGCGCCCCCCGCCACCAACCCTCCCCTGATTGCGCGAAGCGCGACGTGCGATCGGACGTCATGACGTTGAAGCCGTGGCGATCGGTGAACAACAACGAGGCGATATCGGAGCGCTGCGGGTACTCGCGGAAGTAGCGCTGTAATGCGGGATCGCCGCCCAGCTGCCGCGTGCCGCTGAACTGGCGCTCCAGGGTGGGAACGTCCTGCCGGTCGAGTCCCTGCGCCGCCGATTTTTGGGACGCATCCTGGGCGGCGGCGATGATGGCGGGGGAGCGCGCCAAGGCCTCGGCCTCGTGGCGGCGCTCTCGGAGGTAGCTCGTGGCCAGACTGGCCACGCGGATCGCGACTTCCGTCCCCCGGCGGTCGGCCAGGTCCTTCAGGGTGCCGCTGGCTTCATGGGCCGCTACGACGGCTAGTACGATCACCAGCGCGAGCGCAACGGCCGCTCCGGTGACCAGGAAGCTTTGGCGCAGTTGCTGGGTTCTGGTGGCCATGACCGGGGTCGGACGCGGTAAGCTAGGACGGGTGACACGGCCGAGCAAGGCCGTTTAATTTCAGGCACTTATGCCCGAGCTCCCGATCTACGATCCGCAGGTCGTCGAGACCGCCTGGCAGGCGCGGTGGGCGGAGCGCCACACCAACGAGCCCGATCTCGACCGCCCGCGCGCGCCGTTTTACAACCTGATGATGTTCCCGTATCCCTCGGCCGAGGGGCTGCATGTGGGGAACATGTTCGCCTTCACCGGCGCGGACATCTACGGCCGCTTCCAGCGGCTACAGGGCCACGACGTATTCGAGCCGATCGGGTTCGACGCGTTCGGGATCCACTCGGAAAACTACGCGCTCTCGGTCGGCACCAATCCGGCGCGACTGATCCCGCAGAACATCGAGAACTTCCGACGCCAGCTGCGGCGCTTCGGCGGGATGTTCGACTGGCGTCACGAGCTGTCGACCACCGACCCCGGCTACTACAAGTGGACGCAGTGGCTCTTCCTGCAGTTGTTCGCCGCCGGGCTCGCCTACCGGAAGCGCGCGGCGGTGAACTGGTGCCCTAAAGACAAGACCGTGCTCGCCAACGAGCAGGTCATTAACGGCCGGTGCGAGCGCTGCGGCACCGCAGTCGAGCAGCGCGCCCTGGAGCAGTGGTTCTTCCGGATCACCGACTACGCCGAGCCGCTGCTCTCGAACCTCGACCGGCTCGACTGGTCCCAGAGCACCATCGCGTTGCAGCGCAATTGGATCGGCCGCAGCGAGGGCGCCGAGCTCGCGTTCGAGACGCCGGCGGGCCGCAAGATCGCCGTGTTCACCACCCGGCCCGATACGGTGTTCGGCGCCACGTACTTGGTGCTTGCCCCCGAGCATCCGCTGGTCGAGGAGCTGGTCGCCGTGGAGCAACGGCCGGCTGTGAAGGCCTACCAGCGGCAGGTGGAGAGCCGGGACATCGTCTCGCGCAAGGTCGGGGATAAGACCAAATCCGGCGTGTTCCTCGGCTCGTACGCGCGCAATCCGGCCACCGGCGAGGCGATCCCGATCTGGATCGCCGACTACGTGCTTATGGAGTACGGCACCGGCGCCATCATGGGCGTGCCGGCGCATGACAAGCGTGACTTCGAGTTCGCCGGTCAGTTCGGCTTGCCGATCCGCCAGGTGATCCACGCGGAGGGGGAGCTCGTCCCCAGCGAATCCGAGGTGGGCGTGCTGATCGGCTCCGGCGCCTTTGATGGACTCCCTTGCCGGGAAGGAGGCCGCAAGATCGTCGCGTGGCTCGCGGGGCGCGGCGTCGCCACGCCGCGGGTGCAGTACCGGCTGCACGACTGGTGCATCTCGCGCCAGCGCTACTGGGGACCGCCGATCCCGATCATCTACTGCGAGACCTGCGGCCCGGTGGGCGTGCCGGAGCGCGACCTCCCCGTCGAACTCCCGGTCATCGAAGACTTCCGGCCTGACGATAGTGGCGTCAGTCCTCTGGCCCGGCACAAGGAGTGGTACCACGTACCGTGTCCGCGGTGTGGCGGGCCGGGCCGCCGGGAGACCGACGTCTCGGACACGTTCCTCGACTCCGCGTGGTACTTCCTACGCTATCCTTCGACGGAGTTCCCCGACCGGCCGTTCGATCCCGCGCGCACGAAGACGTGGCTTCCGGTCACGACCTATATCGGCGGCAACGAGCACGCGGTACTGCACCTCCTCTACTCCCGCTTCATCACGATGGTGCTACGACAGCTCGGCCACGTGCGCTTCGAAGAGCCGTTTCCCAAGCTCCGGGCGCACGGGCTCATCGTGAAGGACGGCGCGAAGATGTCCAAGTCGCGGGGGAACGTGGTGATCCCCGACGCCTACATCCGGCAATGGGGCGCGGACACCTTCAGGATGTACCTGATGTTCCTCGGACCCTTCCAGGAAGGAGGGGACTTCCGGGAAACGGGGATCGTGGGAATCCGCCGGTTCCTCGACAAGGTGTGGCAGCTGGCTCACGAAGTGGCGGCCCCGCGCTTCAGTCCGGCTTCGCTCCCTACCTCTCTCCGCCGGGCCGTGGAGCGCAAGCTGCACCAGACGATCAAGAAGGTCACCGCGGACACGGAGAACCTCGATTACAACACGGCGATCGCGGCGATGATGGAGTACGTGAACGAGGTCCGGGAGGCGGGAGGCGCGAGTCGGGAGGCGTTGGAGCCGCTCGTGCTGATGCTCGCGCCGTACGCGCCACACCTCGCCGAGGAGCTGTGGGCGGTGCTCGGCCACACGGAGCGCTCAATCTTCGAGGAGCGCTGGCCGGCCTACGACGAGGCGCTCGCCGCCGCGGGCGACGTCGAGATCGCCGTGCAAGTGAACGGCCGGTTGCGCGGTCGCGTCACCGTTGCGCGTGGCACGCCCGAGGCGGAAGTGGTCAAGCGCGCGCTCGCGGACGAGGGGGTGAGGAAGTTCGTCGATGGCAACCCGATCAAGAAGACAGTCTTCGTGCAGGATAGGCTGGTCAATCTAGTCGTGTGAGACGGGGAAGGATTGGGGAATGGCAGACCGTCTGCCAGTAGTTTCCCCATTCCCGGGTCTCACAGCAGTTTCGCGGCGAGGTTGCCGACCACGTAGCCAACCGCCGCCACCCCCAGGCCCACGACGAACATATCCAGGCCGCTGCGCAGCACCCCGCGCCCCGTGAAAAAGCTGCGCGCCCCGCCTACTGCGAAGTGCGATACCATAGCGACCCCGAACGCGGTCCACATCGCCGCCCGGCCGGGCAGCACGAGAAACGGGGCCACGGGAATAAGGGCACCCACGGCCGTGGCCACCCCGGTGATCCAGCCCTCCCGCAGCGGCGTCGAGTGCGCCGCCCCGATCTTCAGCTCCTCGCGCACCTGCTCGTCCAGCGCGCGATCGGGGTTTGCCATCACTTCCGCAGCGAGCCGCCGCGCCTGCGCGGCGTCGATCCCCTTGGTCTCATAGACCAACGCCAGCTCCTCTTCCTCGACCTCGGGCATCAACCGGATCTCTTCCTTCTCCATTGCGATCTCGTGCGCATAGACCTCCTGCTCGCTCTTGGCGGCGAGGTAGCCGGAGGCGCCCATTGAGAGTGCGTCGGCGATCATCCCCGCTACGCCCGAGATCAGAATCACGTGCGGCTGCACGGCCGCGCCGATCACGCCGGCCACGAGACCGAAATTCGCCGTGAGCCCGTCGTTAAAGCCGTAGACCACGTTGCGCAGGAAGCCGCCCGATCCGGTGCGGTGCCACGGCTCGGCGCTCGAGCCAGCGAGGCCAGCGAGAGTCTCGGCGTGCTCGGCCGACTCCTTGGCCAGCGTCAGCGAGACCGCACGCGCGTCTGCCGCTTGCGAGGCCTGGTGCAGGTCCATGTACCCCTTCACCTCGCGCCCCTCCTCGCGCAGCAACAACGGCAGGAGGTAGCGCGGGCCGAAGCGGCGCCCGAGCCACGCCATGACACGGGCGTTGAGGGAGGGCGTCGCCCCGCCGGGAGGGACGCGATGGCCGTTCTCCCCCAGCAACTTGGCCCACATCTCCGTGTGCCGCCGTTCGACCCCGGCCAGTTTCCCATAGGTTGCCTGCCGCTTCGGGTCTGACTCCTGGGCAGCCAAGATGTCGTACAGGTAGGCGGCGTCGAATTCGTCCTGCCAGTGATGAAGCCAGGTGTGAAGGGTCGCTCGGTCGGGGCTCGGCATGGCGGGAAGATACGGTGCGGTGTGCCAAGCTACTAGAGGGCAATGAGTTAAGTAGACGGTCCGCGGGACGCTGTGTGCTGTTCCTAGTCACCGTATACCGCGCTCCCCGCACCGTGTTGTGCGACTCTCCAATCATCCACCGCATCATAGCTTACGGGAGATGACCATCTCACTGACCGTCCCGGATGTCCTGGTCGCGCGCGCCCGCACCGGTGACCTCGAGGCTCTCGAAGCGCTGTACCGCGCGTTCGAGACGCCGGTCTACAACCTCGCACGCCGCATTCTGCGGACGCCGGAGGACGCCGAGGACGTGCTGCAGGAGACGTTCCTCGAGGTGGTGAAGAGTATCAAGCAGTATCGGGGAGAGGGGCACCTCTGGGGCTGGATCCGCCGGATCGCGGCGTCGAAGGCGCTAATGCGCATCCGGCGCGAGCAGGTACGGGCCACGGAGGAGTTCGAGGAGTCCGCGACGAGAGGACGGCCCACGGCGCACGTCGGGACGAACATCGATCTCGAACGCGCCTTGCAGCAACTGCACGAGACCTCACGAGCGGTGGTGTGGCTCCACGACGTGGAAGGCTACACGCACGAGGAGATCGCGGAGCTGATGGGGAAGACGGTGAGCTTTTCGAAGTCCCAGCTGGCGCGGGCGCATGCGCGTCTGCGGCGCACGCTGGAGCCGGGACTGGAGGGAGCATAGATGCATTGTACGATGGACGACCTCGTAGCGGTGCGGGACGGCGAAGGATCCGCCCAGGTCCGCCGGCACCTGGAGGACTGTGCGGCGTGTCGCGCCGAGCTGGACGCGATCTATCAGCGGGTGGCGCAGCTGAAAGCCCTGCCGGCGCTGCGCCCGCCGCGGGATCGCTGGGAGGCTGTGCGGGCGGAGGTCGTCGCGGCGCAGCGACGGCGGCGGAGCGTGTGGGGCACGTTGAGCCTCGCGGCCGCTGCGGCCCTGGCCGGATTGATCGTGTTCGGGCCCTGGAGCGGGGGCAACACGCTGCACGCCGAGCTGTCTCAGGCCAAGCAGCGCTGTTCCAAGCTGGAGTCGGCGCTGCAGCAGTACGACGCCGACGCGCGCGTGGTGAGCGGGCGGTCGGCCGCCCTGGCGGCACAGCTGGAGGACCAGATCGCCGCAGTGGACGGCCGGCTCTCGCAGCTCAGTCCCCGAGGCGGACGTCGGACGCCGGAAGCGGAGCTGGTGGATCTCTGGACACAGCGGGCGACCCTGATGCAGCAACTCTACCAGGTACGGGTTACCCGCGTCTCATACGTCGGGCTATAACGCCCTGTTAGGAGAGCACATGAATCGGAAGTGGATGCAACTGGCTGTGGCCGTCGCTGTCGCCCTGCCGGCGGCGCTGGCGGCGCAGGAAACCCCGCGGCCGTCCCCCCCCCGCCCTCCCCGCGCCCGCGCGAGGGCCCCCTTCTCGGTGTTCAGCTTCAGCGGCAATCGCGGCCGGATCGGCGTGATCGTGAACACGGCAGCCAACGCCGACTCGGACAAGATCGGCGCGCGGATCGAGGGCGTCACTCCCGCCGGCCCCGCCGCGAAGGCCGGGCTCAAGGTCGGAGACATCATCACGAAGTTCAACGGGACCTCGCTCGCCGGCGTGCGGGCTGAAGGCGAGGAGGACGAGTCGGGCCCGGGCGCGAAACTCGTCGAGCTCGCCCATGATCTGGACCCAGGTGACACAGTGCAGGTCGAGTACCGCCGCGGCAGCGATGCCAAGAAAGCGACCCTGGTCGCGGAAGAGGTGAGCTACAGCAGCGACTTCCACATGTCGCCGGCGCCCACGCCAGAACTCGCGTGGCCCCCTGGGCACATGATGATCGAGCCTGGGATGGGGAGCTTCGGGTTCTGCTTCGGGGAGGGCTGGTGCGACCTCAACTTGGTACGCCTCAACGCGGACCTGGGCGAGTATTTCGGGACCTCCGAGGGCCTGCTGGTCGTTAAGGCGCCGGCTGATTCGAGCCTGCCGATCAAGAGCGGCGACGTGATACTCTCGATCGGGGGACGCAAACCGACGACGGCGGAGCACGCGATGCGGATCCTACGCTCCTACGATACGGGGGAGACGGTGTCCATCGAGATCATGCGCAAACAGAAGCGCTTGACCCTTGCCTGGAAGGTGCCGGAGCGCGAGGACATGATCCGTGCGCGCCCGCCCCGCACTCCGCGCCACAACGAGCGTGGTGAAGCAAGCTACTGGCGCATCCTGCCCAAGGTGCAAGCCCGTGTGCTGGCCAGCACGATGGCGAAGGTGCACGTCATGGGACGGGTAAAATGGCAGCATCTGCGCGCGATCTGAGACACTGACGCACTGCAGGGCTAAGGGGCTAAGAGGCTGTCTAGCCTCTTAGCCCTTTGGCTTGTCGACTAGCGCCCCGGTCCGATCAGTATCGCGTTTGTCACCAGCCGCGCCGGCCCGCGCCAGAACGCGCGAAACAATGGGTCGCCGAGGAACAAGACCACGTGGCCGTCGCCCTGGTTCTCTACCACGGCCCACGCCGTTCCTTTGAGCAGCCGCTCGGTGTTATCCGGCCACGTAAACCCTGAGAGGGTGAGCGAGTCGCTCGCTCCGGCAACGGTGAACACCACCGGGTTCGCCCCCGTCCGAGACAACTTCCAGAACGTCGACCCTTCGAGGTAGACCGGCAGCTGGTCCTGCTCGTATCCGAGGGTAAGCCAGTGCGTGCGGTCGAGTGTGGCCCGGAAAATCGTGCCCGGGAGCACCTCGGGCTTGTCGTGCGAGGTGGCCGTGGGGGAGGCGAGGGGCGGAGTATCGCCCTTGGCCGCGGTATCGGGCTTGGCGCTGTCGCCCACGGTGGCGATGGTGGAGAGCCCCACTTCCTTGTTGGCCGTGAGGTCTCCCGCGCCGCCGAACCCGATCAGCACTCCACCGGTCTTGACCCAGGCTTTGAGCTTCGCGATGCCGCCCTCGCCCAACTCGCGGCGCATCCGGCCCGCATTCCCGTCGGGCAGGAACAGCACATTGAAGCGGTCGAGGTCGTCCATTCCGCCCAGACTGCGCAACGACACGGGCACGAACGGGAGCCCCAAGTCGCGGGCCAGAAAATGCCACAGCCAACCGTAGCCCGTCTCGGAGACACCGTCCCCGACGCCCACGGCAACGCTCGGCGCGTGCAGACTGACGACGAGATCCGACCCTGTCCCGACGTTGCCGCTGTCGGCGAAGGCGCTCTGGACCGCTGTCACGGGCACACCGAGCGCAGGGGCGAGCGCGGCGAGCCGATCGGCCAGCGTCGCTGGGTTGCGCTGCAACCGCGCGATGAACGTGCCGCGCGGCCAGCCGTGTCCATCGGCGCGCAGCGGCTGAGTGGCGGTGGCGACGTGGAAGCCTTCGCGCAGCAGCGTGAGCGCGAGCCGGGCCGCGCCCAGATTGTCGTCGGTGAACACGTACGCAGTGGCAGCCCGGCCAGGGGCCGGGGGCGGCGGGAGTAGGGTATCGGTAACGAGGTCGCCGCCGAGCGGGGCCGCGTCTTCGGTCCAATAGGCCTCGAGGTTGAACGTGTACGGGAGAGACCAGGCGGTGATGTCGTAGAAGCCGTAGTCCTCCTTATCCGTGTCCTCGCCGCGGCGGCGGTTGCGCTGGAACTTGAGGAGTTGCTCCCGCACAAAGCCGGGCTCCAG
>DASQAH010000259.1:0-12226 GCA_035635835.1 Gemmatimonadales bacterium
GGGGGGGGGGGGGGGGGGGGGGGGGGGGGGGGGGGGGGGGGGGGGGGGGGGGGGGGGGGGGGGCGGGGGACCATGCGGATGCCTCCTGTGGGTCGGCTGTTTCTTTCAGGTACACGGCGAGCCGGTCGAACTGTTGCTCCCAGAAGCGGCGGTAGCGGTTGATCCAGGCGGCCGCCTCGCGCATCGGGCGCGCGAGGAGGCGGCAGCGCCGGCGGCGGCCCTGGCGGCGACGCTCGAGCAGGCCCGCGCGCTCCAGCACGCGCAAGTGTTTGGAGATCGCTGGCAGGGAGACTCGGAACGGCTGAGCGAGCTCGCTCACGGACGCCTCGCCGGCCCGCAGTCGCGCCAGGATGGCGCGCCGCGTCGGGTCCGCGAGGGCCGCGAAGGTGTCGCTCAAGACGGCTTCATGGTTAACCATATGGTTAAGTAAAGCCGGGCTAGCGACCCTGTCAAGAGCGCTCAGTTGCTAATGATGATCGTCGAGCCGCCCCCGGTGCGCCCGAAGCGGGGATTCACGATGTTGTTGATCGCGGAGCCGAAGGAGTAGCTGAGGCCCACGGAAGCGAAGTACTGATAATTGGTAGCCAGCGCCCGGCGTTGCAGCAGGATCTGCGACTCCGAAGCTCCCGCCTTGGGGAGGAAGAGCTGGTCGTGGACAAGCGACACGTTCCCGAACACGTTGAACGACAACCCGCGCACCACTCGGAAACTCAGGCTGCCGAACAGCTCGACCCGGTTCTTCGACAAGTCGTGCAGAAAAGTGGTGCCCGTCAAGGACACGGAGGAAGACCCCCATGGCTGCGTGACGTTGACGACCGCGGCCAGCGCTTGGGTGAAGAGGACCTCGCTGGTCTTCCCGAAGATCGTGGTGTCCGCGTACTTGAAGTAGTTGACGGCCACCCGGTAATTGAAGCGCAGCAGGCGCCGCGTGGAGGCACTGTAGGGGAAGATGTCGTACTCGAGGGCGGGGCCGGCGGCGAACACGAGATCCTCGTTGCTGAAAGTCGACCGATTCGCCGAGACCTCGCTTCCAGCCGACCAGTGAGCGCCGAGGCTTTTGACCAGTAGCGCATCGCCGCCGTAGCTGCGGGCGATGCTGACCACGGTCTGCTTCCCCACCTGCGCCCCGGTCGAATCGACGACCGGGATGTCGAAGCTGCCGCGGTCGTAACTCTCGGAGAAACTGAGGAGAATCTTCGAAGCGTCCGTGACCCGATTGGCCGAGAGGGTCCCGAACAGCGACTGCGAGTTGATCGACTTCTGCCCGTTGAAGAAGCCGTTCAGGTTGGCGGAATAGACCCAATAGTTCCACGGGTCGTGCGCCGGTTGCTGTGAGCCCGAGGGCGCGGTGAACGTCACTTCCAAGTGCGGGGCCAGTGGCGTCGTCGCCGCTGCGGAGGCGAGGCCGAGCTTGACTATGTGGACGAGGCCCCGCCGCTGGTCGTCCTGCGTGTCCGTCTTGCCCGCCACGTACCGCAGCGTATCGGCACGTCCGATGAAGCGTCCCCGCCCGATGAGGGTCACGGTGTATTCCGTACCGCCGCTGCCGGTGGTCTGGATCGTCACCAGGACGTGGACCTGCGCGTCCTCGCGGTTGCGTACCCAGTTCACGAACGTGATCTCGGTGCGGACGTAATCGAAGTCGCAGCCGGAGGCGAACCCCTGGCAGTCGAAAAACACCCGTAGGGCCGAGTCTTGCGCCGTCCGGCTCGTATCGGACGGATTCTGTGCGAGGGCGCTCGCCAATGGAGCTGCGAGAAGCAACGGGACGAGCAGCGGGCGGAGCGGCAGGGGAGTCAGTCTCACGGCACCGTCCTGGCTGGGGGTTCGGGTCCACATTAATATCGGCTTCCCGCAGGAACGCGGGAGAGAGGAGCAACGGCTGTGCGCTGGGTCCTGATCGGCGTCATCCTCCTCGTGGGGCTGCCGGCGCTCGTCGCGCTGGTCGGCTCGCTCCTTCCTAGGGCGCATAGTGCCTCCCGCCACGCCACCTTTCACCAGTCGCCGGAGACGCTGTGGCGCGTGCTCACGGACCGGGTCGCCATGCCGTCCTGGCGCACGGATCTCCGCGCGATCGAGCGACTACCGGATCTGGACGGCCACGAGGTCTGGCAGGAAACCGACAGGCGCGGACAGAAACTTCGACTCGAGACGCTCGAGGCCGTGCCTCCCAGACGGCTCGTGGGACGGATCGCCGATCCGAAACTCCCGTTCGGCGGGACCTGGACCTATGAGATCACCCCGGTCGCGGACGGCAGCACCCTCACGATCACCGAGGATGGGGAGATCTACAATCCGATTTTCCGGTTTGTCGCCCGCTTCATTCTGGGGTACACCGGCACTATGGAGTCCTACCTCCGGGCGCTGGCTGCGAAGTTCGGGGAGCAAGTGGTGATCGAGTAGATGCGGATCCTCATCTCGGCGGCGAGCGGGCTGATCGGCAGCGCGGTGTCGGCCGCGCTCCAGGCTGATGGGCACGCGGTGGTCCGATTGGTGCGCCGCCCGCCCGATGCCGGGGAAGTCCGCTGGGACCCTGCCGCCGGTTTGCTCGACCCTACCGCCGTAGAGGGGAGCGACGCCGTCGTGCATCTGTCGGGAGAGGGGATCCTCGGTCGCTGGACGGCGGCCAAGAAGGCCGCTATCCGCGAGAGCCGCGTGGACAGCACGGCGCTGCTCGCGGGCGTGCTCGCCGGCCTGCGTCGCCCGCCCGCGACCCTCGTTGTCGCTTCGGCGGTCGGGTATTACGGTGACCGCGGCGACGAATGGCTGACGGAGGAGAGCGCCCCAGGACGGGACTGGCTCGCGCAAGTTACGCGCGACTGGGAGGCAGCGGCCGAGCCCGCAGTGCGCCGCGGGATCAGGGTAGTGCATCTGCGGACCGGGCTGGTGGTGACGCCCAAGGGCGGCGCATTGGCGAGTATGTTGCTCCCCTTCCAGCTTGGTCTCGGGGGGCCGGTGGCGAGCGGACGTCAATACTGGAGCTGGATCGCGATCGACGACGCGGTCGGCGCGGTGCGGCACCTGCTGGCCGCTCCGCACGTCCGCGGGCCGGTAAACCTCACCGCGCCGGCCCCGGTCACGAGCCGCCAGTTCGCCCGCACGCTGGGGCGCGTGTTGCGGCGCCCGGCCGTCCTCCCCGTCCCGGCGTTCGCGCTGCGGCTCCTGTTCGGCGAGGCGGCGGATGCCACGCTGCTGACGGGCAGCAGGGTCGTGCCGGCGAAGTTGCAGGCGTCGGGCTATGCTTTCCTGTATCCTTACCTCGAAGCCGCCCTGCGGCATGTGCTAGGGCGGGACAAGGACGCGCGGCCATGAAGCGGATCAATATCTCGAGCGGCACCCCCTGGGAGCCGGTGCTCGGCTACTCGCGCGCAGTGCGCGTGGGCCAGGTGGTGCATGTGGCGGGCACCACGGCCACGGACGAGAGCGGGCAGATCGTGGGCGCGGGCGATCCCTACGCCCAGACCGTCCAAGCGCTGCGCAACATCGAACGCGCCCTGGTGCGGGCGGACGCCTCGCTGCGCGACGTCGTGCGGACCCGCCTGTACGTCACGAACATCAAGGACTGGGAGCAGGTCGGGCGGGCGCATGGAGAGTTCTTCCGCGAGATCCGGCCGGTCTCGACGATGGTGCAGGTGGGCGCGCTCGTGGATCCGGCGATGCTGGTCGAGATCGAAGCCGAGGCGGTCGCCCCGTGACGGGCCGACTGCCCGCAGGCTATGACGATTCCGAGGAGGGCGCTCCCCCGGGGCGGGGGGGCGAGTCGGCCTCGCCACGCTCACGCGGAGTGGCCCTCATCCTCGGTGTGCTGGGAGGCCCGTTGGGGCTGCATCGCTTCTACGTCGGTCGGACGCAGAGCGCGGTGTTCATGGCGCTGACGTTCGGGGGCTTAGGCGTGTGGTGGTTCTACGACATGGTCCTGGTGGTAGCTGGCGAGTTCCGGGACGCGGACGACCAGGTGCTGCGGGAGTGGGGTGTGCAGGAGTCGGTGGGACTCGGCGCTGCGGGGTCGGCGGAGGTGCGTCAGCTCGTCTCGGACGTGGAGTCGCTGCGCCTCCAGATGGGCGAGTTGGCCGAGCGGGTCGATTTCGCTGAACGGATGCTGGCGCAACAGAAGGAGCGGGCGCGGCTGCCGCGCAGGGAATGACCGCGCCGGGGCGCCGGCTGCGCGTCGCCCTGATGATCACGGCGCGGGACTGGCGCGGCTCGGCGGTGGTCTTCGCCCTCGTCGCCCAAGGCCTCCGGGCACGTGGCCATGATGTGCTGGCGCTGGTGGCACGCACCCCGCTGCGAGAAGGGTTCCAGCGTGAGGGCGTGCCGGTGCGGCAGCTGCTGATCGGGGCGAGCGGACTGCGCGAGGCGCGCGAGGCGCACCGCGCGGTGGCGGAGTTCGCGGCGGACATTGTGGTCGCCGATGCGCGGCGCGACATCCGACTCGCCGCTGCGACCTCGCTCGTCCGACCCGTCCACATCGTCTACTGCATTAGCACGCCGAGGCCCCCCCGCGATCCCCTCACGCGGCTGGCGTATCGGCGGGTCGGTCTCACCATCTTTCTCACGCGGCGACTGGAGGCCGACGGTCTCTACCGGATGCCGGCGCTTGGTCGGCGTCCGCATCGCGTCATCTACAACGGGGTCGACGGCGCGGTGTTCCGCCCCGACCCGGAGGCGGGGCGGGCGTTCCGCCAGCGTCACAACCTCGGCGACCGGCATGTCCTCTTCGGGGTCGGGGCGCTGGAGCCGGAAAAGCGCTGGGAGACGCTGCTCGAGAGCCTGGCGCTGCTTCCCGAACCGAGGCCGCTATTGTTGCTGCGGGGTTCTGGTCGATTCGAGGCCACCCTCCCGCCTGATGCAGAGCGGTTGGGCCTCGACCTGCGGATTCTTCCGCGCCTCCCCACTCCAGATCTCGTCGCGGCGTACAACGCGGCAACGTGCGTGGTGCACACGTCGCCCACCGAGCCGTTCGGCCTAGTCGTGGCCGAGGCCATGGCGTGTGGCCGGCCGGTGGTCGCGGTGGGCGGCGGTGGGCCGGAGGAGGTGCTCGGGGACACCGGGGTGATTACGCCGCCGGAGGACCCGGCCGCGTTCGCGCAACACTTGCAGGCCCTGCTGGGGGATCCGGCGTGGCGAGCGGCGCTGGGCGAGTCAGCTCGCCGTCGCGTGCTCGAGCGGTATTCGCTCGAGCGGATGCAACGCGAGTACGTCGAGGCTCTGGAGGCGCTGGGCGACGCTTCCGGGGGGTAGACGGTTGCCCGGCTTTCCGAACTGCCAATTGTCAGTAGTTTCCCCGCTGTTCCCTCTGCTCATGAGGTTGTAGATGAAGGTTGGGGTCCCGAAAGAGACCGTGCCGCAGGAGCGTCGCGTCGCGCTCGTGCCTGAAGCCGTTGGCCGGTTGGTCAAGGCCGGGCACGAGGTGGTTGTGGAACGGGGGGCCGGGGTCGAGGCGGGGTTCTCCGACGACACCTATACGGCGGTGGGCGCGAGCCTCGGCGACGCGTGGGTCGCCGCTGTCGTCTGCAAAGTCCAGAAGCCGAGCCCGATCGAAATCGAGAAGCTGCCCCAGGCAGGGGGGGCTGCGCTGGTCGGGTTGCTCCAAGCGAGCACCGACGCCGATCTCGTGCGGCTGCTCGCCAGACGACGGGTCACGGCGTTCAGTCTCGAGCTGCTCCCCCGGATCACCCGCGCGCAGCCGATGGACGTACTCTCCTCACAGGCCACCGTCGCTGGCTACAAGGCGGTTCTCCTCGCCGCCCAGACGGCGCCGAGATTCTTCCCGATGCTCGTGACCGCCGCCGGGACGCTGCCGCCCGCACGGGTCTTGGTGCTGGGCGCCGGCGTCGCCGGCTTACAGGCGATCGCCACCGCCCGACGCCTCGGCGCCATCGTCTCCGGGTTCGACGTGCGGGCGGCGGTCAAGGAGCAGGTCGAGAGCTTGGGCGCAAAGTTCCTCGCCATGGCGGACCAAGTGACGGCCGAAGGCGCGGGGGGCTACGCCACGGAGTTGTCGGAGGACCAGCACAAGCGCGAGCTCGAGTTCCTGGCGCGCAGCGTGAAGGACGCGGACGTCGTGGTCACAACCGCGGCGATCCCGGGGAAACGCGCGCCGATACTCGTCACCCGCTCTGGCGTCGAGGGGATGCGGCCGGGCTCCGTGGTGGTGGACCTCGCGGCCGAGACCGGCGGCAACTGCGAGCTGACACAGCCCGGGACGACCTTGGAGCATCACGGCGTCACGATCCTCGGGCCTGTGAACCTTCCCGCCACCGTGCCGCTGCACGCCAGTCAGATGTACGCCCGCAACGTGACGAGCTTCCTGAATCACCTCGTGAAGGACGGCAAGTTGCAGCTCGACTTCACGGACGAGATCACGCGGGCGACATGCGTTACCCACGACGGAAAGGTGCTCAGGCCATGACCGACTACTGGTCGATGCTGTTCGTCTTCGTGCTCGCGACCTTCATCGGACTGGGGGTCATCCGTCGCGTGTCGCGGCTCCTGTACACCCCGCTCATGTCCCTGACCAACGCGATCTCGGCCATCGCCGTGGTCGGCTCTCTCGTCGTTGCGGGTGCCGACTCCCCGCGGGTGATCCGCATCTTGGGTGCCGTGGCGCTGTTCGCCTCCATGACCAACATCGTCAGCGGCTTCCTGATCACGGATCGCATGTTGAAGATGTTCAAGAAGCAATGACGCACGCCATCGCCCAGCTCGCGGCCGTCCTCGCGACCGCGCTGTTCATATTCGCCCTCAACTGGATGAACGACCCGAGGACCGCCCGCCGGGGCGTGTACGCGGGCGTGGCGGGGATGGTCGTCGCGGTCCTCGCGACCTGGATCCAGCCGGAGATCGTGCACCACGGCTGGATCGTGGTGGCGATCGTGGCCGGGTTCCTCGTGGGCGTGCCGCTATCCCGCGTGCCCCTGACCGCCGTACCCCAGCGGACGGCGCTGTCCCACGCGTTCGGGGGGCTCGCCGCCGGCCTGGTCGGGACGGCGGAGTATTACCTGTGGCTGCGGCAGGGTCCGGAGCACTTCACGACGTTCCGTATGGTCGCCCTGGTGGCCGAGGTGATCCTCGGCTTTCTCACGTTCACCGGAAGCCTGATGGCGGCCGGGAAGCTGCAAGAGATCCGCTGGGTCCCGCAGCGGCCGGTCACCTATCCCGGACAGAATGTCGTCAATCTGGGTGTGTTGGGCGCCGCCGTGCTGCTGGGCGGGGCGTTAGTCCTCCACCCCACAGCCGCGTGGGCCGGCAGCGTCTTTCCTGCCGTGGGCGGGCTCGCGCTCCTGTTTGGCGTGCTGCTCATCATCCCGATCGGCGGCGCCGACATGCCCACCGTCATCTCGATCCTGAACTCCTACGCAGGGCTCTCCGCGGTGGCGATGGGCTTCGTGCTCGACAACCGTCTGCTGGTGACCGCCGGGGCGCTCGACGGCTCGAGCGGCTTGATTCTGTCGATCATCATGTGCCGCGCCATGAACCGCTCGTTCACCAACGTGTTGTTCGGCGCGTTCGGCACGGTGCGCAAGGCGGCAGCGGTCGGAGAACAGAAGGAGTGGAAGCAGGAGACGCCCGAGGGAGCGGCGCAGCTGCTCGACCAGGCGAGGCTCGTAGTGATCATTCCCGGCTACGGCATGGCCGTGGCGCAGGCTCAGCACAAGGTGCGGGAGTTGTACGACCAGCTCACCAAGCGTGGGGTTAGCGTCAAGTTCGCGATTCATCCCGTCGCCGGCCGCATGCCGGGCCATATGAACGTGCTGCTCGCCGAGGCGAACATCCCCTACTCCGCGCTCGTCGAGATGGACGAGATCAATCCCGAGATGCCGCAGTGCGACGTGGCGCTGGTGATTGGCGCGAACGACGTCGTGAACCCCGCGGCCCGCTCCGTCAAGGGCTCCCCGATTTACGGCATGCCGATCATCGACGCGGACAAGGCCAAGACGGTCCTAGCGATCAAGCGCAGCAAGAGCCCCGGCTTCGCCGGTATCGACAACGAGTTGTACGTCCAGGACAACACCTGGATGCTGTTCGGCGATGCGAAGGCAGTGCTCAGCGATCTGGTCAGGCAGTTCGCGAGCGGGGGGCTCCACTAGGACGCCAAGACGGCCAAGGGGAGGAACTGTGCCCCTTGGCCGTCTAGTCCGCTAGCAGGACGACGGATTCGCCACGCAGTACGGGTTCGCGAGTAGCTCAACCTGCGTGATCGGGAAGAACGTCCCTGGGCTCGCGACCGCATCCGCGACTGGCACGACGGTCTGCCACATGTCGGCCTTGTCGCCGAAGCGGTAGAGGTCGTGGAGTCGCCGGCCTTGGAGGAACAGGTTGGCCTTGCGCTCGGCCTTGAGCATCGCCACCGGACGGGGATGGGCCACGTTCGTCAGGTCATACGCCGGCAGCGAGTTCAGGGCTCGAACGGCGTTGATGTTGACCACGAACTGTCCCGTGTTCACTAGCGTGTCGCCCGCCACGAGCGCGGCTTCCGCGAGGATCAGGTATAGCTCGCGCGACGACACGACGGTCAGGGGGGAATAAAACTGGGTCGCTGGCGTGGCCTTGAATTCGATCAGCGCGCGCCGCACCTCCGGATCCACCGCGTTGGTGATCGGGTCGCGCAGCGTATCGTTTGGCGTCACGGCCCGGTTGATGAACGCGTTGCCGACCCGCATCTCCTGCCGCGAGTTCACCCACGCGCCGACAGTGTTATCGATCGTGGATGAGCTGTAATTGAACCGATACTTCCAGTCCGACGTCCCCGCTGCGAGCGCCAGGGCTGCCGCGGCGTCGGCGTTGGCCCCCGCGTCGTTCACGAATGGGCCACCCTGCGGCACGCCTGCGCCGGGTGGGTGCAATTTCGCCCAGACCGCCTTGCCGAACTTCGCCCGCGCGCGCTCGGCCGTGAGGGCGAGCTGCAGCGTCGTGTTCCCAGTCGCCTGGGCGATGGCGATCCCGCGCGTCGTGTAGACGACCGCCGTATCGTACACCTGGGCCATATTGCTCGGCCCGAGCGGCGGCGCGGCGGTCTGGCGGTCGGAGAAGACCGGGAAGTTGTTGAACATGTCCCCGATCATCGTGTAGGCGATGGCAGCGTACAGGTAGGACCGGGCGAGGTCGTCCCGGTTCTTCAGCGTCGCTGCCGCGTCGAACCCGGACAGCTTCTTGATCGCGAGGTCCGAGGTCCAGCGGCCCTCCCCGACGTAGGGGAACGCGGCGTCCACGAACTCGTTGGTCCGGTTCGTGAAGAAGCCGACGTCGAGCTCGCGGAAGCCGTCGCGCGAGCCGATCCAGGTGAGTTCGTCGGTGGCGGTTGCGTAGTCCACCAAGATAAAGCCCCAGGCGCGCGCGACCGTGGACAGCGCGCCGTTCGCAATGGAAGCGGCGGCCGCCGGGTTGTCCAGGTTGCTGGCGTTGACGTTGTTGGGGTTCCTCACGTCCAACAGACTGTTACAGCCGGCGATGCCCGCCGCCACGACTAGCGCGGCGAGCAGCCTGCCTGGCTTTGCCCAGCGCCCGCGGGCGAGCGACGTCGCTAGTGTTCCGTTCATGGCGTCTCTCCTCTCGTGCGTGAGCGTTAGAAACCGACGCGCACCGCGAACGCAAACCGCCGCGGCAGCGCGAATCCGAATGCGTCAATGGCCTGACCGAAATTCTGGTCGATGCCCCCCAGATCGGCGTTGGCGCCGCCCCGCCCGTACTCATTGAGCTCCGGATCGATCCCGCTGTAGGGCGTCCAGAGCGCCACATTCCGCCCGGAGAGCGTGAGCGACACGTACCGCAGCCCGAGCTTCCGCTGGGTCCAATCCGTCGGCAGGTTGTAGGTCACGTTGAACTCGCGGAACCGCACGAACGCGCCGTTCTCGTTCTGGTTCAGCCCGTCGTAGGGCGAGAGGGCTTTCAGATCGTACGCCCACTGCTTGGCCGCATCCAGCCGTTGCTGGGGGGTGCTTGCCGGGTTCAGGAGCGTGGCCTCGGCTTCGGCCGCGCGGCGGAGGTTCCGCCCGATCACTGGGTTCGCCTTGCGGAACGCGTCGGTCAGGTTCGTGATCGTGTAATTACCGAACTTGTACTCGAACAGCGCCCCGATCTCCCAGTTCCCGCGCACCGTGGCGCTCATGCCGAAGGCGCCCTGCCAGTCCGGCGTGGACTTCCCGAGGTAGTTGCCGAGCACCCCGTTCCCTTCGTCCACCATGAGCGGGTTCAGGACGCTCGGGTTGCGCGGCACGGCTAAGAAGGCGAGGAGTTCCTGTTCGGTATCCGGCTTGCCGTCGGGTACGCCTGCGGGCCCGGTGAGATCGAACGGCAGCTCGCCCGGGTTGAGACACAGGTAGGTCGCCCCAGCCGGCCGTGCGCTGCAGGGGCCCGGCAGCTTGGCGCCGAACAGTGCGGCCGCCGGAAATCCTTCTTTCACGAAGTTGCGGTAGCGCGGATAGCTGCCGCCCACTTTGAGGGGCGGCGCCCCGCCGAGCTTGGTGACGAAGTCCCATAGCCAGCTGGCGTTGGCGAACAGCTTCACCGAGAGGTTCGGCCGATTGATGGGCAGCACGTTGACCGAGAGGTCGTAGCCGCCTGACTTGATCTCGCCGACGTTGGAGAGCTGCAGAGCTCGGAACCCGCCAGACGTCGCGTACTGGCGCGGATACAAGGCGTCTTTGGTGCGCCGCCGCCAGTAGGTGACGTTCACGCCGACGCGGTCCTCGGCCATGCCGATCTCGGTCCCGAGCTCCCACTCCGTGCTCACTTCGGGTCGGAGGTCGGGGTTGCCGAGGTTGTTGGGCGAGAGACCGGGCCCGAGATCGGAGGCCAGCGCCCCGAACGTCGTGAGCTTGTCGAAGGCACCCGGCTGCAGACCCGACTGGCCGATCGCCCCGCGGAAGCGGAGGGTCGAGAACTTTGCCGTGAGGGGCGAGGTCCCCCAATGCGGCGTGGCACTGGGGATCACCGAGAGGCTCACCTTGGGATAGAACACGCCTTGGGAGGTCCGGCCGAACGCGCTGTTCCGGTCGTACCGGCCGCCGGCGGTCAAGAATGCGAAGTCGCGGTAGCCGAGCTGCTCTTGCCCGAAGACGCCGGCGTTCACGGTCTGCAGGAACCGCTCGTAGGCACCGGGAACGGCGGCGGCGCCGGTCACTTCAAGACCGGGGCCTGGAAACGCCGACCCCGAGCTGCCTTGGTCCTCGAGTTTGGTGATGAACCCCTGGCCGCCCGCGACGAACACCGACGAGTAGTGCTCGCCCAGCTGCCGTCGCCAGGTCGTCTTGGCCTCGGCGGTGATGATCCGCTGGATCCGATCATCGACCGTCTTGTCCCCCTGTGGACTCACATTGATGAAGCCGTCGACATCGTTGCCGAACGGCCGGAACGCCTGGGAGAGCTGGCTCGTGACGTCGACACCGAGGGTGGCCTCGAACGACACCGTCGGAAACGCCTGGAACACCGTATTGAGGCTCCCGGTGAAATGCTTCGTGTCCTGCTTGACAGTGCGTTGCATGTCTTCGCGCACGGTGCCGAATGCGCTCACCCCGAAGGAGTTGCCGGGGCCGGTGCAGTGGCCGTCGCCGGTCGGGGTTGAGGAGGCGCGGGGCGTCACGCACGTGGCCTTCTCCGGATGGCCGAAAATCGCGTTCGTGAGCGGCGCGTAGATGTTGTTGTTGTTGTTCGGGGTCTCATTGTGCGCGTCCACGTACTGCGACGTCACCTGAATCTTCAGGTTGTCGGTGGGCAGCATCACGAGAGACGCTGATCCCTGCGCCTTGCGGTCGAGGCTGCGGGCCGGCCCCAGGTTTGCGCCGCCGAACGGGCCGCGCTCCCCGTTGAAGCGCCCGTTCACGAAATACTGCACACCCGGAGAGCCGCCACTCACCGAGCCGGAATAGGTAGTGCCAACCCCGGTCTCGAACAGCTCGGTGACGAAATGTCGCTCGAAGACCTGATACGGCTGTATGCTCATCCCGTAGAACTGGCTGAGCCGGGTCGCCTGCGTGTCCGAGCGCGCGAAGCCGGCGTTCGGTGCATACCGGCCCGCCGGATAATTCGAGAAGGCCACCTCCGTCAGGAAGTCGAAGCGCGGGGCGCCGCGCGATCCCTTCTTGGTGAAGATTTGGATCACGCCCGCCGACGCTTCCGTACCGTACAGCGTGGCGGCGGCCGCCCCCTTGAGGATCTCGATCCGGTCGATCGCTTCCGGATTGATGTCGTCCAGGCGCGACGGCGTGCCGCCGCCGCCGGCCCCGAT
>DASQAH010000260.1:0-2300 GCA_035635835.1 Gemmatimonadales bacterium
GCCGCAAGGTTGCCTACGACCTCGAGTACCTGGCCCGTCAGTCGCTGCTAGAGGACCTGCGCATCATGCTGCGGACGGTCCCCGTCATGTTGCTTCGGCGCGGAGCGTGGTAGCGTCCCTGCGCCGCGGCGCGCTGAGTCGTCGCTCCCCGGAGCGGCGTCCCCGAGAAATGCCGACCGATCTCCGGCGACTAATTGCGGGTATGGGAGACGCCCCGGCCGTGGGGCCCATCCTGTCCCCCGCTGCTCGAGACCGCATCGGACATTCCGCTCGGCGCCGTCCCTGTAGCGGCGTTTCAGCACGTCCGTGCCGAAGGCGCATCGCGCCCACGACGCGCGAGAATAGGTTGACGTGCGGTAGTCGGGCCACGAGGGACGTTCCGTGTTCGAAACTGCCGATGGCTCTCTGCGCGTCGGGCGCCACCCACGCACTTATCAAGCACCGTCTCGATGTGGGCGCGGACGAGTCCGAATAAGACCTGACGGCCATTGGATGACCGCGGCGTGGGGGAGCTGCTCGCGGAGCATGCCGCTCTGCAGCGCCCCCGAGTGAAGCTGAACCTGGAGTTCCCAGTCGGCCACCCGCGCGGCGCGCTCGCGGCAGGTCGGGGCGATCCACGGCGACCCGCGGCACCGTACAATGGTGGGCATGACGTAGTCCGTCGTCGCGGGATTGACCGGTTGCCACCCTCGCCTCGGGAAGAAATGATGCCACGCGACGCGGTAGTCGCGGGAGACCCCGCCATCGCGCTTCGCCTGGTGCGCTCGGACGAGCCACTCGATCGCCGCGCCGAAACGATCCTCGGCGTTCGCGGCGACCCGGTGGCCGGTCCGGTTACGACGCCGCTCCCGGTTGCGCGGTCAGGTACATGACCGAGAGACCGGGAGCCGGTCATGAACCGCGTTGTACGCTTGCCGCGGCATCAGCGAACTGGTTTTCAAGACCGGCGGCGCCACGCTGCGACGGCCCGGCCGTCAGCCGGCCAAGGCCTCCGCTAGAACCGCCACGCATCGGTCGATGCTATCGTACGACGCGGCGAAGGCAGCGCGCGGCTGGTTCACAGGATCGATGATCATCCGTCCACCGTCGGCAATCGGGTCGAGGTCGCCCAACACGATGATGGTGGCGGTGGTGCGCCGTAATTGGGCCACCGCACGCACTTGTTGGGGTTCCATCACCGCGACGACGTCGACGTTCTCGAGCACTCCCGCTGTGAGTGTTCTCGAGCGGTGGTCATGAAGATCGAGCCCGCGAGACGCCGCCTCCTCGACGGCCACCCGCGGCACGGGCCGCATCGGGAGGATGAAGCCCGCCGAGTCGACGCGGATGGCGGTAGCGACCTCCGGCCGGAGGCGGGCGCGGAACGCCGCGGCGGCGTAGGGACTGCGACAGATATTGCCGAGACACACGAACAGGACACCGCGCGGCCTACGCTGGCGCCGCAGCCGGGCCAGCGTCGCCTGTCGTCGCCAGGGATGGAGGACCCGCTCCCAACGGCGGCGAAGCCGGGTGACGAGCGGTGCAACGAGGTTCCGCAGCAAAGGTTATCCTCGGATCGGCGTGAGCTTCTGGGTCAGATACCGCATCGTGGTGGTCCGTCCGGCCTGGCCGGGAAAATCGAGACTAACGCGAAGATCCGAGATTTCAATGTGGCGCGCCCCGCCACTAGCGTGGGACCGGGCCCCGCCGGGTTGGGTCCCAGACCGGATGCACCTCGCCGCGAAGCACGTTGCCCCAGGCGTGCAAGCCAGCCACGGCTCCCCACACCAAGTACGCCGCACCCCGAGGACCCGAGGGAGCGGTCGGGCTTCTGGCCAGCGCCACGCCACGATGGCCGCCGCGACCGCCGCGCCGGCCGCGATGAGGTCCGGCGCTCCCCACTACGCGCCTCCCCCTGCCGCGACACCCAGACCCATCTCCTGGGCGATCTCGCTCGATGTGAGCGCAACATCGTAGAACTGAAAGCCGCGCATGACGCCGTCCCAGACCTCCTGGCCCGGGTTCGGGGGGGCGTCGCCCTATGATGGCCGGATTCGGACCGGGTGAGTACAGCGGTCCGACCCACGCCACCGTGTTCGTCGTCGTGGTGGGCCAGTTCCAATAGTAGGTGCTGCAGGCGCTAGGCCCCGCCTTGTAGCAGACCGCCACCTTCACGTACCAGTGATCGAACATCACCGGATCAATAAACTGATCTCCCCCGCCAATCGAGACTTCCCATTTGGGCTTCCCCGTCAGCGGTGGGTCCGGGTACACGCTCCTCGGTAGTGTTCGATCCGCGAGCGGCTCCGTCGCGACGTGAA
>DASQAH010000261.1:0-5485 GCA_035635835.1 Gemmatimonadales bacterium
TGCGCGCCGCGCTGGACGCCGAAGGCCTGCGTCGCGTGTTCCTCGCCGACACTCTGTGGGGCGTGGCCGCCCTGCTGTGGATCGGCACTGGTCTGCTGCGGGCGTTCGGCGGCCTCGAGAAGGGAGCCAGTTACTACCTCCACGACCGCGTCTTCTATGCCAAGATGGGCCTCCTCGCGCTCATCCTGGTGCTCGAGATCTGGCCGATGTCGACGCATTCGGTGGCGGATTGCGCTTGAGGGCGGTGCCTCGATCGACACAACGCCAGCGCTCGCCCTGGCACGCATCAGTCAGGTCCAGGCAGGGCTCGTCGTCCTGATCGTGTTCGCAGCAACCGCCCTCGCGCGCGGCCTCTTCTTCTAAGTCGCGCGCTGCTTGCCCCCTGCGGCCTCTGCCCGCACCTTAGGCAGTCCCCTCCCCCTCCCCCCTCCCCCCTCCCGGAGGTTGTTATGACAGGACTGCTCACGCTGTGGCTGCCGATCCTGCTCTCAGCGGTGCTCGTCTTCGTGGTGAGCTCGCTCATCCACATGATGACGCCCTGGCACAAGAGCGACTACCCCAAGCTGCCGAACGAAGACCGCGTGATGGATGCGCTGCGTCCGTTCGCCATCCCGCCAGGTGACTACGTGATGCCCCGCGCGTCGAGCTCAGCGGAGATGCGCACCCCCGCTTTTGCTGAAAAAATGAAACGGGGGCCGGTCATGATGCTCACCGTGTGGCCGAGCGGCCCTGCATCGGTTAAGAACAGCCTCATTCTATGGTTCCTCTACTCGATCGTTGTCGGGTGCTTCGCCGGGTACGTGGCCGGGCGCGCTCTGCCCTCCGGCGCAGCCTTCCTCCAGGTCTTCCGGTTCGCCGGAGTCACCGCGTTCGTCGGGTATGCACTCGCGCTCTGGCAAATGTCGATTTGGTACCACCGCGCTTGGACCACGACCATGAAAGCGACAGTGGACGGGCTCATCTACGCGCTCCTGACGGCGGGCGCCTTCGGTTGGCTGTGGCCACACTAGGTCGGCCATTCACATCTGGAAGCCTCCTGCGGTATCTCAACCACCATCGGCTGGGAACCGGCCACTTGCTCGTCCGCCCCACCCCTCCTAGTTTTCCGTGAGGCAGCAGGACCTTCACCAGTATCTGGGGACTCCATCGCTCTGATGATTCGCTACTCCTTCGCCGCTGCGACGCTCCGTCTCCGGGCGGTCACGGGCTGTGTGCGTGTTACCGCGCCGCTGCCGGGCGTCGGTGGGCGTACTGCATTCAGCGACGCCATGAAGCGGAAGCGAGCACCTTAGAAGTCCAGGATCCCATGCCGTGATCCGGCCTTCCGGGTGCTGCGAGAGACCTGGAAGGCCGTTTTGTTGCGCCACACTTGACCGAGATCACGGACATGGACCTCCAGCAGCACGACCCTGATCGGGACATCATCGCCCGCTACCTGGCACAGCCGCCCCGTCTGCCGGCCGAATTGCGCCGGCACATCGAGGCCGGATGGCAGGGCGCGCCGGTGCAGCTCTACGCCTTCGCGGACCTAGACCCGGCCCTCCAGCTGACGCAGACGTGGGTCGCCCTGGGGCCTCGCCACGTGGTGGTGGCGCGCCCAAGCGACGGCACCGGGTCGGGGGGAGGGGGGGGGTGGGAGATCAGCACGATCGAGCGGGACCGGATCCAAGTCGTGCGCGAGGAGCAGGGCCTGTCGGCTAGCACCTTCACCATCCTCGGGGAGCCGGGCGAGTCGCCTCTCGCGGTGCTGCGCTACACCCACCGCCAGCGGCGCGGCTTCGAGAGCCTGAAATTCGTCCTCGAAGAAGCGCTCGCAGGGCGCACGATCGCGCTCGCCGATCCCGATCAGGAGTACGCGTCGAGCGTCGCCCGGCCGATCCGAGAGGCCCAGGCCCTAGTCGCGGGGCGCCAAGTGGCGGTGATCCGCCGGCTGCTCGCGTACCTGAAGCCCTACCGGCGTCAGCTGACGCTCGGCCTGGCCGCGGCGACGGTGATCACGCTCGTGAGCCTCGTGCCGCCCTACCTCGCGGGCTATCTGATCGACCGCGTGATCCGGCCAGCGCAGGACGGCACACTCCCGCTCGCGCGTGCCAGCGCGATCGCCTGGCTGGCCGTGAGCGCCATGGCGCTTGTGTACCTCGCGCGCCAGGGCGCGGCTCTGGTGCGCTTGCGCTTGATGTCCGTCCTGGGTGAATGGGTCGCGCGCGACCTGCGTGCCGAGTTGTACGAGCACATCCAGCGACTCAGCCTCGCGTTCTTCTCGCGCAAACGGACCGGGAGCTTGATCACGCGCGTCTCGGCCGACACCGACCGGCTATGGGAGTTCCTCGCCTTCGGCGTGGTGGATGTGTCGCTGTCGCTCGTGATGCTGACGGGTCTCGGCGCCGTGCTGATGACGCTCGACTGGCGGCTCGGGCTGGTGATGACGCTGCCGGTGCCGCTGTTCTGCTGGCTGATCTACCGCCATAGCGAGGCGATTCAGCAACTGTTCCTCCGGGCCTGGCGGAAATGGTCCCGCGTGACCGACGTGCTCTCGGACACGATTCCGGGGATTCGGGTCGTCAAGGCGTTCAACCAGGAGACGCGCGAGATCCGGCGCTTCGACGAGCGCAACGAGGACGTTACCGGGGAGTTCAACCGGATCCACCGGCTGTGGACCACGTTCTGGCCGCTGCTGATGCTCGGGGTCCACGCGACGACGCTCGGCGTGTGGGCGTTCGCCCTGCCGCGACTGCTGGGCACCGGCGCGACCCTTTCGGCGGGGACGTTCGTGTCGTTCCTGCTGTATACGACGATGTTCATCGCCCCGATCGAGATCATCGGCCAGATGGCGCGCACCATGAGCCGGGCGACGACCTCGGCGCACCGCGTCTTCGAAGTGCTGGATACCGAGCCCGAGGTCACCGATGCGCCACGGCCGGTGCGACTCGAGCCGGTGCGCGGACGGGTGACATTCGAGCACGTGACCTTCGCCTACGACGGGGTGCGCCAGGTGCTCCGAGGGCTCAGCTTCGACGTGGCGCCGGGCGAGTTGATCGGCCTGGTTGGGCCTTCGGGCGGGGGGAAGACGACGATCGTGAACCTGATCGCGCGCTTCTACGACGTCACGGGCGGCGCGATTCGGATCGACGGGGTGGACCTGCGGCAACTCGAAACGGGGCATTACCGACGGCAGATCGGGATGGTGCTCCAGGATCCGTACCTGTTCCACGGGACGATCCTCGAGAACATCCGCTACGGGCTACCGGAAGCCTCCCTCGACGAGGCGGTGCGGGTGTCGCGGGCGGCGAACGCCCACGACTTCATCTGCAAGCTCCAGCACGGCTACGACACCGTCGTGGGAGAGCGGGGGCATACGCTGTCGGGCGGCGAGCGGCAGCGGGTGTCGATCGCGCGCGCGATCCTGCACGACCCGCGGATTCTCATCCTCGATGAGGCGACGAGCAGTGTCGACACGGAGACCGAGCGCGAGATCCAAGAGGCGCTCGAACGGCTGATCGCAGGGCGCACGGTGTTCGCGATAGCGCACCGGCTCTCCACGCTCCGCAAAGCTTCGCGGCTGTTCGTAATCGAGGACGGGCGGCTGGCCGAGAGCGGCACGCACCACGAGCTGCTCGCCCAGCCGGACGGCAAGTATCGAAGGCTCTATGAATTGCAACTGCAGTTGGCCTGACCTGGCACCTCTGGAGGTGACATGGAGACGACCATCGTAGGGGGCGGGATGACGGGGGAACTCCAACGGGACGCGGGCGCGCTGAGGCTCGAGCGCCGCACCGATGGCCGGTTGTGGGCTGTCTGCGGGGATGTCGCGCGCGCGGTGTGGGTGCGGCGCTGCTTTCCGTGGTCGGATCCCGGGCGGTTCCTGTCGCTACGCGACGACGCCGAGCACGAGTTCGCGCTGGTACGCGACCCCGCAGACTTGGGCGCGGAGTCGCGCGGTGTGCTCGAGGCGGCGCTCGTCGCGGCCGGGTTCGTCTTCGAGATCACACGGGTGATCGCGATCGAAGAGGAAGTCGAGATCCGGCACTGGCAGGTCGAGACGCGGCAGGGGACGCGCGCGTTCCAGACGCGTCTGGATGACTGGCCACGGCTGTTGCCGCACGGAGGGCTGTTGATTCGGGACGTGGCGGGTGACCTGTACCATATCGGCGACCCGGCGACGTTTGATGGCAAGAGTCGGGCGTTGTTGTGGGCGTTCGTGGACTAGCGGGGGATTGAGTCTTTCCACGACGCGCCGCAGCTTACCTGCAGTCCGATGCAGCCGTGAACCCCAGCTGACGAGGAGATCTGCCATGCCTGAGAGCGTCTACAAAGTCATCGAGCTGGTCGGTACTAGCACGGAGTCCTGGGAGAAGGCGGCGACCGCGGCAGTCAAGCGGGCTTCCCAGACGCTGCGGGATCTGCGTGTGGCCGAGATTTCCCAGCTCGACATGCAGCTGAAGGACGGCAAGGTCCAGAGCTATCGCGCCAAGGTCAAGGTCTCGTTCAAGTATGAAGGCGGTTGATCAGGAGCTCGTGATTCGCATCAAGAAGATGACCGACGGCTCCGCCGCGTTGAGTTGTCGGCGGGCCGACGGCTCGGTGACCTGGCAACGTCAAGAGGGGCAGCAGGGGCGCTTCTTCCCGCTGCACGACCTGACCCACTACGCAGTCGAGACGGTGCTCGGCCATCTCCAGGGCTTTTACGGGCTCGTCGCGGAGGGCTGGGACTTGACCGACTTCGGCACGCCCTGGCCCCGGGGCGCGCTGCCCGGCGAGGCGCTCGCTTCCGAGCTGATCGTCGGCTTCTTCGATGGGGAGCACGCGGCAGGGGAGCGGTGGTCGGCGGAGCAGTGCAATGCGTCGGCCGCGACGTACTACTCGCAGCGCGGCCTGTCAGGTGCCTGCGTCCTCACGGACGCCGATCTCGAGCGCGTCCGGGACAAACGACGCGAGCTCTTCGCCAAGTGGGCCGCGCTGCGCGCCGGCGAAACGCTCGAGTTGCGGTTTCGAAGGGATTAGGGCCATGGCGGACGAATTGTCATACCCGTACGCGACGCACCTGAACATCTACTACGCGCCCCTGGAGCGCATCGACGTGCAGGCGCTCGTGGCGGCCTGTACGGACCAGTGGTACAACCAGACGCTGTGTCGCGTCAATGACTCGGTCGTGCGCCTCGGCGTGTTACAGGGTGAGTATCACTGGCACAAGCACGACGACGAAGACGAGTTCTTCTACGTCGTCGAGGGACGCTTCCTCATCGACCTGGAGGGCCGCACGGTGGAGCTCGCACCCCGGCAGGGGTTCGTCGTGCCGAAGGGGGTCGTGCACCGCACGCGAGCGCCGGAGCGCGCCGTGATCCTCATGGTCGAAGGGGCTGGCATCATCCCCACGGGCGATTGACGGAGGGACGCCTGCATGCGAGCGAACTCGGTTGTCGTGACGTTGCTGATCGCCATCGGACTCCGCTTCCCGGCGGCTGCTGCCCAACAACAGAGCCCCTCC
>DASQAH010000262.1:0-3667 GCA_035635835.1 Gemmatimonadales bacterium
CCGCTCATCCAGGTGCGGCCGCAGCGTCTCATACAACCGTGCCACCCGCTCCAGCGCCAGCTCTCCGGCAACCTCGACCGCCATACCACAAAGCGTAGGCCTTCCGGAGTCAAAAAGCTAAGTTATTTTGACGCGAGTGCTAAGGACACCATATTCGTCATATGAGGCAACGAAACATGCCCGATCGCACGGAATCGTTTGCCGCTCGTCCGGATTCATCGCCCGCACCCGATGTGCTGTCGACGGCGCTGCGGGCGGTGCGCCTAGCCGGGCATACGGTCAGCGAAACCGAAGCCGGGCCGGGGGAGGAGGTCGAACAGTCTGACTCGACCGGGGTTGTCCACCTGATGGAGAGCGGTGAGGCCCAGCTCCTCGTCGAGGGCGTGGACTCTCGGGTGCTGCGAGCAGGCGACGTGGCGCTGCTGCCGGCCGGGCACCGGCACGTGCTCCGTGTCGGCACCGAGACTGCGCGGTGGCTGACAGGGATCTTTGCGCTCGAGGGCGGCCGGCAGGATCGCCTCCACCGCGATCTCCCGACCGTGATCGCGTTCGAAGCTCTGCGGGAGCGGGGGTACGAGTGGTTCGACGTCAGCTATCGCATGCTGGCCAAAGAGCGCAGTGAACCGACGCCAGGCGCGGCTGTAATGATCTCGCGCATCCTCGATCTGATGTATATCCAGATGCTGCGCGTGTGGGCTTCCTCGAGCGACAGCACGCCCGGATGGTTGCGCGCAGGAATGGACCCAAACATCGGCCGCGTCATTGACGCGCTGCACGCTGAGCCCGCTCGCCCATGGACCGCGACAGCGATGGCCGGCTTGGCGCACATGTCACGCACGACGTTCATCGAGCGGTTCAGCCAGCTGCTCGGTCAGCCGCCTATCGCATACCTGGGCGACCTGAGGATGGAGCTCGCTCGGGACCTCCTCGTCGCAACGACAGATTCGGTGAAGCAAGTTGCTCATCGTGCCGGGTACGCCTCGGATGCAGCGTTCAATCGAGCGTTTGCTCGTCACCACGGGCGCACGCCCGCGCAATGGCGCATGGATCAGGCGGCACACGGGAGCCAGGCTCCCGGCGACGCCGAGACAGATTCAGTGCAGTAACGGGACACTATCGCCCGCCGCCGCGGAAATCGGAGGATCCCACCGATCTGTCGACCCGCCCCGTCCGGATCGGAGTTGGGAAAGACATCACTCGGTTGAGTGATGTCCCGTCCTTCGCGAAGATCCAATGTCGTTTCGTGAGCGGCGGCGCGCCTAGCGCGGCCGCCTGTCAATGGATACGCAAGCCCTACCGGCGGACCACTCCGCCGGTCCGACTCAAGCAGGTGTGGCTGCTTATGGCCGAAACCGCTCTGACGATCGACGTGTACGTCACTCCGCTGCGCCCGTACGCCGGAAGTCCGGCTCAGGGTCCGGGCGACGACCCAAACTGGTCGCCGATGAGCAGCACGCTGATCGCGGGGGAGGAAGAAGCCATCCTGGTGGACGCGCTCACCGCCAACGATCAAGTCGATGCGCTCGCGGAATGGGTGCGCGGATTCGGCAAGCGGCTGACCGGGGTCTACATCACGCACGGCCACACCGACCACTGGGGCGGGCTGGCCCGTCTGCAGGAGCACTTCCCGGACGCCCGCGGGTTCGCGACCGCCGAAGTCGTGGGTCGAGCGCAGTACGAGGCCACTGATGAGCGCCTGTTGGCGTACTGGAACAGCCGGTTCCCCGGCGAGCTACCCCAGACACGTGTCGTGCCTGAGGTAATGGCCGAGCCCGAGTTCACGCTCGGAGGCGAGGTTCTGCGGGTCGTCTCGGTGGGTCAAGGCGATACCGAGCACTCCACATTCCTGCATGTCCCGTCGCTCGACGCCGTGGTGGGCGGCGACATCGTCTACAACGGGGTTCACATGATGCTGCTCGAGACCGACGAGCAAAAGCGCGACGCGTGGATCGCGAGCCTCGACGCCGTAGCCGCGCTGGCGCCGAAGATCGTCGTCGCCGGACACAAACGGGTCGGGGCTCCCGACCTGCCCGACAACATTGCCGCCAGTCAGCAGTACCTGCGTGACTTCAGCCGGGTTGCGAACGAGCGTGACAGCGTCGAGGGCATCGTCGAGGGGATGCTCGCCCTCCACGGCGATCGGGAGAACCCCCACACGTTGTGGATCTCAGCCCGCGGTGAGATCGCCAAGCGCAGCTGACCACACTGACCGGGCTGGTCCACCTGGCCTAGCTCCCGGTCGCGCGGGCATCGGAATCAGGCCCCGGTCGCACGCCTGAGCAGCGCGAGAACCTCGGCGTCGAGCGCCTGCGCTATCAGCATCGCGGCCTCGCCGCCCGGGTAGATCGCCAACGCGCTGATGAGGATCGCGATCACGCCGTCGCTGAAGGCCTCAAGCCTGTCCTTGGACACGATCTATCCGGGGTGACCAGGTGACGGAGCATCGGCGGCACTGGAGCGGTCGCTTGGCTGGCTGCTTTCCGGTCTGCGGGTTTGTCTCGGCGCGTGGCCGAAGGCGACCGGACAGGCGAGGTGGGGCACCGGGGTTTGGATGAGCGCCGACCGTGGTGCCGGGGTGGGGCGGCCAGGCCCGGCGAAGAAGGTGGCGGCGAGCACCGCGGCGCAGGCGAACGCTGCCGCGCAGATCCAGCTGATCTGGCCGAAGCTGGACCGGAACCGCGCCGGGTCGGTGTAGGCCGCCCCGGTGAGGCCAGTGATGGGCGGCAGCGCGGTGATCCAGAGCAGGCCCGCGACCCGCGCCACGGCGTTGTTCACCCCGGAGGCCAGACCCGCCAGGGAGTCAGGGGCGGAGTTCATCGCGCTGGCGGTCAGGGGTGGCATGAGGGACGCCAGGCCAAGGCCGAACAGCAAGGCCAGCGGGAATACGACCGTCCAGTAGCCGGCGTGGGAGCCGATGCGCACGGCGAGCATGGACGCAACCGCGCACACCAGGCAGCCTGCCACGAGTGGCGGCCGGGGCCCGATCCGCTGAGCCAGCCGTCCGCTGGCTCCCGACAGCATCAAGGTCACGACGGTGACCGGCACCAGTGCCGAGCCCGCCACGACTGGGCTATAGCCGGCGATGATCTCCAGGGCGGGGATGAAGACGAACGCGAAGCCGCCGAGGGCGCCGTTGACGACGAAGGTGACGGCATTAGCGGCGCGGAATTGCGCCGGAGCGAAGATCGCCGGCGGGAGCATGGGATGGCTCCCGCGCCGTTCGGTGACGGCGAAGGCGGCCGAAGACACCAAGGCGAGCACCGCGGCAACGGCGAACTGCGGCGAGGTGACGCCCGCGCCGGGCAGGACGAGGATCGCGTAGGTTATCGCGGCCAGCGCGGCGGCGCCGGCCAGCGCGCCGGGCCAGTCAGCTCTCCCAGACAGCGACGTGTCCCGGGATTCGGGAACGTGCCGCCGCGTCGTCCACGCGGCCACCGCGGCGACCGGGACGTTGATCAGGAAGATCCACCGCCAGCTGCCGGCTACCAGCAGCCACCCGCCCAGGAAGGGCGCGATCGCGGAGGATACCCCGCTGAATCCGGCCCACGTCCCGATCGCGCGCGTGCGGTCGCCGGGTTGGAAGGTCGCCTCGATGATCGCCAGGCTGGCCGGTGTCATCAGCGCGCCTCCGATACCCTGCACAGCCCGCGCGGCTATGAGCCATCCG
>DASQAH010000263.1:0-4172 GCA_035635835.1 Gemmatimonadales bacterium
AATGTTGGCGGCGCGCTCGGCTTCCTGACGGATCACCTGCAGGGGCTCGACGAGGCCGGGCGGCACCTCTCCGGCCTCCGCCAGGAAGTCGCTGAATCCCACCACCGAGGCCAGTGGGTTGTTGAGATCGTGCGCCACCCCCGCGATGAGTTGCCCAATGGCCGACATTTTCTCAGACTGGATGAGTTGGTCCTGGAGGCGCCGCTTGTCCGTCTGGTCCTCGAACAGCAGAACCGCCGCCCCGCCCTGATCGCCGGCGATCGGCACGACGCTGACCAGGAAGATGCGGTCGGCGGAGCGAACCTCCGCGGGGGGCGAGCCGGGCTGCCCCAACGCGCGGGCGACGACCTCGGCCCAAGCCGTCGGCAGCAGCTCCATCCAGGGACGGCCCGGGAGGGCGGTGATGGGGACTTGAATCAGCCCGGCGAAGACGCGGTTGGCGCGTCGCACCGCGCCGCCGGCGTCGACGATGCAGATGGCCTGGGAGATTGCGTCGACGGTCAGCTCCCACTCCCGCTTGCCACTCGAGATGAGCTCGACTAGCCGCGCGTTTTCGAGCGCGATTGCTGCCTGGGCGGCAATCGCCTTGACGATCTCGAGCTCGGGTGGACCGTACGCGCCGGCACGTGCGCCGGAGACCGAGACGGCGCCCATGGTCCGGCCGGAGGCGGCGATGGGCGCGCCAATCCACGACGCCGGCGCCTCGAGCACGGTCACGCCGAGTTTCGCCGCTTCGGCGGCGACGTCACGTCTGAATACCAGCGGGCCGCGCCGCAGGGCGAGCTGCAACAGCGGGTCGTCCGTCGGCACAGGCTCGGTGCCGCTGTCGTAGGAGACGAGGAGCCGGTTGGCATCGAGGTCGAGGAGCGAGATGGAGAGCCGCTCGGGTGCGAGGCTCTCGCTGGTGGCCCGAGCCATGATCTCCACGACCGTCGCCGGCCGGTACGCGCCGGCTAGCTCCTGGGACAGCGCTGTGAGGCGCTCCAAGACCGCTGTCGCCCTCCCGCTCCGGGGGGGGGGGCGGGGGGTCGGTCGTTTGGCTGGAGGTTTGCTCATGATCCTCGCCAATGTGCGCTGTCGGCTGCACGGCGCCGACTTCTGTTCTTCCCGAACGTCTCTACCGCCGACAAGGTGATCCGCACACCCTCTAGCCGTCAGTCCCCGGCCTCACCGCCTGCGCGAAGCCGGCGAACAACGCCGTCTCGGTGAGATCCTCGGGGTGCCACTGCACGGCCAGCATCCACGACGCGTCCCATTCGACGGCCTCGACCAGGTCGTCCTCCGCCCAGGCGGTCGCACGCAGGCCGGGGGCAAGGTCGCGCACGGCCTGGTGATGGCGGCTGTTCACGGTCGCGACGGCGGCGCCGAGGGTGCGGTGCAGCAAGGAGCCAGGCGCGACGCGGATGTCATGGTGGCCTGCCTTGTCTTGATGGTCGATCGACCCGGTGTGCTCGCTCTTGAGGTCCTGGTAGAGCGTGCCGCCGAGGGCCACGTTGAGGATTTGGATGCCGCGGCAGATCGCCAGGATGGGGCGAGCGCGGGCTCGCGCGCAACGGATCAGCTCGAGTTCGAGTGCATCGCGTCCGCGATCGGTCTCTTCGAGGTAGGAATGGGGGACGGCCCCGTAGCGAGCGGGCTCCACGTCTTCGCCCCCTGTGAGCACCAGCCCGCGCGTGGCGTCCACAACGGCAGCGGCGTCGGCGGGGTCGAGGAGTGGCGGGATGGCGAGCGGCACGAGCCCCGCGCGGGTTAGCGCGCTGACGTATGCGGTATTGAGGGCCACCCGCTCGCGCCCGGCGTCGGTGCGGCGCTGGGCGGAGACGGCGACCACGGGCGTCACGGTCTCTGGACGGGTGCGGGTGGTGGGCCGAGCAGGGGGCAGCGAGGGTTGCTCGTGCCAGCCCAGCTCACGCGCACGCCGTAGACTGGGACCAGTTTCCCCCCCCCCTCCATTGTGCCGAGTTGCGGATAGTCCGGCGGCGGGCGAGGTGTCTCGTAGACAATGAGGCCCATTGCCCGCTCGGAGGTGTCGTCCACGACGAGCACCGCGTACGTCGTCGAGTCGTTCGCGTAGCGCGCCTGGAAACCGGGCCCCTGGTAGGTCAGTACCAGCTGGCCGCTACCGTTCCGATCGGCGTAGCGGACCTGCACGTCATCTTGCTGTTGCTGGCCGACGACCCGGACCGGGAGTCGGGCGGGCAAGCCGCGGGGGGCGCCTGTCAGCAGAGCCCGCGCCTGGCGCAGCCGGTCCTGGATGAGCGACGGCCCCGCGACGAGCGCGAAGCCGCACACCGGGGAGCGGCCGCGCTCGCCCCCGCAGGCGGCGGCGAGCGCAAAGCTGGCGAGGGCGACGTGGGCAGGACGCATGCGGAAGAATCTAATAGATGTAGACAAACGTGACCGACACGGTGCGCACCGGCTCGAGTGTGCGCGGCGCATAGTTGTAGAGATAGTTGAGTGCGTTGGCGACGAGCACGCGCAGGCTCGCCGGCCCGCGCGCCCAACCCGCCCGCAAGTCCAGCACTTTGACGGCGACCCGGGGATCCGAAGGTGGCGAGAGCTCGACGCGCTCGAATCGACTGCTGAAGCGGAAGTCTGCACCTACGCCGAGGTCGCCCACGGCGTAGTCCGCAGCGATGGTGACCAGGTGGCGCGGGCGAAAGGCGAGCGGGCGCTGCGGAAATGCATCATGGGCGAGCTCGCGGGCGTAGAGGAACGTGTAGGCGAGCGTGCTGGAGAGACGGGGGGTGAGCGGATTCGCGCTTACGGCAAGGTCGAGTCCCGCGAGGCGACCACGCACGAGGTTCTGGAACTGGATCACCATCTGCGTATCGACGCCGGCCGTGATCGTTACGACGCTCGGCTCGATCAGCTGACTCGCTTCGGTCCAGAACAGCGCGGCGTCCACGCGCGCCGTGGACCCGAACGGCCGGGCGAGGCCGACCTCCCCTGTCCACGCTTTCTCCGGCACAAGGGTGGGGTTCGGGATCACCCTGAACCCATTCACGACCGTCGACACGAACCGCTCCGCGAGCGATGGGGCGCGGAATCCGCGGCCGGCCGACGCGCGCCAAGTGCCGCCCGCGGCGGAGAGGACCACGCCAACCCTGGGGCTGACGACGGCGCTGAGTCCGCCGCCGTCGACGGTGAGGAAATCGATGCGCGCCCCGCCCGTGAGGCGGGCGGACCGCAGGGGCCGTTCCCCTTCGCCGTACGCCGCGTACTCCCCCTGGCGGTGGGAGCCGAAGATGTTGCTCGTGATAGTCGAGAGCCCGGTCTCCCCGCCGACGGTGACGACGCTACTGCCGCCGTCGGGGCGGAACTCACCACGGAGCTCGCCCCCGAAGCGATCGCCTACGCCAAAGTCGTCTCGGCTCCTCGGCTGGAAATCGGTGAAGTGGGTGCGCAACCACGAGGCGCGCGCCTGCCAGTGCATGCGCTCGCTCGGCGCGCGCGTCAGTACCGCCGCGAGATAGCCCTTGTCGGAGCGGGTATGGTTCCCCAACCCACCCGTGTCGATCAGAAACGGCTGGTAGGCCTGGCCGCGGTCCTCGCAGCGACCGCGCTCGCACCAGGCGAGCGGCTCCTGATACTGGTCGCTCGCCCAGGAGCCGGAGACGCGGAGCCGCGTGTCCGGGCTCGCTTGCCACTCGCCCTTACCCCCGAGCTGCCAGTGGTCGCGATGGTCTTGCTGGCGGTAGCCGTCGGAGTGCCACCCACCAACGGTGACCGTCCCGCGCAGCTCATCCCGTCCGTAGCTCGAGGTGAGACCGGCGCCGCCATGGACCCCGGTGAAATCGCGGAAGCGCCACTCGGGGTGGGGCGGGTTGGCATACGCGCCACCGGTGAGCCGCAGGCGGGCGTGGAAGGCGAGGGGGACCTCGCGCGTGATAAGGTTCACCACGCCGCCGAAGGCAGCCGACCCGTACAGGGCCGAGCCCGCACCCTTCACAACCTCGACCCGCTCGATGTCATCCACCGGGAGCAGATCCCAGTTGATGCCACCGCGGTCGCCCTGGTTGGCGGGAACGCCGTCCACCAGCAGCAGGACCCGGCTGCCGAGGCCCTCTACAAACCCGCTTGAGCCGCGGATATTGACTTGGCCAGAGAGGAACTGGACCCCGGGCGCTTTGTCGACGGCTTCATCGATCGTGTTGACGGCGCGCTTGGCG
>DASQAH010000264.1:0-6093 GCA_035635835.1 Gemmatimonadales bacterium
GCGAATCGGAGCCGGCCTTGGGCTGGCTCTTGTCATCATCACCTGCACTGACCAGAGCGTCACGGGACCGAAGTACCCGGGGCGTGCCGCGCTGGACCTGCGCGCTTGGGCGAGCGCGGCCCCCGGTGCGCCCGTCATTCCCATCGACAGTCTCGAGATCACCTTCCGGCGCGCCGACGGGTCCGTCGCCCTCGACCAGCGGCTCGGGTTCCGCCCCGATACCCTGCTGAGCGACTCCGCCGTCATCCGCCTCAACATCGAGCTGCGACAGAACAGTGAGACCTTCAACGTCCTCGTCCGCGCCTTCGGGAGCGGCGTCGACTGGTATCGCTTCGCCGGCGCGGTGCAGATAGCGGCCGGCGGGGTCGCGCAGCCGGCCTTGACCGGGCTCTACGTCGGCCCGGGGGCAAACGCCGTCCGCGTCGTGATGCGGCCGCCCGACACCACCGTGATCGGAGGCACCGCCTTCGGCTTGCGCGCCCTGGCGTACGGCGCGGCGGGCGACTCGATCGCGGGCGTGCCGATCGGCTACCGCCTGAGCGACTCGACGCGGGGTAAGGTGACGTATCCCACCGGCACGACCGCCACCCTCACCGCGGCGCTCGCGCTGCGAGACAGCGTGTGGGTCGTGGCCGAAACGCCCACGCACTTGAAGGACTCGACCCGGGTGCACATCCTGCCGCCGGCGGCGCGGCTCCTGCTGCAGTCCGGTGACAAGCAGACGAGCGTCCTCAACGCCGCGCTTCCCGCGCCGCTGGTCGTCCGTGTGCTCGACGCCCTGAACGGCGGGTTCAAGGGCGACACGGTCCACTGGACCGTGACGGCGGGATTGGCCAGCCTCAAGGCGCCGGTCTCTGTCTCGGACTCCGCGGGCTACGCGGCCATGGCTGTCACACCGCTCGCCCTCGGTCCGCTCACGGTGCAGGCCGCCGTGCCGGGGCTCCAAGGCTCGCCGGTGAGCTTCACCGCGTCCGCGGTCACTGGGACGATCAAGCAGATCGTGATCAGCCCGAAGATCGACACGATCGCGTACGGCACGACGGTCCAGTACACCGCGCTCGCGAAGGACACGCTTGGCAACCCGGTTACCACCACGTTTGGATGGACGTCCACGGTCCCGACGATCGCCGGCGTGTCGAGTTCCGGGCTCGCGACGGCGCTCGCCGGCGATTCAACCAAGATCATCGCATCGGCAGGAGGCGTCGCCGATACGGCACGCCTCTTCGTGCGGGTGCTGCGGAGTTTGAGCCTGCAGCCGGCGGACACCGTCATCACCGCCGTGGGCGATTCGCTCAAGCTCCGGACCGGCGCGCTCGACAACTTCGGCGCGCCGGTCACGTCCGGGTTGAAGATCAAGTTCATATCGGCGTCGGCCAGCGTCGTGAAGATCGACACGACAGGGACCGCGAGGCTCCTCGCACCGGGCACCGGGCTGGTGCTGGCGGTAGACACCGTAGGGCCGGCAATCGTGGTTCAAGGGTCGGCGACGCTGCGCGTCAATCAGGTGACGTTCGGGCTCTCGACGAAGCCCAAGTTCGACACCATCGGTGTCGGAGGCCAGAGCCAGCTCATCGCCTCGGCGCTCGATTCGAACGGCTACGTGATTCCCGGCAAGTCCTTCTCGTGGGTGACGCGGCCGCTGGGCGTCACCGGCGGGCCCATCGCCAGCGTGACTAGCGCCGGCCTCGTGACGGGCGTGGCCATCGGAGCGACTTACGCGGTCGACACCTTGGTGGAAGGGCTCAAAGTCTTTAGAGACTCGGTGAGCGTGGTTGTCTCTGCGGCGCCGCCGAAACTGCTCCAGTGGGCGTTCGACTCGACGGCCGTGGGGAACGGCGGCAGCATCTCGATCGGGCTGGCGGTCACCAGTCCGCCAACCACGGCGCTCACGGTGAGCATCAGCTCCACCGACAGCACGATCGCGAAGGCGACGCCGAACACGGTGACCATTCCCGCCGGCGCGTCGGCCACCTCTGCCACGATCGCGGGCTTGAAAGCGGGCCGCGCAGTGCTCACGGCGACCGACGCTTCCGGCCAGGGGTACTCCTCGAAGCAGATGACAGTCGGTGTGGTCTCGACCATCACGTTCCACGAGATCGCGACGCCCTGCTGCCAGCAACAATACTTCTACCTGAACCAGAACGAGACTCACAAGGCACAGGTGTGGCTCTCCGACCCGGCTCCTCCAGGCAACCCCCTCGGGATCACCTTCGCGTTTGGGCGCCAGCTCGCGGCAGTGACGCCGTCGACCGCCCTCATCCCGGCGGGACAGCTCTCGGCCGACGTCCTGTTCCAGGGACTTCAACCTGGCGCCCAGCCCGACAGCGTGGTGCCGATGTCAAGCGGCTACGTCGGCAAGACCTCTTATGTGTACGTGGGGCCCGACAGCCTCCGGCTTTCTCCGTCCAACGGCGTGGTCGGCGTGGGACAGGTTCTACTGCTCTACCTCTCGATCCCGTACGCAATGGATCACCCGCTTATCGTGGCAAACCGGCTATCCTCGCCCAAGGGCACGACCCCGAGCGCAGACACAATCCCTGCGAGCGCGCCGAGCCGCTACGTGAGTGTCGCGGCGACCGCAGCAGGTACGGATACGTTCACGGCCTCGGCCACCGGGTGGGTGCCGGCGAGTACGGTATTCGCGTTCACGACTCCTCACCTCGGCGTAAGCGGTGTGACACTGATGATCGCTGGCGATCCGACCCATGGCTTCTGGACCGCGTACCCGCAGGACTCTCTCCGCTACGGTCATGCGGTGGTGGACACCGTGCGGGCCACGCTTGTGTCGCGCGACACGACCATCGTAGCGGTCGATTCCCCGACGGTGAAGATCTTGCCCGCCTACTCGGCGGCAACGGTGTCCAGCGCATTGCGGGCCCAGCCCGGAGCAGGGGGAAGATCGGCCTGGCTGGTCGCGAACGCGCCGGGCTATACGCCCGACTCGTTCCAGGTGAGCGTCGCCCAACCCACGCTCACCCTGAACCTCGCGTCTCCCTACGACGGCCGCGTGGCGGTCGGAACGTTGTTCCAGAACGCCGGCTATGTGAGTATCCCGTACATACGGCCCGACACGTTCTGGGTAGTGTTCGGGCACACTAGGCAGCGCGTGGTGGCCGGCCCGGATTCAGTAGCGATACCCAAGGGTCAGACCTACGGGTACTTCAATACCCGGGGCGACACACTCAGCGGCACCGACACGATGCGGGTCACGCGGGCGACCGGCTATGTCGTGCCGTCCTCGGTCGTGTTCCACGTGGATTCGATCCACGTGCGGCCGTACAACTACCCGCCGAGCACGCTGTACACCATCTCGCCGCCCCAGTCGGCCAGCGTCTACGTGTCCGACGCGTTCAACAGTCAGGCCCGACCACTCGTCGCGCCGTTGAGAGTCGCCTTGAACTCCTCCGATCCGACGGCCTTCACGCTCGACTCGGCCGCGGTAACAATCCCCGCCGGCGCGTACGTCAGCACCTACGACATGCTACGGGTGAAGGGTGCGAATGCATCGGGTGCCTACATACGGACGACCGCCCCTGGCTCGACACCGGACTCCGTCGGCCCGATCAAAGTGCTCGCGACCCCGTTGGCGCTCAACTTCGGCTACCCCTATAACGGGTACGTGGGACGAGGTCTCAAACTCCCGGGCAACTACGTCTCGATCCCTGCCGCGGCGCCGAACACGCTCACCGTCACGCTGCAGCGCTACGCTGCGGCCAAGGACTCGCTCAGCGCAACGAGCGTGTTGATCCCGAAGGGCACGACCGCGAGCGCGGCGTTCGACGTGCTCGGGCTCGACTCGACCGGTACCGATTCGATCACGGCGACCGCAACCACCTTCTTGACCGCCCGCCAGACCCTGCATGACACGGCGGCCGCACTCCTGCTGCAGGCGATTGGCGCGACCCATCTGACGAGCGAGCCGCCGCAAAACCTCTCTGTATACACGCGGATGCGAGCGGGCTACAACCAGAATGTGATCAACCCGGTGCTCGTAGGGATCAAGTCGAGCGACAGCACCGTGATTCAGGTGGACTCGATACGGGTACGGCGCGACTCGGGTACCGCCACGGTGGCAGGGAATCAGGGGAGCGCGATGTTCAAGATCAGCTACGTGGGAAGCGGCACCGCCCGGCTGCGGGTCTCGGCCTCGGGCTTCGACGCAGATTCGAGTCCGCTGATCTCGGTCACCGGCCCGTCGCTGCACCTCGGCTACACGACGATAACCACAGGATTGAACCAGATCTTCCAGAGCGAGTACGTGTACCTGGACAACGCGGTCACCGGGAGCCCGCTGGTCGTGACCCTGCTTCGCAGCGACAGCAGTGCCGCGAGCCCGTTTACCTTGAGCACAACGTCGGTCACGATTCAGGTCGGCTTGAGCCAGAGTCCGGTCTTCGAGATCACCGGCCAGAACAAGGGATCGGCCCTGCTAGTCGCGCGCGGCTCGGGCTACAGCCAGGCGACCGCGAACGTACAGGTTGACCAGCCGCGCCTCGCGGGCAGCTCCGCGACCCTGAGCTTGTTCGTTGGCGCGCCGCCCACCTCGTTCACGGTCTACACCGAGGACCAGGCGGGTGCGACGCGGATTGTAAACCCGGCGATCACGATCGCCGACGCGTCGACCGCCCCGAGCGTGGCCGTGGCGGACTCCGCGGCGTTCCCGATCCCGCTGCGGGCGTACTACAACAGCGTCGGGCTACGAGGTCTCCAAAAGGGCTCGGCTGCGCTGGTCTTCTCGTCGCCCACCTACAAGTCGGACACGCTGCAGGTGAGCGTGGATACCGCCACGCTCGTCCTCAACACCCCGCCGAACGGGCTGGGCACGGGCCAGACGGCCCAAATGACCGCGTCGATCCCGTTCACGGCGGTGGCGGCGGTGACCGTGAACCTGACCTCTTCAGCGCCAAGTGTCCTCGGGGTGCCGGCGACCGTCACGATCCCTGCCACCTCCTCCTCCGCCTCGTTCACGGTCACCGGGGGCGCCCCGGGCACCGCGAATGTCGGCGCGACGGCGACGGGGTTCTATCAGGCCGCTCTGGTCCCCGTGACGGTCGGGGTCCCGAAGTTGGCTCTCAGCACTTCCGCGAGCCTGATCGTCAGCCAGAAGTCCACGATCACGGTGAATGCGCAGGACGCGAGCGGCGCGCCGCGCAATGTGGCGAACGCGCTCGTCGTTACGCTCGTGTCGAGCCGGCCGAGTCACACAAGCTTCGACTCGAGCACGATCACGATTCCGGCCGGGTCCTACTACGTGCAGACGGGCGTCACGGTCGATTCGGCGGCGGCGTATACGTTCAGCGCGAGCGCGACGGGCTACGCGGGGGCGAACCTGAGCACCACGGCGACCGGCGCGCTGGTCAAGATGGTGGCGCCCACGAGTTTCTCACCGCTCGCGGTGACCATCTCGGCCGGGCAATATGTGACGTGGAAGAACACCGACGCGATCGCTCACACTGCGACGTCGGATGCGCTCCCAAGCCCGATTTGGGACACCGGCACCCTGCAGCCAGGTGCGACCTCCAGCCCGATCTACTTCCCGACGGCGGGGACGTACACGTACCACTGTACGATCCACGGGGTCATCATGAGCGGGACGGTCGTCGTCCAATGATGGCTCGCGGCGCCGATGTGATTGGCGTGCGCCGCGGCCGCTTGCTGTGCGATCCGCAACCGACTGACTAGATCCGGAACCCCCGCACCAAGCCGCGCAGCTTCTCGGCCGCCTGCAGCAGGGTGGCCGCGGCGGCTGCCATCTGCTCGGTGGACGCACCCTGCTGTTGGGCAGCGGCCGTGACCTGGGCTGAGCCCGTCGCGTGCGCATTGGCACGCGCCGCCACCTGCGCCGCCTGGCCCTCGAGCTGGATCGTCGTTTCGCGGTTCACTTGCGCGGCCATGCGCACGCGCGCCGCGGCCTGCTCCACGTGCTCGACCGCGGCGGCGATCTCGGCAAGGCCGTGGGCCGCTCTCTCGGCCACCGACTCGATGCCCCGTACCTTCGCCTGCCCGGCGGCCATCGTGGCCGTGACGTCCTCCATCTGCTCACGGATCAGCCCGGTCGTCCGCGTGACGTCCTCGGCGGCGCGCGCCGACTCG
>DASQAH010000265.1:0-2888 GCA_035635835.1 Gemmatimonadales bacterium
GTGCCCGTGGGCGAGATCCGGGGCGTCCAGGTCTCGCCGAGCGAGCGGTCGATGGCGCTGTACGTGAACGGCAGCCGGGCGCCGAGCAACCTCTATCTGCTCGACCTGGGGACGAGCAAGCTGCGGCAGCTGACGCAGAACCTGAGCCCCGACATCGATCCCGCGAACCTAGTGGAGGCGCAGGTCGCTCGGTTCCCGTCCTACGACGGGGTCGGGATCCCGTCCCTGTTGTACCTGCCACTCCAGCTGGGCTCGGCCGAGCGGGCGCCCGCGGTGCTGTGGATCCACGGGGGCCCCGGCGGGCAGTCGCGCGTTGGGTACAGCGCCTTCGTGCAGTACCTCGCGAACCACGGCTACGTGGTGCTGGCGGTGAACAACCGCGGCAGCGGCGGCTACGGCAAGACATTCGACAAGCTGGACGACCAGCGCCACGGGGAGGCGGACTTAGACGACCTGGTGTGGGCGAAGCGCTACCTCGCGAGCGGGGGCTACGTGGACACGCGTCGCGTGGCCGTCGCGGGCGGCAGCTACGGCGGCTATCTCACGCTCGCGGCGCTGACGTTCCGCCCCGACACATTCGCCGCGGGGGTCGACTTCTTCGGGATCTCGAATTGGGTGCGCACGCTCCGCAGCATCCCACCGTGGTGGGAGTCGTTCCGCAAGGCGCTCTATGCCGAGATGGGCGACCCGAACGGGCTGGACTCGGTGCGGCTGTACCGCGTGTCGCCCCTGTTCCAGGCGGATGCGATCCGGAAGCCTCTGCTCGTGCTCCAGGGCGCGAACGATCCACGGGTGTTGAAGGTCGAGTCCGACCAGATTGTGGAGGCGGTGCGCCACCGCGGCGGCGTAGCGGAGTACGTGGTGTTCCCCGATGAGGGCCACGGGTTCATCAGGAAGGAGAACAACATCAAGGCGTACCGCGCAGCGCGCGAATTCTTGGACAAGTACGTGAAGGGCGCGTCGGCTGTCACCGGAGCTCCTTAGAGGGAGGAGCCCGCAGAGTGACGAGCCCGCCGCGTGAGGTGATCGCGCCGCGTGGTTGAAGGTCGAGTCCGATCAGATCGTCGAGGCGGTGCGCGGCCGCGGCGGCGCAGCCGAGTACGTCGAAGGAGAACAACATCAAGGTGGTACCGCAGGCGCTCGAATTCCTGGACAAGTAGGTGAAGGGCGGGCCCGCTGGCAGGGGCGCTCCGTAGCGTGACGAGCCCGTTCGCTCCGTGCCCCCAGTGGAGGTGGCGGGCAGCTGCATGATCTCGCTCTGACGAGGGCCAAGGTTCCAACTCTGGGGGTGGTGGCCGGTGCCTTCTCTCAGTCCGGACCTTCGAGTGAGCGGCGGCAGGGTTGCGCCGGCGGCGGGTGACGATGTATATACATCGTTATGCACCGAACCCAGCTCTATCTCGATCGTACGATCCACGCTCGGCTCAAGGCGCTCGCCAAGCGGCGCGGCCGTACGGTCTCGGACTTGGTGCGGGAAGCCCTCGCCCTAGTCTACGGGTCGGACCAGACCGGAGAGCGCCTCGCCACGTTACGAGGCATTGCGGGGTTATGGCGCGATCGCGAGGATCTCGGCGACACCGACGCGTACGTGAGGCGGCTCCGCCGCGATACCCGGCGGGCGCGGCGGGCGGAGAGCTAACCGGCGTCGTCCTGGATTCGGACGTCATCATCGCGATTCTGCGAGGGCACGCCGACGCGCTCCAGACCGCTGTTGCGCTCGACAAGTCAGGCGTCCCGACCTTTTGCACGGCCATCGCGTGGGCGGAAATCTTCGCGGGCGTTCGGCCAGATGAAGAGTCGGCAACGCGAGCGTTCTTCGACACCCGCGGCGAAGTGGCGCTCGACGGTAAGATCGGCAGACAGGCCGGTGATTACCTCGCGCGCTATGCGAAGTCCCACGGTGTCGAGATCGCGGACGCGCTGGTGGCGGCGGCCGCGGCCGTGTCGGGGTTACGGTTGTGGACGCTCAACCGCAAGCATTATCCGATGCCGGGCGTGAGGTTCCTCGAGAGGCACGGCTCGTAGGATAACCGCATGACGACCGGCAAACCTAGCGGGCGTGTCGCGGCTCAGAGGCGCGGCCGCAAGCGAAAGAAGACACTGCTGCTCGATCAGGCGCTGCTCGATGGTGCTCGCAAGGCGCTTGGCGTTCGGACTGAAACGGAAGCGGTCAGCCGGGCACTGGAGGCGGTGTTGCGCCGAGAGCAGCAAGTGGAGGGGATACGTGCACTGGCGACCGGGGGCCCGATTGACCCTACCCGCGTCGACTGACGCACCGTTTGCGGCCTCGCGGTGTCGCCCCACTATCTCGCACACCCGAACATCAGCGTCTCGGTGGTGACCGGGGTCGACCTCAGCCCACGGTTCGAGATGTTCGTCCGCGCCCACCGGTCACACTAACGCCCATCCGGAGGCCCCATGCGTCCGCTGCGGTCGTTCCTTGTCTTGTTCGCGTCGCTGGCGGTGCCACTGGCCGCCCAAGACCACCAGGTCATCAACGCGCCCGGCGCGGCTGTTGGCCTGCCGTTCTCGAGCGCCGGGCGCGTCGGCCACATGCTCTATCTCTCCGGGCAGATCGGCAACACGCCTGGCACGCGCCAGCTCGCCGATACCGGGATCGCCGGGCAGACTAAGCAGGCGTTCGAGAACGTTAAGGCGGTGCTCGCTGCCGCCGGCAGCACACTCGAGCGGGTGGTGAAGTGCACCGTGTTCCTGACGGACATCACGGACTACGCCGCGCTGAATGTGGTGTATGCGACCTACTTTCCGAAGGACCCGCCGGCCCGCTCAACAGTGGCCGGCACCGGGCTCGCGTTGGGCGCGCGAATCGAGATCGAGTGCCTGGCGACCGTCGGTGCGTAGCGCCGGCGCCGGCGCCCGCTCACGCT
>DASQAH010000266.1:0-9417 GCA_035635835.1 Gemmatimonadales bacterium
GGCCCCCCTAATCCCCCGCGGCGTCGTCTCGGGCTCTCCACCCGCGCGATCCACGGCGAGCCGACCGTCCGCCCTGATTGGGCGCCGGTCGCTCCCCCCATCTACCAGAGCAGCACGTTTACCAACCCGATCGGCTCCAGCGCCGAGGTGCTCTACACCCGGTACGGCAACAACCCGAACCAAGTTGCCATCGGCAAGCGGCTGGCGCTGCTCGAAGGCGCCGAGGCCGCGCTGTTCACCTCGAGCGGCATGGGCGCCACCGCGCTCGCCCATCTCGCGGTGCTGCGCCCTGGCGACCATCTGCTCTCGAGCGAATGGATCTACGGCGGGGTCCGGCGGCTGTTCACGCAGGAATTCGGGCGGCTAGGCATCGAGGTGAGCTTCGTGAACCCGACGCACTCGCGCTCCTGGAAGCAAGCGATGAAGAAGACGACGCGCGCGGTGTTCCTTGAAACCCCCACCAACCCACTGATGCGGGTGATCGACCTAGAGCCAGTCGCGCTGCTATGCACGACCGAGGGACTGGCACTGATGGTGGACTCGACGTTCGCCTCTCCGGTCAACTTCCGGCCGATCGAGCACGGCGCCGATCTCGTGATCCATAGTGCCACCAAGTACCTGAACGGCCATACCGACGTGATCGCTGGCGCGGTCAGCGGCAGCGAGTCGGTGATCGAGGAAGTGCGCAAGCTGATGCACGTCTGGGGACAGGCGATCGACCCGATGGCGGCATGGCTGATCGACCGCGGGATGCGCACACTGGCGGTGCGCATGGAGCGGCACAACCGGAACGGGCAGGCGGTGGCCGAGTGGTGCAGCCAGCAGAAGGCCGTCGCGCGCGTGCACTACCCCGGGCTGCCCACACATACCGACCACGAAACGGCCAAGCGGGTGCTCGGGGGATTCGGCGGGATGCTTGGCATCGAGCTCAAGGGCGGAGCCCCGGCGGCCGAGCGGTTTCTGCGCGCGCTCACAATCGCGGCGCACGCGCCCAGCCTCGGCGGGGTCGAGACGCTCGTCTCCGAGCCCCGGCTCACCTCCCACGCCAGCCTCTCGCCCGCTGAGCGGGAGCAGGCTGGCATTCCCGACGGCTTCTTGAGATTTTCCCTCGGTCTGGAGGACGCCGACGACCTCATTGCGGATTTCGCCCAGGCCCTGGCACAGTTGTAAGTGATCAAATTCACGAGCGTCTTCAAAGCCTTCCCCAAGGGAGGGCTGGCCCTCAAGGACATCTCCTTCCACGTCGCGAAGGGCGAGTTCGCCTTCCTCACCGGCCACTCGGGCGCCGGCAAGTCCACCGTCCTGAAACTCGTCTATGCCGACGAGCGGCCCACCGGCGGCGAGGTGCGCGTGTCCGGGTTCAACGTGGCCGAGCTGCGCCAGCGTGACATCCCCATGCTGCGGCGCCGGCTGGGAATCGTGTTTCAGGACTTTCGCCTCCTCGAGGACCGCACCGCACAGGAGAACGTGGCGTTCGCGCTCGAGGTGACCGGCGCCCGCCGCAACGGGATCGCGGCCCGCGTGATGCGCGTGCTCACGCAAGTGGGGTTGGCCGCCAAGGCGCAGGCCTACCCCCGCGAGCTGTCGGGCGGTGAGCAGCAGCGCGTGGCGATCGCCCGCGCCCTCGTGAACGAGCCCACCGTGCTCCTCGCCGACGAACCGACCGGCAACCTCGACGAGCGCGCCACCCGCGGCGTCTTCCAGCTGCTGCGCGACATCAACGCCAGCGGGACCGCGGTCGTCATGGCCACACACGACCTCGACCTCGTGCGCCAGGCTCCCTATCGAGTGATCGAGCTGCAGGAAGGCGCCGTGGTCTACGACTCGGCCGTGGACGAGCCGCGTGGCGACGCAGCGCCAGCACCGTGAACCTCACCGTCCGCGAAGCCCTCCTCGCCTTCCGCCGCGCGCCCTTGCTGTCGGCGCTTTCCGTGACGACGATCGCGTTTTCACTGTTCGTGCTCAGCCTGTTCGGGCTCGTCGCCGTGAACCTGCAGAACGCCCTGCAGCGGGTCGCCGAGCGCGTGGAGATCGTGGCCTACGTGCTCCCCGGCACCCCGGCCGAAGCGATCACGCTCGCCCTCAAGGACATCGAAGCGTTCCCCGAAGTGGCAGCGGCGACATTCGTGTCGGAGGACCAAGCGCTCGCCCGCGCCAAGGCGGAGCTGGTCGAATTCCGGGACGTGCTGCGAGAGCTCGAGCATAACCCCCTGCCCGCCTCGATCGAGGTCAAACTCAAGCCCGCCTTCCGCGACGCCGACCACGTGAACGCGGTGGCCGACCGACTCCGGGGCTTCGGATTCGTGGACGACGTGCGCTTCGGGCGGGACTGGGTGGAGAAACTCGACCGGCTGCGGCGGCTTGCCGCCGCCGTGGGGATCGTCGTCGGCGCGGCGTTCGCCGGCGTCGCGATCATCATCATCGGCACCACGATCCGCATGGCGGTGCTGCAGCGCAGCCGGGAGATCGCGCTCATGCGGCTCGTGGGCGCGACGGACGGCTTCGTGCGCCGCCCCTTCCTGCTGCAAGGCGCTATGAAGGGACTGCTCGGCGGGCTCGTCGCGGTGGGCCTCTCCTACGGCACCTACGCCCTGATCGACCGCGTCCTCATTCGGGTCAGCTTCTTCACGCAACAGGAGGCGCTGGTGATCGTCGCGTTCGGGACGTTGATCGGGCTGATGGGGAGTCTCCTCAGCGTCGGGAGACATCTGAGAAGGGTATGAGAGGTGGGGGAAAGGCGTATGAGAACGGCAGAGGGACGAGAACGTAAACCGTCCGTCATGAGCCCACTCCGCTTGTTCCGGACCTACCTCACGTGCGCCGTTCTCCTTGCGGGGGCGGCCGCTTCGGCGTTTGCCCAACGGCCGACCTTCGAGCAGCAAATGCGCGACAACCAGCGCCGTCTCGAGGATATTCGCCGTGAGCGCTCGTCGGTCGAGCAGGAGCTGGAGCGGTTGCGGACCCAAGCGCACTCCATCGTGGATGAGATCTCCAACCTCGAGCGCCAGCGCGATGCCACCAACCGCATCGTGAACGAGCTCGACCGCCAGATCGGCGGACTCGGTCTACAGATCGACCAGATGACGGTGGACCTCATCCTCGCCCAGGACGCCCTCGCCGAGAAGCGGGCCGTGCTCGAGCGCCGCCTGGTCGACATCGCCAAGCGCGGCGCCCTCTACTCCTACCAGGTGCTCCTCGCCGCCGAGAGCTTCGGCGATCTGCTGTCGCGCTACAAATATCTTTACCTCGTGAGCCGCCAGGATCGCCTGCTCACCAACGATATGGCCAAGCTGAAGAATCGCATCGCGCGGGAGCGGCAGGCGCTAGTGGACGCGCGCGACGCGCTGGGACGACGCAAAGCCGAACGCGCGGGTGAACTCCAGCGATATGTCGACCTCGCCCACAGCCGGGAGACGAACCTCGCCGCCACCAAGCGCAGCATGCGGGACGCCGAGCGACGCCTCACACAGAAGGAGCAGGAGGAGCACCGACTGAACGACGTGATCGCCGCCCTGGAGCGGGCGCGGCGGGAGGCGCTGGCGCGCGGCGCAGCGGCCGGCCCCGCCACCATCACCGAGAGCAGCCTCGGGGCACTCGACTGGCCCGTCGACGGCCGCCTGGTCTACCGGTTCGGCCCCGCCCCGGGACCCAACAACACGTCGATCGTCTGGCACGGCATCGGCATCGCAGCCCCTGCCGGCACGCCGGTGAAAGCCGTGGCCACCGGCAACGTCGTGCTGGTCCAGCCGCTCGGCACCTACTTGATGACGGTCATCCTCGACCACGGCAACGGGTACTACACGATCTACTCGACCCTGGACGACGCCACCGTGGAGAAGGGCGAGCGCGTGCTCCACGGCCAGGTGATCGGCCACGTCGGGGGCGCCAGTACCGACCAGGGTCCCCACCTGCACTTCGAGATTCGCGGGGCGAGCCAGATCGCGTTGGATCCGCTGAACTGGCTAAGACGAAGGTAAAGCGCCCCCGCTCCCCAGGGCCCTGTCCGGTTCGGCGACGCCAATGCCACCGGTGTTCTCGGTCTTCCCTTTCGCAAGCGCGCCCTCGGCCAGGGCGAAGAGATCCTCGGGGCGCAGCACCTCAGCGTGCGGATATGCGACCGCGCCGGCGCACAGCCGCGGCACTTCACCGGCAGCCAGGTCCGGGAAGGCGTGGCGCGCGAGCACGCTGCGGAGGCGCTCCACAAATCGCCGGGCGCCCGGCCCGTCGGTCTCCGGGAGGACCAGCGCGAACTCGTCACCTCCATAGCGGGCCACGAAGTCGGGCGCCCGAATCTCACGCTGCAGCATCGCCCCCAACTGGCCGAGCACGCGATCGCCGGCCGCTTGACCGAGCCGCGCGTTGACGTCCCGCAACCGATCGACGTCGAGCACCACCAGGGCGAACCGCAGCTGGTAGCGCCGGGCCCGCTCGAATTCGTCCCGGAGGCGCCGGTCAAGCGCATCAAGGCTGGCACAGCCGGTTAGGGGATCGGTGGTCCCCGCGCTGATCTGGCGACGGTAGATCGCGGCCCGGCGCTCCTCGTTCTCGAGCACGCGCGCCGCGGCCTGCGCGATCGTGTTGGCAAAGGCGACGTCCTGGGTCCGGAGCTGGGGCTCGCCTTGCACCGTCCGCAGGAAAAACACGCCTGCCGCACGCCCCTGCACGAACACCGGGATCGCCACGGCAGACTGCACGTTGACGTCGATCTGGTGTTGCAGCCAGTGCCTGCGGATCGACTCGAACAGCGGGTGCTCCTGCACGTCGTGAATCACCACCGGGCGCTCGGTGCGTAGCGCCTCCTGGATCTCCGGATACCGCTCGAGCTGCACGCGCAGATCGCGGATGGCGGGGTTCTCGTAGACCGCAACGACCCGCCCTTGCTCCTCCCCCGGCGCGGTCAGCACAAAGGAGCAGTGCGTCAGCCCGAATGCGTGCCCCACGCGCCGTACCAGCGTCTGGAAGATCTCGTCGGCACGCAGCGCGGCCGAGACTTCCTGGAAGATGTCAAACAGCAGGTCGCGGGCCCGCAACGCCTCCCGTGCCTCACGCAGCTCGGCGCGCAATCGCACGTCGGCCTCGATCCGCGCCCGCAGCTCCCCCAGCTCCACCGGCGCCCGGATCACGTCCCGCGCTCCCGCCGCGAGCACCGCCCCGACCGCCTCGGGGCCGACGCGGTCGAGTAGCGCGAAGACGGACGCCCCGGCGTATTGCGACGCCGTGACGATTTCCTGCACCTGGGCGATGACCCCCGCGTCGGCTGAGCGGGCCGAGAAGACGATCACGTCGGGCGCCGCACCCCCGCGACCGGATGCCGACCCGGTCTCCGTGACCTCGAAGCCGCTCCGCACGAGGAACCGCTCTAGGTCTTGGGGACGGGCCGCGGGATCGCCGAGAAGGAGCAAACGGGGCCGGGGCTGGGACAACACGTGGGACTCGGGCGCTCGGGAGGTGTCAAGGTATAGTTCAAATCACCCTGGGGGAACCCACCGGGGAACACGGGGGGGGGGCCGACCAAGGGGAACCGCCCTAGCGGCGGCCGACCGTCGGCCAGCTTCACGCCGATGTTAGGTCGGTTGCCCCTTAGCCGAGGCCAGTCGTTCTGCGTCTCGTTGCTTGGCAAGGAGTCGCTCACTGAAGTCAAGTCGTTCCTCAAGTTCGCCAAGCCGTCGCTGCATGTCTTCGAGCGTCTGATCGAGCTGCGGACTCTCTGCAGCCGGCTGACCGCGATCAATCCGAGCGGCGTGTGCCCGAATGAGGGCAGCCAGGGCTCTGCCTAGCCATCCTCTATGATGAGAACGCCTATGCCGATACCTCAGCTGTAGTCGTTCATTGGCATCCCCTGTAGCGAACGGGCTGCGCCCAAGTTAGCAGCGCGCTGAAGAGAAATTCATTCCACGATCTACGCGCGCCGTCAGCTTCAGGCTTGTTAGGCCGCTGGCCAAAGCCGTTCGGCGCCCTAGATTCGCGGCGCGACACTTCTCGACTGGTTAGGAGTCGCACGATGATCGTTCACGGCGTGACCCCGATTCTCAATGTCTCGGACATGGACTCCAGTTTTGCGTGGTTCGCCATACTGGGCTGGAAGGAGTTGTGGCGCTGGGGCGAACCCAACAGGATTCGGGGCGGTTGGGTCCGGTCCGTGCGAGATCTTTATGTGTCGCGGCGGCCAAGGGGGACGGGGGAAAGGGAAGAACACGAGTACCTTCGCGAGTTTCAAGGACGAGTCGCAGGACAAAGGCTGCTGGATGAGCTGGTGGGTCGAGGACGTGGATGCCGTCTATGAAGAGTGCCTTAAGCAGGGCATCGAGGTGACCTGGCCGCCGACGGACATGCCTTGGAACGTGCGGGAAATGCACGTGCGACATCCCGACGGCCATGTGTTCCGCATCGGAAGGGGACTAAAGGAAGAGTAGTCGCTTGAGCGAGCACGGTCTCGGCCAGCGGCCTGACTAGTCGCGCTTAAGCTGCCGCGCGCTGATGAGCGATTCATTCTCTAATCTACGCGCGCCGTAAGCTTCGAGCACGCGTTAGGCCGCACGCCGCACACGTCAGTCCGTAACAAAAACTCGGTACCCGAGTTGGCGTAACCGCCAAGCGGCAACGTCGACGAAGCCATTGTAGCGGGCCGTCATGCCATTCGGCGTGGCGAGACGATAAACGAATAGCCGGATGTCGTTCCCCGGACGGTAACCCATGATATCGATCACCTTAGACTCCCCGGCAGCAACCAAGCGATCCAGGGAGCTGGCGACCCGGACCGAGTCGATGATGTCCAATCGGTTCGCCGTCTCACGTTCTACCGCTAAATAGATGATGCTCCCATGAGAGTTGTTGACCACCGATATCGACGGCAGTCTAACACCCTGGTCGGTGCAGCCGAGCATCACGGTAAGGGCGGCAACAAGCGGAAGTCGTTTCATCGGACCTCCAAGTGCGGCCAAACAAGTACTAGACTGCGAGCCTCGCAGCCTAATTCCACAGGGTTGACCTCAGAACGCAGTGAAAATGCAGCAACGCAGCACGCCACCGCTAGGTCGTGCTTGCGGCCCCAAACGGATACGTGGCCGAAGTGGGATCAAGGCGGGACTGCCAGCCGGCTGCCAGGATCGCCTAGCTTAAGCCACGCGTCCTAATGGAAGTCACGGTATAGTTCAGCCTATGGCCCGGCAAGCACGAAGCGCAGGCAATGGCGCGACCGGCGCCTGAGACGTACCGGCGACGGCGGCGTATGGTCTCGTCGCAGCTCGCCGCGCGGGGACTGCGCGACCACCGCGTGCTCGCCGCGATGGCGTGGGTGCCGCGGGAGTGGTTTGTCCCCCCTCCGCTGGCCGCCGACGCTTACGACGACGCACCGCTCCCGATCGGCGACGGCCAGACCATCTCCCAACCCTACGTCGTCGCGCTGATGACCGCGTGCCTCGCGGTCCGGCGCCGCGACCGCGTCCTGGAAATCGGCACGGGCAGCGGCTACCAGACTGCGGTGTTGGCGCGCCTCGCTGCCATGGTGTTCACCGTCGAGCGCCTCCCCGACCTCCTGGTGGAAGCCGAAGACCGGTTCCGGCGGCTGGGGCTCACCAGCATCCGCACCCGGCTAGGCGACGGGGCGGAAGGCTGGAGTGAGCATGCGGCGTTCGACGGCATTCTCGTGACGGCAGCGGTGCCGCAAGTGCCCGCTCCGCTCGCGGAGCAGCTGGCCCCCGGAGGCAGGCTGGTCGTCCCGATCGGCGACCTCGCGGCCCAAGAGCTGGTCATCCTCCGGAGGACGGCCGATGGCCTCGAGGAGCGCCGGGCGGGTGGGGTGCGGTTCGTCCCCCTGATCTCGCGACTGGCCTTCTCCGAGCTGCCGCGGCGGTGACGAAGCCGCCGGCGCGGCTGGACCTGCTGGGCGCGCACGTCTCGACGCAAGACGGCGTGGAGTACGCGCCTGAGCGCGGCGCGAGGATCGGGGCGAGCGCCATCCAGCTCTTCACGAAAACTCCCAGCCAATGGCGCGAACCGACGATCGCTCCAGCCCAAGTCCAAGCGTTCCGCGCCGGCTTGGCGGCGGCAGGCATCCGGGCGGTTGTGGCGCACGACAGCTACTTGATCAACCTCGCCTCCCCGGACGAGCGTCTCCAAGAACGCAGCCGCATGTCCTTGGTGGGGGAGCTGCAGCGGTGTCGCGCCCTCGGCATCCCGTGGGTGGTGAGCCATCCGGGAAACTTCATCGACGAGCGTGCGGCCGGCCTCGAGCGCAACGCCCGAGGCTACGGAGTCTGTCTAGCCGCTGTGCCGGGGGATGTGGGAATCCTCATCGAGGGCACCGCCGGCGCGGGCACAGCCCTCGGCTCGCGCTTCGAGGAGCTGCGAGCGTTGCGGGAAGCGATGCCGGCCGATGTGCGGCCGCGCGTGGGGTTTTGCCTGGACACCGCCCATTTGCACGCGGCGGGGTATGACGTGGCTGGAGACATTGATGGTGTGTGGGACCGGTTCGATCAGGAAGTTGGCCTGGAGCACCTCAAGTGCCTGCACCTCAACGACTCCAAGGCGGCGTTTGCATCCCATCTCGATCGCCACGAGTGGATCGCCGAGGGCACCATCGGCCCCGACGCCTTTCGAAGCATCATGCAGGACCCACGCTTCGTGGCTGTGATTAAGATTATCGAGACGCCGAAGCGGGACGATCCCGTCCGACACGATCGGCGGATGCTACGCCGCCTGCGTGCCTACGCGCGGGCCAGCGGACGGCCGGTTCGACACGTAAGATAGAGGGATGTTCGCCTTGCGGACGACACGCCACCGGTTCACGCCACCGCTCGCTGCCCTGCTCCTCGTTGTTCAGGGGTTGGGGGGCGGCGCCATAGCGCTGGCGCACGCCGATGAGGTTACGAAGGCCCCTGCGGCCTTCGAGGCTCGTCACTCGGCGAGTTGTGCAGTGGTGCACGACGCGACGCGGTGCGCGCTGTGCCAGTACGCCGGGCTACGCGTCGCGCCAGCGCCTGCAATGGCGCAGCCCTCGACCGCCACGCGCCCCATGCGTCCCTGCATCACAGAGCCGCGGTCGCGTTTTGAGTTCACCCGTCACCTCACCGCGCCACCCAGAGCACCTCCCGTCGTCTCCTAGAGCCGCCGGAGGTCCGGCTTCCCAGGACCCGGCGTCGGTTCCCTGGCCTCGCCACACGGCGGGTGCCTGCGCTCATGCACTGGACAGGAGAACGACGGGCATATGAATCGACTACTGCAGATCGTGTTGGTCGCGCTCGCGTGCCTGGCGGCCCCGGCGATCGCGGGCGCCCAGCGCCCGGTAACAAATCAGCGGCAAGTGGACTCGCTCGCGGGGGAGATCCGTGGACTGCGGGCGCGGCTCGATAGCGTGGTGTCGCTGCTCACCCGGTTGCAGGCACGGCCTGCGGTGGCAGCCAGAGACACGACACACCC
>DASQAH010000267.1:0-8375 GCA_035635835.1 Gemmatimonadales bacterium
CCCCTCCCCCCTCCCCCCCCCCCTGTGAGCAGGATCCACGGCGCCATCGCGCACAGCGGGATCGCGATGGCGATGGGTCCCTTGGTAAGCACGCCCACACCGATCGCCGCCCAAGCGAGCACCGGTCGCTCTTCCGTGAAGGCGAGGATCGCGGTCGTTGTGCACAGGCTGAGCGTGCTATCAAAGATCGCCACGCGGGCGTAGGCCAGTGCCATCGGCATCGTGGCTAGGGCGAGCCCCGCGAGCCAGCCGGCGGCCGGTCCCCAGCGTCGCCGCGCGAACCAGACCACGACCGCGATCGTGGCGAGGGTCGCGAGCAGAGCGGGGAGCCGCGCCGCGGTTTCCGTGGGGCCCAGCAGATCCATGGCGGCGGCGGCGGCGGCAAAGTAGACGATCGGCTTGTCGAGATAGGGAAGCCCATCGAGGTGCGGCAGCAGGTAATCGTTGTCGATGGCCATCTCCCGCGCCACTTCCGCGTTCCGCCCCTCATCCGGGTCGAGCAGGCGGTGGCCATTCAGGTTCCAGCCGAGGGCGAGCACGGCTGCCAGCACCAGGAGTGGCACCCGAACTGACGGGACGAGGGGGGAGGCCCTGGCTGGCGCAGTCAATTGAGTGGCGTTGGCTGCGCGGGCCCGCTCCCGCCCTCTCCCCCAAGGGGCACCTGGCTCACGGTGATCGGCACCGACGCCTTCTCTGCGCCGTCAATGGTGATCTGGAAGCGGTACAGTCCGGGGTGGGGAAACGGTACGTCGAACACGAGGATCGCTGCGGCCTCGATGTCCGTGACCCCGGCGGGCGGCTCGGCGAACGTTACCTGGCCACTGCCGCCGAGGATCTCGCTGCCCTGCTCGTCGGCGAGGCGGATCTGCACTCCGTGCTCGCCGATCTCGGTGCGCTTGCCCTTCAGGCGGAGCACCAGATGCAGGCGCGGGTGCATCGCGGGGAACTGCTGCACCCAGATATGCTGGAAAATGCCCAGAACCGAGATTTTCCCGGCCTGGTCGACGAGGGCGTAGTCTGCAACGACGGCGAAGTCGAGGTGCATAAGGCGTTGAGCGTTATCCGTTGTCCGTCATCCGTCAAGCCTGACGACGGAGAACGGATCATGGAGAACGCGCCTCTTTCTTCGCGAACGCGACCCACGCACGCGTCGTTTCCCAGTCGAGCTTCAGCACGCCGCCCGCTCCCTGCGGTTCGACGGCGATGCGGAACTGTTCGACGGGCTGCGGCAGCGACGCCACTTGCATGTCCACCCGCACGAGGTCGGAGTCGGCGCTATAGTCGGTGCCCCAAAGCGGTGCCCGCCGGGGGTCTGCGCACTCGGCGACGGTCTTGCAGGGGGCCTTGGTCTGCTTGCTGAAGATCAGCTTCCAGCCCGACGGAGATGGCAGGGTGAAGAGCGTGTAGGTGCCGGCCGGCACGGTCGCGCCGCCGATCATGAGGTCGGCCGACGTTGTGAACCGGGTGGCGGCATTTGCGCCCGCCCGCCACACCTGATTCCAGGGCACGACGGCGTCGCCGAAGATCTTACGACCACGCATCGAGGGCCGACTGTAATCGATGGCGATGCTGGCGCCGCCGATCGCTGCCCGCACCGAGTCGGGCGGCGACAAGCGTCCGAGCGGCCGGCCGGCAAAGGCGGTCTTCAATGCCTCGAGGTCGATGCTCGCCACCCGAAGGGCGGTGAACTTCTCCGAGGTGGCGCGTCCATCCACGGCGAGGATGCGGCCCGCCCCATCGAGACGGAAGGCCATAGCCGTCACATCATCGGTGAATCCGACGGAGGCCGAGTCGGGGCGGACAACTCGGACGACGCGCGCGGTCAGCTGCGCGTCGCCGGGGGAGATCAGGGTTAGGGTGGTCTGGGCGTTCCCAGCCGTCGCGCGGGCCCGCGCGAAGTACAGCTCGTAGAGAGCATACGAGTAATTGACGAATGGCATCGCGCCCCCGGGCGTGGCGGCGGACAGGGACACGGCGCTGTCCAAGAACGTGCCCGCGACCACGGTGGAGTCCGCCCTGAAGGTGCCGACTAAGTGCAACGCAGGTTGCGTGACGCCGCCGGGGAAGAGGCGCGTATTCGTGAATTCATACCTGGTCACCCGTCCGTCGGCCGCGAGATTGGCGTTGTAATGGCGCCAGACGACCGGGGCGTTGTTCCGTACGATCATGTCGCCCGTGAGCGTCGTGGCGGTGCGCGCATAGCGCTCGACTGCCACAGTGTCCGTGCCGAGCGTGACCACGAAGGCGCCGCTTGCCGCTCCGCTCTGGGCGGCACCCCGCGCGGGAACGGCGATGGCCACGGCGGCCAACACGGCCGTTACTTCTTCGTGAAAGCGACCCATGCCCGTGTCGTCTCCCATTCGAGTTTGAGGATGCCACCCACCCCCTGCGGCGCGACGCTCATCACGAACTCTTCGACCGGCACCTGCAGCTTCTCCACCTGCATGTCGACCCGCACGAAGTCGGAGTCCGCGTTGTACTCAGTGCCCCAGAGGTCGGCGCGCCGGGGGTTGGCGCAGCTCGCGGCGTCCGTGCAGGGCGCTTTGGTCTGCTTGTTGAGGATCAGCTTCCAGCCAGTCGGTGTGGGCAGGGTCCACAGGGTGTAGGTTCCTGCCGGAATCGTATGTCCACCGATCACGAGGTCAGCCGAGGTCTTGAGGCGCGTGGCGAAGTTTGCGCCGGTGCGCCAGACCTTGTTCCAGGGGACCGGGTCACCGCCGAAGATCCTGCGGCCCCGCATCGACGGGCGGCTGTAGTCGAGAGCGATGGCAGCGCCGCCAATGGTGACGCGGATCGAATCTGGCGGAGAAAGCGGTCCGAGCGGGCGGTTGGCAAACTGAGACTCCACAGCCGCGAGGTCGATATCCCGCAACCGCGTGACGTGCACCCGGACGGTCGTCAGGGATGCGTCGGCGCCCTGGATACGCCCGTCCGCGTCGATGCGGATGTGAGTGGGGCCGCCGAGCCAGTCGAACACCGCTGAGTCTCTGCCGAGGCGCCACACCTGAGTTGGGTACGTCGCCCCGGAAGCAATCGGGATCATCGGGACGGACGCTTTGGCATCCCCGGTCGCGGGGAGATGCAACAGGAACAGCTCCATGACGGCATATGAGTACCCGACGTAAGGGACGCCGCCGGGAGCGACTACGCGAAGGGTCGTATCCCCCTCGGGACGACTCACCTGCATGACTGCTGTGTCACCGCTGAAGGTCTGGGCGACTGCGAGCAAAGGCTTGGCGGTCGGCTGGCCTGCCGGACGGTTCGCCAACACGAACATCTTGACCGTGCCGTTCGGGCCCAGTGTCGCGACAAGGTGGCGGTGCACGGAGGGCGCGCGATCTCGCAGGATTGCGTCGGCCTCTAGGCGATCGGCCGTACGTGTGTAGCGCTCCACCGCGACTGTATCCTTGCCGAGCGTGACCACGAAGGCGCCCGACGCACTCTGGGCCCCGAGCATGGCGGGAATGAAGGGGGCGGTGAGGACAAACACAGCGAGGCGCATACACCTCCCGACGCAGAGGGCTGACGGCCGATGGTTCACGGCTCTAACTCACTCGGATCGACTGCACTTCATCGTTCTGCCCGATCTTGTTCACGACGTCCATGCCCTTAGTGACCTGTCCGAACACCGTGTGCACACCGTCCAGGTGGGATTGGGGCGTGTGGCAGATGAAGAACTGGCTGCCGCCGGTGTCCTTGCCGGCGTGCGCCATGGAGAGCGTTCCCGCCACGTGCTTGTGCGTGTTGCGCTGGGTCTCGCACTTGATGGTGTATCCCGGCCCCCCTGTGCCGACGCGGCCTTTGCCGGTCTTCGAGCAGGGGTCGCCGCCCTGAATCATGAAGTTGGGGATCACGCGATGGAACCTGGTGCCGTCGTAGAACCCCGCGTTGGCGAGCTTCTCGAAATTGGCGACGGTATTCGGCGTTTCGTCGGCGTAGAGCTCGAGCTCGATGGTGCCCTTGGTGGTGGTGAGGGTGGCTTTCTTGTTCGGCATTCAGGTCTCCAGCGCGAGGTTTTCTTCCACCTGCGGCACGGTCTTCATCCCTACAATCACGGTCGAGACGGCTTGGTTGTCCAGCACGAACTTGAGGGCGAGGCGCGCCGCCGAAGTCCCCGCCTTGTCGGCGAGTTCGCGCACGCGCTGCCCCAGGGCCGCCACCTGCTGCACGTATTGGCGCGGCATGCGGGCGCGGATGTCGCCTTTCTCCCACACGCTGTCGGGGCGGTACTTCCCCGCGAGAAAGCCGTTGGCGAGCGGTTCGCGCACGATCACGCCGACCCCGGCCGCCCGCGCAGCCGGAAGGAACGCATCCTCGGCCTCGCGCCGGGCGAGGTTGTAGACGATCTGCACTGTGTCAGGCATCGTCGCGTTCACCGCCGCGATCCCCTCCTCGGGCGGGTGCACTGAGACGCCGTAAAACCGGATCAGCCCTTCGCGCTTCAGGTCCTCGAGCACCCCGTACGTCTCCATGCTGGAGATCAGGTTCACCGGTGGGTTGTGGAGCTGGAGCACGTCGATGTAGTCGGTGCGCAGACGCTTCAAACACTGCTGAACGGCGAAGCGGACGTAACCGGGTGAGAAGTTGACGTCGTGGGAGACGGGGAGCGGCGCGTCCGGGGGGATCTGCTCGAGCGGCATGCCGGCGAGCTGCGCCAGCCGATCCTTGAGCAGCGGATGGACGTCGCGGTTGTAGAAATTGCCGCCCACCTTGGTCGCAAGGATCACATCCTGACGCGCGCCCGACAATGCCGCGCCCAACAACTCCTCGCTGTGGCCATGCCCGTACACGTCGGCCGTGTCGAAGAAATTGCAGCCGAGGTGGAGCGCGGTGCGGATGGCGCGGAAGGACTCGGAGTCGTCGGTCGGGCCGTAGGAGTTGCCGTACTGGTTGCCGCCTACGGCCCACCCGCCGAACCCGATTTCGCTCACGGCGAGGCCCGTGCGGCCGAGAGTGCGGCGCTTCACGCGAGCAGCTCCGCAAGCGCCTCGGGCGCGGCGACGGGCAGCGAGCACGTCGTCCCCACACACACTGTCGCAGCCGGTTGCGCGGCGATCTTGCGCACGACCACGGTGCGCGGCCGGTAGGTCTGCAAAGCCAGGAGATGCATGTCGCAGGCCGCTCCAGGACCCCTGGGGCCGGCCACCTCGATTCTCGTCACTGGGTGGACTGCCCAGTCGATGGCGCGGGCCAGCGTCGCGCCGTAGAGCGAGAGCTCGGCGACCGTGCCGGCGAACGACGCGAGCTGGCGGTCGAGCTGCGCGCGCCACTCCTTCCCGTCAGTGAGGGCCCAGAGGCGGGCCAGCACCAGCGCGGCGACGCTGTTCGGGGCTGGTGTGGGCGAGTCCTGTACCGGTTTGGCGCGCGTGGCGAGATAGGCGGCGCCGGTGGCCGCGCGGCCCTTGGCCACGTCGAAGAAGCCTCCCCCCCCCCCTCCCTCGGCCCCCCTGCCTTCCCCCGCTGCGTCGTCCCAGTGAGCAGCCCGGCAGTAGGCCATGACCCGCGCCGCGCGCGCGAGCCAGTCTTCGCGGCCGGTCGCCTCAAACGCATCCAGGAACGCGGCGGCGCCCTGCACATTGTCCTCCAGCATGCCGCGTGGCTCTGATCGCCCGATCACATGGCCCATCCCGTGTTCTTCGTCCCACGTCTCTCGCCAGATTCGCTCGAGCGCCGCAAGGGCCAGGGCATTGCATTCGGGCCGGTCGAGGACGGCGCCAGCGCGCAGGAACGCCGCGGCTAGCATCGCGTTCCAGCTCACGTAGGCGCTGCGATCCACCGTTGGCACCGGCCGTCGGTCCCGCGCAGTCTTGAGCTTCGCGCGCGCCCGCTTGAGCAGGGGCCACTCATCGTCGCCTGCCGGGTCGCGCTTCCACCACAGCACGTTCTTTCTCGGGTTGTGCTGCATCTCGCCCGCGTCTTCGATGTCGTACACGCGGCGGACGAGGTCGAACTCCTCCTCGGTGAGCACGGCCCGCGCCTCCTCCGGAGTCCAGGTCCAGTAGTCCCCGTCGTCGTGCGGTCCGACATCGGCGTCTTGGGAAGTGAAGAAGACGCCGGCCTCACGATCTGAGAGGACCTCGAACACCCAGTCGACGATCCCGGTCGCCACCTCCCGGAAGAGCGGCGTCCCCCAGGCCTGGTAGGCCGACAGGTAGGCCTTGAGCAACTCGGCGTTGTCGTAGGCCATCTTCTCGAAGTGCGGGACGATCCACCGCTCGTCCACCGCATAGCGGTGGAAGCCGCCGCCCAGGTGGTCGCGGATGCCACCCCGGGCCATGCCGGTGAGGGTCTTTTCGACGATTTCGCGGGCCCAGCCCTCGCCCGTATCATGCCAGCGCGCGATGAGGAATTCGAGCGCGGCGGGGTGCGGGAACTTGGGCGCCGTCCCGAAGCCGCCGTAGCGGACATCGAACAGTTTCGCCACCTGGTCCGCCACCTGTGGAACCAGCTCGGGCGTCACCGGGCCGGCCTTCGCCTCGTTCAGCGTCGCGGCGACGTGCTCATGAATCGCCTGGGCGCTGTGCGCAACTTTTGCCCGGTCCTCGCGGTACAGCCGCGCCACGTGCTGCAGCACAGTGGCGAACCCCGGGCGGCCGTGGGCGTTGTCGTCGGCCGGAAAGTAGGTGCCTCCGAAGAACACCTCGCCGGCCGGATTCAGGAACGCGGTCAGCGGCCAGCCTCCCTGGCCGGTGAGCGCGGCAACGGCACGCTGGTAGCGCACGTCCACGTCGGGCCGCTCGTCGCGGTCGACCTTGACGCAGATGAAGTCGCGGTTCAGCAGCTCGGCGACGTGTGGGTCCTCGTAGGATTCACCGTCCATCACGTGGCACCAGTGACACCACACGGCACCGATGTCGAGCAGGATCGGCTTGTCCTCGGCCCGAGAGCGAGCGAACGCCTCTTCACCCCAGGGGCGCCAGTGCACCGGCTGGTGAGCGGCGGATTTAAGGTAGGCGGACGGTTCGGCGGCGAGGAGGTTCATTGAACATAATCTACCTGCGCGCTGAAGCCCGGCTCGCTCACCCGCCGCCTAAGGACGCGCGTTCGGGGAACTATCTGGTGCCCCGGCCAGCCGCATAGACTGCCATTATGAATCGTCGCGCCCACCGAGGGAGACGGTCGGCCTGCGCTCTTCCCAACTTCCTCTTGAGAAGGTGATAGTCAGTCCACCACTGCTTGCGCAGCGACTCTTGGCGCCACTTGAGGAGCTCGCGCAACTCGGCAGAATCGGGGAGTCTTCGAGCGTAGGCCGCTTCCGAGCCCAGACATGCAGCTTCGACGCGTTGCCGATCCTCCGACCAGTACGTGATTCCAGCTTTGCAGAGTCTCGCGTGTGTAGCTTCATGAACCAGCGTTACAGAGAGGCTAAGCGGCGTGGCCTCTGGCAGTTGCGATACATCAAGCTCGCAGGCGCGCCAACCGTGCGTGTAAAGGTTTCCGCCACCGCTCACAAGCACGACCCGAGGCATGTCCCGTCGCATGCGCGCGAGTCGTTTAGGGTCGCTTGAGAAGACAAGTTGGAGGGCTTGGGTCGTCTTCGAGAAGAAGAGGTCCCAATGCTCCCGCGTCTTTGGATCGCTAACCCAATCTACTAGACAAAAACCGTCGAACTCTTGGTGGTGCCAGTGGCGTGTCACGACCCACCACAGGAGCTCCCCTATCGGCCGCTCCAACGGACGAAGCGCCAGGCGCGTGAGTCTCAGGACACAATTCGGAAATATGGGGCTTCTCACCTTGCGGAATCCTCTAGGTACCTCACCGCCGTCTGGGCCAGCAGTTCGGCCCCTATGACGAGCGCGTCCTCGTCGATGTCGAATGTTGGGCTGTGGTGCGGCGAGGCGGTCTTGCCCGGCGGCGCCGAGCCGACGAAGGCGAAGCAGCCGGGGACCTTGCGGAGGAAGTAGGACATATCTTCGCCCCCCATGGTCCGTACTCCACCGATCACACGCTCCTTCCCCACGATTCCTTCCCCTACGCCCTTCATCAGCGCCGTCATGCTCTCGTCATTCACCAACGGCCCGCTGAGGCGGCGGTACCGGATCTCGGCGCTCGCGCCGAACGCCCCGGCGATTCCTCGGGTCGCTTCCTCGACGAGCCGTTGCGCTTCTTCCCAGAACTTGCCGCCGAAGGTCCGCACCGTGCCGCGCAGATCCGCACGCCCGGGGATCACGTTGAAGGCGTGGCCGGCGCTAACCTGCGTGATGGAGAGGACGCCCTCCTCGAACGGGTTGCGGCGTCGGGCGATGAGGCTCTGCAGCCCGGTCACGACGTGCGCGGCGATCAGGACGGGGTCGATCGTCTGGTGCGGCGCGGCGGCGTGTCCGCCCCGGCCGAGGATCGTGATCTCGAACTCGTCGACCGAGGCCATCACAGGC